>NZ_SMKQ01000002.1 GCF_004348995.1 Nonomuraea terrae
GTTGGGGCTGCCGACGCCGTACAGGGTGGCGTAGCCGATGGCCATGCCGACCAGGACCGTGACGATGGCGCTGGGGATGGTGATCTGGCGGCCGGAGAAGAACGCCAGGATGTAGAGGGCGATCGTGGTCCACATCAGCATCCGCCAGGTGGGGCGGCGGGAGATGCGGACGGCGGTGGCGTACGCGACGACCGAGGTGAGCAGGGTGTTGAGCGGCTCGATGGTGCGGTCGCCGGTGAGCAGCACGCGCAGGTCGTCGAGGGTGCCGGAGATGAGCCACTGCCCGAGCAGGAACGACCCGGCCATGCCGATGATGGCGGCGATCAGCCCTTCGGCGACCCGCAGGCCGTCGCGGTGGAAGACGCGCTCGACGGCGAAGGCGGCGGGCACGATGAGCACGGCCGCGCCGCCGAGGAAGGCGGCGATCCGGCCGAGCGGCGGTACGAGCTCGGCGCCCTCCTTGACGTCGGCCTCAAGGCCGATCAGCGTCTGCTTGGCGACCAGGGCGAGCAGGACGACCGCGGCCAGCACGATGAGCGTGGCGAAGAAGCGCAGCAGGTCGGACGGCCGCCGCAGGCGCTGGGGCAGCAGCGGCTCGACGACGTAGACGTCGGTGTCGGAGCGTGACTGGGCCACGGCGGGATCCCCTTTCTCGAGGTCCTCCGTGTCATCTCGTGCGCTGATATCGGCCACCGACAGTGATTCTGCACCTTCCCGGCCGGACCTGTACGTCGTCTAGCTTGCAGTGTCCTGAGTCGTCCCCGTCGCAGGTGGCAGGCTACACGGTCGCCTTCCCCCGTTCACCTCCGTATTTCCCCGGCATACGCTGTAACGCATGTCGGGTGAACTGAGGGTTTTGGGGGCTTGTCCGCTGGACTGCCCGGATACCTGTTCGTGGGTGGTCACCGTCGAGAACGGCAAGGCCGTCAAGCTCCGGGGCAACCCCGACCAGCCCTACACCAGGGGCGCACTCTGCGTGAAGGTCAACCGGTATCTGGAGCACACGCAGGCTGATGACCGCATCCTGTACCCGATGCGGCGTACCGGGCCGAAGGGGTCCGGGCAGTTCGAGCGGATCACGTGGGACGAGGCGCTCGACGAGATCTCCGTACGGCTGCGCGGCATCGTCGAGCAGCACGGCGGCGAGGCCGTCTGGCCCTACCTCGGCACCGGCACGCTCGGCTACCTGCAGGGTTGTGAGGGCGTGGCAGGGCGGCGGTTCTGGAACATGCTGGGAGCCTCCAAGCACTGGCTGAACATCTGCTCGGCGGCCGGCAGCACCGGCCTGCGGCGGACGAACGGCACCGCGGCCGGCATGGACCCGGAGAACTTCGCGCTGTCCAAGCTGATCCTGCTGTGGGGCACGAACACGCTGACCAGCGGCCACCACCTGTGGAAGTTCATCCAGGACGCCCGCGCGGACGGCGCCCACGTCGTCGCCATCGACCCGATCCGCACCAGGACGGCCGACCAGGCCGACGAGCACCTGGCGATCAGGCCGGGCACCGACGCGGCGCTCGCGCTCGGCCTGCTCAACGTGGTGCTGGCGGAGAACGCGCAGGACGAGGAGTTCCTGGCCGAGCACACCGAGGGCTGGGAGGACTTCCGGCAGGAGATCCTGAGCCACCCCGTCGAGCGGGTGGCGGAGATCACCGGCATCCCGGCCGAGGCCGTCCACAGGCTGGGGATGAGGCTGGCGCACACCCGGCCGACCGCGATCCGGGCCACGCAGGGCCTGCAGCGGCACAAGGGCGGCGGCACCGCGCTGCGCACGATCGCCGCGATCCCCGGCGTGACCGGCGACTGGCGGCACCCGGGCGGCGGGGTGGCGTACTCGACCAGCGACCACGTGCGTTTCACCATCGACACCCGCGACGACCTGCTGGCCAAGCCGGTGCGCACCCGGGTGATGAGCAAGCTGGCCTCGCAGCTCGACGACGTCAAGTGCCTGTGGGTGTACGCCGCCAACCCGGTCGGCTCCACGCCCGACGCGAACGCGATCCGGCGGCAGCTCGAACGCGAGGACCTGTTCACGGTGGTCATGGAGCAGTTCCCGACCGACACCGTCGACTACGCCGACATCGTGCTGCCGGCCACCATGCAGACCGAGCACCACGACCTGCACGCCGGTTACGGCCACCTGTACCTGCTGTGGAACGAGCCTGCCGTGGAGCCGCCGGGCGAGTGCCTGTCGACGACGGAGACGTTCCGCAGGCTGGCTGCGCACATGGGGATGACCGAGCCGTCGTTGTTCGACTCGGACCTGGAGCTGGCCGAGCAGCTGCTGTCGAGCGGGCACCCGTCGCTGGAGGGCATCACGCTCGACCGGCTGCGCAAGGAGGGCTGGGTGCGGATGAACTACCCCCAGCCGTTCGCGCCGTTCGCCGAGGGCTTTCCGACGCCGTCGGGGCGGCTGCGCTTCCCGCCGGCCGGGCAGGCGTACGTGCCGTCGCACACGGCCTCGGCGGGGCGCTCGGCGTACCCGTTGACGCTGGTGACGCCGGCGCCGCACACGTTCCTCAACACGACCTTCGGCAACAACCCCGAGCTGCGGCGGCGGGCCAAGGACCCGGTGGTGCTGGTCAACCCGGCCGACGCGGCGGCCCGCGGGCTGAGCGCCGGGCAGCGGGTGCGCGTGCACAACGACGGCGGCGGGTTCCTGGCCGACGTGGAGATCAGCGACCGGGTGGCCGCCGGGGTGGTGGCCTCGCCGAAGGGCCGCTGGCCCAAGCTCAGCCCCGGCGGCGCCAACCCCAACGCCGTCGTGGCCGAGCGGGACGGTGACATGGGCCGGGGGCCCGGCTTCCACGACAACCTGGTGGAGCTCAGCCCCATCTCATAGGGCGAGCTTGTAACCCACGTGGGACTGGACGAAGCCGAGCCGGTCGTAGAAGCGGTGGGCTTCGGCGCGGGACTTGTCGGAGGTCAGCTGCACCAGCGCGCACCCGCGGGCGCGCGCCCGGTCGATCGCCCACCGGATCATCTTGCCGCCGAGGCCCTGGCTCCGGGCGGAGGCGGCGACGCGTACGGCCTCGATCTGGCAGCGCTCGGCGCCCAGCCGTGACAGCCCGGCCAGGTACGTCAGCTGCATCGTGCCCACCACCTTGCCGTCGATCTCGGCCACGATCAGCTCGTCGTACGGGTCGGCGTCGATCCGGTCGAAGGCGGCCAGGTAGCGCTCGTCGGCGGGGTCGCCCTCGCGCCGGGCCCCGAGCGGGTCGTCGGCCAGCATGGCGACGATCGCGGGCACGTCGTCCCTGCGGGCCTGGCGGAAGATCAGCGACATCACGTACTCGGTCTCAGGGGAGTCGGGGCCGGACTCGCGGGTCAGCACGCCGGTCCGGCCGCTCGGCGTGAACCCCTTGCGGAGGTAGAACGCGCGGCCGCCCTCGTTGGCGTCCACGACCCACAGCCGCACCCGTTCGGCGCCGGCGTCGCGGGTCCAGGCGACGGCCGCGTCCACCAGCCGGGAGCCGGCGCCCGACCCCCTGGCCTCCGGCGCGACCCACATGGACAGCAGGTGTCCCCCGGTCTCCTCCATGCGCAGGCACACCAGGCCCACGTCCGTGCCGTCGCCGGCGCGGGCCACCCACCAGCGCGACTCCGGGTTCGTCAGGCGTTCGGCCCAGGTCTCGGCCGGGAAGGCGCTCTCGCTCTCGTAGGTGGAGGCGAAGGCGTCCGGCGTGTCGCGCAGCGCGCGCAGCCGTACGTGCTTCAGCCGCTCCCCCTCGTCCGGGCCAAGCCGCACAATTTCGATGTTCCTCATGTCCCGCATCATGTCAGGGACGGTTCAGGGTCCGTCCCCGATGCCCCCAGGGTGGGTCAAAAGACAGCATGAGGACATGAACGAAATCAGTCGACGCGATGAGGTCTCGCTGTCGGGCGCCGCGCTGCGCGGCGCTCCTTGGAAGGCCGCCGCCATCGGCGGCGGCGTCGTCTCCGCGACCAGCTTCGGCCTCGGCCTGGTGACGGGCGGCGGCGACCTGTCCTGGGCGCTGGGGCTGGGCATCAGCCTGTTCGCCCTGATCGCCGCGATCGGGTCGGTCGCGCGGCCGAACGAGGGCGACCGGGTGACCCGCCAGGCCCGCCTGTGGTCGTTGCAGCACCCGTGGAAGTTCTCGCTCCTGCCGGCCGGCATCACGGCCGTGCTGGACTACCCGGTGCAGCTCGTGCTCGACGGCGAGGGCGTCTTCGGCGCGGCCGTGGACTCCCTGTGGCACGGCGCGCTCGTCTACCTGATCGCCGGCATTCTGACCGTCACGATGAAGGGACGAGCGCAGTCAGCCCGCTGACCTCAGACCTGCGACTCCCGCTCCGCCTGGCTACGGCAGACGCAGAACTCGTTGCCCTCGGGGTCGAGCATGGTCACCCAGCCGCTGCCGTCGGGCTTGCGGTGGTCCTCGAAGACCGTCGCGCCCTGGCCCAGCAGCCACTCGACCTCCTGGTCGCGGGTCCTGCCCTCGGTGCCGTTGACGTCGAGGTGCAGCCGGTTCTTGACCGTCTTGCCCTCGGGGACGCGCTGGAACAGCAGGAACGGGTCCTGCCTGGTGCGCAGCACGACGTCGTCGTCGCCGGGCTTGTCGCCCTCCCCCAGAGGAAGCCCGGTGACCTTGCTCCACCAGGAGGCGATCGCGTACGGGTCGGCGGCGTCGATGGTGACGGCATGAATCTCGATCATGCCGTCACCCAATCGCGACACCGCCTAAGCCGTCAAGCGAGTGTTCGCAACCCGATCACCCCGGCCAGGATCAGGCCGATGAAGAGCAGCCGCCCCGCCGAGACCTGATCGCCCAGCAGGAGCATGCCGAGCACCGCCGTGCCCGCCGCCCCGATGCCCGTCCAGACGGCGTACGCGGTGCCCACTTCAAGCGTTTTGATGGCGTACGAGAGCAGGCCGAAGCTGAGCACGGCCGTGGTGAGGAACGACAGGCTCCACCACAGATGGGTGAAACCGTTGCTGAGTTTGAGCGACAGCGCCATGGCGACCTCGAAGAGGCCGGCCAGCACGAGAACGATCCATGCCATTGAGATGACTCTCCTGGACCTGAGACCTACACGGATGCGTCGTCTTGGCGTGTCCGGGTACGGCGCGTCTCGTCCGGGAGCCCTGAGGCTCAAAGGGTGAACAGGGCCCATGTGAGGATCATTCCCACCAGATGGTGACCCACCGGTCGCGGGGCAGGGGCCACATGCCGAGCTCCAGCGCGGTCGCGGCCACCTCGTCGGCCCGCGCGGGGTCGAGGCAGGCCCGCCGGCACGCGCTGGCGGCCAGTTCCTCCAGCGAGGAGAACCGTTCGAGCGGCGCCTCTCGCTCCTCCACCCGCACGGCGAAGCCGAGCGCCGCCGCCAGCGCCACGCAGTCTTCCGCAACCGGCCGCACCGGCCGGTCGATGCCGTGGAAGTGCTGCCACAGCGGCGTCAGCCAGCTCATGGGGTGGCGGTGGGTCAGCTCCAGCACGACCCTGCCCTTCGTCCTGGAGTCGAGCGCGCGCAGGAACGGGGCCAGATCGGGCACGTTGTAGACGACGTGCGCGGCCACGCTCACGTCGGCCACCGGCACCCGGTCGGCCACGTCGGGCCAGCGGCCTTCGACCGCGGTGACGGGGACGCCCAGCTTCTCGGCCCGCGAGGTCAGCCCGTCGAGCATGGCCCGCGAGGTGTCCACCGCGTACAGATGGCCGATCCGGCCGCGCAGCGGCAGGGAGGAGGCCCCCGCTCCGGCGCCCACGTCGAGCAGCGTGCCCTCCTCGGGGAGGGCCTCCGCCAGGCGCTGCATGGTGGAGCCGTCGTCGGGCTCGGCCAGCGCCCGGTCGGTACGGGTGCCGAACCTCTGCGGCGAGTGACTCCACGGATCGACGGGAGCCTTGGCCAGGATCTCGTCGGGGATCGCCCACGATTCCAGTCGCTCACGCCACCGGGTGGCGAGTTCTTCGGCGTCCATGACGACGAGCATGCCATGCATGCCCCTGGTTACCCGCGGGTAGCATTCGGGAGTAAGGTTACTCGCCGGTACAACCCCTCGGTTCAAGGAGATCGACGCCCATGGGCCACTACAAGAGCAACCTGCGCGACCTGGAGTTCAACCTCTTCGAGGTGTTCGGCAGACGCGAGATCCTCGGCACCGGGCCCTTCGCGGACATGGACGAGGACGTCGCCCGCAGCATCCTCGACGAAGTCAACCGCCTCGCGACCGGCGTACTGGCCGACTCCTTCGAAGAGGGCGACAGGAACCCGCCCGTGTTCGACGCGGCCACCGCCACCGTCAAGGTGCCGGAGGGCTTCAAGAAGTCCTACAAGGCCCTGGTCGACGGCGGCTGGGCGGCCCTCGATCTGCCCGCCGACCTGGGCGGCCCCGGCATCCCGCGCAGCCTCGCCTGGGCCACCGCCGAGATGGTGCTGGGCGCGAACCCGGCCCTCTACATGTACGCGGCCGGCCCCAACTTCGCCTACACGCTGTGGAAGCTCGGCACGCAGGAGCAGAAGCGCTTCGCCGAGCTGGCCATCGAGCGCAACTGGGGCGCCACGATGGTCCTCACCGAGCCGGACGCCGGCTCCGACGTCGGCGCCGGCCGGGCCAGAGCGGTGCGGCAGCCCGACGGCACCTGGCACATCGAGGGCGTCAAGCGCTTCATCACCAGCGCCGAGCACGACATGTCGGAGAACATCTTCCACCTCGTGCTGGCCCGCCCCGAGGGCCACGGCCCCGGCACCAAGGGCCTGTCGATGTTCCTGGTACCGAAGTACCACGTGGACCTGGAGACCGGCGAGCTGGGCGAGCGCAACGGCGTCTACGTCACCAACGTCGAGAAGAAGATGGGCCTGAAGGTCTCCACGACCTGCGAGCTCACCTTCGGTGACAAGCACCCGGCCGTCGGCTGGCTGGTCGGCGACGTGCACGAGGGCATCAAGCAGATGTTCATGGTCATCGAGCACGCCCGCATGATGGTCGGCACCAAGGCCATCGCCACGCTCTCCACCGGCTACCTCAACGCCCTGGAGTACGCCAAGGCCCGCCTGCAGGGCGCCGACCTGACGCGGCAGAGCGACAAGACCGCCCCCCGGGTGCCCATCACCCACCACCCGGACGTCCGGCGCGAGCTCATGTTGCAGAAGGCGTACACCGAGGGCATGCGCGCCCTGGTGCTCTACACCGCCACGTTCCAGGACACCCTGCTGATCAACCCGGACGACCGGCAGGCCGAGGAGATGAACGACCTGCTGCTGCCGCTGGTCAAGGGCGTCGGCTCCGAGCGGTCGTACGAGATGCTCTCGCGCTCGCTGCAGACGCTCGGCGGCTCCGGCTACCTGCAGGACTACCCGATCGAGCAGTACATCCGCGACGCCAAGATCGACTCCCTGTACGAGGGCACGACGGCGATCCAGGGCATGGACCTGTTCTTCAGGAAGATCCTGCGCAACCGGGGCGCCGCGGTCGGCAGGCTGCTGGCCGAGATCAACGAGTTCGCCGGCTCCGAGGCGGGCAACGGGCGGCTCAAGGAGGAGCGCAAGCTGCTCGCCGAGGCCGCCGCGGACGTCAAGGTCATGGGCGACACCATGGCGGGCTGGGCGATCAGCTCGATGGAGTCGGCCTCGGAGGTCTACAAGGTCGGCCTGAACACCACCCGGTTCCTGCTCGCGCTGGGCGACCTGGTGATCGGCTGGCTGCTGCTGCGCCAGGCCGAGGTGGCCCTGGCCCGGCTGTCGGAGGCCGAGGACCCGTTCTACCAGGGCAAGGTCGGCGCGGCGTCGTTCTTCGCCAGGACCGTGCTGCCCCGGATGGCCGCCGAGCGGCGCGTGCTCACCTCCACCGGCCTGGAGCTCATGGAGCTCCCGGAGGAGGCCTTCTAGGCCGCACCGGCCCACCGCACCGCCAGAACGCCCGCGCGAGTATGCGCGGGCGTTCTGCCATGAGAACTGGATACTCGCCGGATATCGACGTGGAAGGCCCGCCTCCCCCTCCCATGAGCTCGCCTTCCCACGACCATCCGCTGCCGCCGCCGCGCGTCGAGGAGGTGTCCGACGGCGTCCACGCCTATCTGCAGCCCGACGGCAGCGGGCCACGATCGTCGGCCGCGAGGGCGCGCGCGAGCAGATCCTCGCCGACGGCGTGCCGAGCTACCTCGGCGCCTGGTCACCGGACGTCGAGTGGGGCCGCCAGGAGTGCGGGCCCGAGGCGTACGACCGGGTCGAGGGGTTTCTTCGGTTCGTCCAGGGGACCCCGCGGCGCGCCAGGGCGGCGGGGCCCCGTGGAGACGGCCGGGAGACGGACCTCGGCGAGTGGGGCGGCCTGCTTGACTCCGAGCGGGCAACCTGTACCGCGCCTACGCCGAGCTCGACGGACAGCCGCTCGGCGCGCCGATCGACCTGGCCGCCGCCGTGCTCGACGTGATCACCTGCAACGGCGGCCTGCCGCTGTCGTGCCTGGCCTGATTGCGACGGGTGGACCATCTATACCCGGGTATGACCCTGGCTGTACTCGCTCATTGCCTGGAGGTCGCTCATGGGTGTCGGGGTCAGCATCTTCTTCCTCACGCTCGGCGCCATCCTGAGGTTCGCGATCGAGCCTGACGTGTTCGGAGATGCCGTCCACATGGACATCGTGGGCCTCATCTTCATGATCGTCGGTGGCGCGGGCATCGTGCTGAGCGTCGTGCTGGCCCCGAGGCGGGGCCGCACGTCGGACGACCGGCTGATGCACCGCGAGAACCGGCCGCCGGAGATCTAGAGGCTCAGCTGCGCGGCGGCGCGCGAGGCGAGGATCGGCTTGATGCGCTCGGCAATGACCGCCTGGTGCCGCGGGTCGTCGCGGTAGACCAGGAAGTCGTCGGCACTGTCGAAGTCGGCCACCACCGCGAAGTCGTAGTTGCCCTGGCTGATGCCCGCGTCGGGGGCGGCGGCGAAGGAGCGGATCTGCGGGATGAGGCCGGGCAGTTCGTCGAGCGCGGTGGCCACGGCGGCCTTCTGCTCGTCGGTGGCCTCTGCGGTCCAGGTGAACATCGCGATGTGGCGGATCATGCCGGTCACTTTATCGATGTATCTGAGGGCGGGTCCTGCCGCTCTGGCATGAGTGGGTGCGGGTGTCCCGCCACGGCGGCCGCCGGGGGAGGGGTCCTCCCGGCGGCCGCCGGATTCAGCTCCAGGCGAGCATGCGGAGGGGATCCTCCAGCATGGCGCCGACGTCGCGCAGGAACGACGAGCCGAGGTCGCCGTCCACGATCCGGTGGTCGAACGAGAGCGACAGGGTGGCCACCTTGCGCACCGCGAGCTGGCCGTCGACCACCCACGGCATGTCCCTGACCTGCCCGAAGCCGAGGATGGCCGACTCGCCGGGGTTGAGGATCGGGGTGCCGCCGTCGACGCCGAACACGCCGATGTTGGTGATGGTGATCGTGCCGCCGGACATCTCCACCGGCTGCGTACGGCCCGCCCTGGCCGTCTCGGTGAGCTCGGCCAGCGCCGCGGCCAGCTCGGGCAGCGCCAGGGTGTGGGCGTTCTTGACGTTGGGCACCACCAGCCCGCGCGGGGTGGCCGCGGCGATGCCGAGATTCACGTAGTGCCTGACCACGATCTCCTGGGCCGCCTCGTCCCACGACGAGTTGATCAGGGGGTGGCGGCGTACCGCGGTCAGCATCGCCTTGGCCACCAGCAGCAGCGGCGAGACCTTGACCTCGGCGAAGTCGGGCAGGGCGCGCAGCCGCCGCACCGCCTCCATCGTCTCGGTCATGTCCACCTGCAGCCACGTGCTCACGTGGGGGGCGGTGAACGCGCTGGCCACCATGGCCTGGGCGGTCATCTTGCGCACGCCCTTGACCGGGATGCGCTCCTCCCCCTCCTGCGGCCGCGTGGCGACCGGCTGCGGCCCCGCGGCTGCGGCGTGGACGTCCTCGCGGGTGATCGAGCCCTCGGGGCCCGTGCCCGAGACCTCCGACAGGTCGACGCCGAGGTCCTTGGCCAGCTTGCGCACCGGGGGCTTGGCCAGGACGGCGGGACGCCGCGGCGGCGCGGGAGCGGCGGGCGGCGGGCCCTGCGCTGCCGGGGCCGCGGACGGCGGGCCGTCCACCTCCACCCGGGACGGGTTCGCCACCGGGTTGGCCGGGATGCCGCGCGACGGCGGCTCCTTGCGCGGACGGCGCCTGGTGGCCCCGGTCTTGACGCCGTAGCCGACCAGGACCGACTGGCGCTCCTCCTTCGGCGCCGGGCTGCCGTGGGTCCCGGGCTCTACCGCGCCCTCCTCCGGCGGA
The DNA here is from genome assembly GCF_004348995.1 of Nonomuraea terrae. Lineage (GTDB taxonomy): Bacteria > Actinomycetota > Actinomycetes > Streptosporangiales > Streptosporangiaceae > Nonomuraea > Nonomuraea terrae. Next base: position 10,242 of record NZ_SMKQ01000002.1, read on the forward strand.
TTGGGCACCACCTTCTCGGCGTCCTCGGCCGACGGGCGCGCGGGCTCACCGCCCGGCTCCGCCGTGTCCACGGCGATGATCGGCATGCCGACCTCGACCGTGCGGCCCTCCTCCGCCAGCAGGGCCCCGACCACGCCGTCCCACGGGATGGGCAGCTCCACGATGGACTTCGCCGTCTCGATCTCCACGACGATCTGGTTGACCTTGACCTCGTCGCCCGCCTTGACGTGCCAGCGGACGATCTCCGCCTCCGTCAGGCCCTCGCCGACGTCGGGGAGCTTGAACTCGCGTCGCATCGCACTCCCCTCAGTAACCGAAGGTCCGGTCGACAGCGTCGAGCACCCGGTCCAGATCGGGCAGGTAGTGCTCCTCCAGCTTCGACGGGGGGTAGGGGGTCGAGAAGCCACCGGCGCGCAGCACCGGAGCCTCCAGGTGGTAGAAGCACCGCTCCGTGATCCTGGCCGCGAGCTCCGCGCCGAAGCCGCTGTTGACCGGCGCCTCGTGCACGATCACGGCCCGCCCGGTCCGGCGTACGGAGTCCATGACCGCGGGCTCGTCCAGCGGGTTGAGCGAGCGCAGGTCGATCACCTCCAGCGAACGCCCGTCCTCCGCGGCCGCCGCGGCCGCCTCCAGGCACGTCTTGACCATCGGCCCGTAGGCCAGCAGCGTGACGTCGGACCCCTGGCGTACGGTCCTGGCCGCGTGCAGCGGTGTCCACCAGTCGGCGGAGGAGGTGTCGACGTCGGCCTTCTCCCAGTAGCGGCGCTTGGGCTCGAAGAAGATCACCGGGTCGTCGCTGCGGATGGCCTGCTGGATCATCGTGTACGCGTCGGCCGGGTTGGAGCACGCCACTACCCGCAGGCCGGCCGTGTGGGTGAAGTACGCCTCCGGCGACTCGCTGTGGTGCTCGACCGCGCCGATGCCGCCACCGCAGGGGATGCGGACGACGACCGGCAGCTTGATCGCGCCGAGCGAGCGCATCGGCATCTTGGCCAGCTGCGTGATGATCTGGTCGGCGGCCGGGAAGACGAAGCCGTCGAACTGGATCTCGCACACCGGGCGGTACCCGCGCAGCGCCAGACCGATCGCGGTGCCGATGATGCCCGACTCGGCCAGCGGCGTGTCGATGACGCGGTCCTCGCCGAAGTCCTTCTGCAGCCCGTCGGTGACCCGGAAGACGCCGCCCAGCTTGCCGACGTCCTCCCCCATGATGAGGACCTTGGGGTCGTCCTCCATGGCCTTGCGCATGCCCTCGTTGAGCGCCTTGGACAGGCTCATGGTCGTCATGCCTGGAACCCCTCCAAATACGCGGCGAACTGGGCGCGCTCCTGCTCCATCAGCGCGTGGGGCTCGCTGTAGACGTGGTCGAAGATGGCGAGCGGCCCGGGGTCGGGCAACGCCAGGCAGCGCCGGCGCAGGTCGGCGCCGAGCTGGTCGGCCTCGGCGGCCACGGAGTCGAAGAACTCCTGGTCGGCATGCTCGTTCTTGAACAGGTACGCCTTGACCCGCTCGATCGGGTCCTTGAGCTTCCACGCCTCCAGCTCGCTGGCCACCCGGTAACGGGTCGGGTCGTCGGTGGTGGTGTGGGCCCCCATCCGGTACGTGAACGCCTCGACGAGCGTCGGCCCCTGCCCGGTGCGGGCCGCTTCGAGCGCCTTGCGGGTCACCGCCAGGCAGGCGAACACGTCGTTGCCGTCGACCCGGATGCCGGGGAAGCCGAAGCCGGAGGCGCGGCGGTAGAGGGGGATGCGGGTCTGCCTCTCCAGCGGCTCGGAGATGGCCCACTGGTTGTTCTGGCAGAAGAACACGATGGGCGCGTTGAACACGCTGGCCCAGATGAACGACTCGTTGACGTCGCCCTGTGAGGTCGCGCCGTCGCCGAAGTAGACGATGGTGGCGGCGTTGGCGTCGTCGCGCTGGATGCCCATCGCGTAGCCGACCGCGTGCAGCGTCTGGCTACCGATCACGATCGTGTAGAGGTGGAAGTTGTGCTCCTTCGGGTCCCACCCGCCGTGGTTCACTCCCCTGAACAACCCGAGCAGCTTCACGGGGTCGACGTCGCGGCACCAGGCCACGCCGTGCTCGCGGTAGGTGGGGAAGGCCATGTCGGCGTCGGTCAGCGCGCGGCCAGAACCGATCTGGGCCGCCTCCTGACCCAGCAGCGAGGCCCAGATGCCCAGCTCGCCCTGGCGTTGCAGGGCCACGGCCTCCAGGTCGATACGCCGGACGAGCACCAGGTCGCGATAGAGCGACCGCACCTCCTCCGGCGTCAGGTCGATGTCGTAGTCGGGATGCTCGACCCGCTCCCCTTCCGGGGTAAGCAGCTGGACGAGATCCGGAGGTGCCTCGGCACCACGAGAGGCGTCGGTTGTCACGTGCCACTCCTGCTGGTCAGGGCCGGTCTCGGTGGGGTTGCCACCTTAGCCAGGCCTCCTCTGCGACGAACCGGGAGGTGTTGATTCGTACGCGTTCGGGGCCATCGTGGCAGACATCACAGCCCGGTGCGCAAGCCCCATGTCCTCCCCGTTCCCGTTGTGTCGTCGGCCACACGCGCCGTCAGGCGGCCGTTGCGCGCCGGTAGGCTGTCCTTCCCATCACCCCGCTCGCTCCCAGGAGGAACGCACGTGGCCCGCGTCATCGTGGACGTCATGCTGAAGCCCGAGATCCTCGACCCTCAGGGCCAGGCCATCGCCAGGGCGCTGCCCCGGCTCGGTTTCTCCGGCGTCTCCTCCGTGCGCCAGGGCAAGCGCTTCGAGATCGAGCTCGAAGGCGCGGCCGACGAGGCGGCTCTCGCCGAGGTACGCAAGATGGCAGAGACACTCTTGGCCAATACCGTGATTGAGGACTACAGCGTCCGGGTTGAGGGGTAGAAGTCACATTTGGGGCACTGGTTTCCCCCTGGGGGGTTAAAGTGGGGTTCGGACGTGTCACAATCCCACGGGCGTGCCAACACTAAATAACAACAACGTGATTTTGCGGTTAGCCCCAATTTCACAGGGAAACCTACTCCAGGTGACATTCCGGAGCCCGGAGGAGTCCGGTGGATATTGAGTTCTCGTTGGCACTGCCTCGGAATGCGATCGGCATACCGATGGTCAGGCGGGTGCTGGGCGACGCGATGCGTTCACTCCACGTGAGTGAGACGTGCATCGCGGACATGCTGCTCGCCGTTTCCGAGGCTTGCTCCAACGCCGTCCGGCACGGAGGGCCGGCCAACCGCTACGAGGTGACCGCGTCGATCGGCTACGGCCAGTGCGACGTCCGCGTCGCCGACAACGGCGAAGGCGTCCCGACGATGCCCCCCTGTTTCCCGCCTCCCGACACCGAGAACGGCCGCGGCCTGCTGATCATGCGTTCGGTGGTCGACGAGATCTCCTTCGGCGTCACGCCCGGCCGGGGCACCACGGTCCACCTGCGCAAGCTGCTCGCCTGGGACGACGAGGCCGACGCCCGTCCCCGCGAGCTGGCCGCAGTCTGACCTGCCGCCCGTTCTGCCGCCCGTTCTGACCTGCGCCTCCGTACGGCCTCTGAGCCGATGCGGACCACCTGGCAGCACCCGTTAGGCTGGATTACACCGCCGCTGACCACCGTCCACCCCGAAGTGACGGTGGCGCGTGCGCGCGCATCCTCGGAGGGGACGACTGTCATGAGCGCTGCCCGTGTGGGCGTAGTCACGTTTCCAGGAACTCTCGACGACCAGGACGCCGCCAGAGCCGTTCGCCTGGTGGGCGCGCAGGCGGTTCCGCTGTGGCACGCCGACCGCGACCTGAACGGGGTCGACGCCGTCTTCCTGCCCGGCGGCTTCTCCTACGGCGACTACCTGCGCTGCGGCGCCATCTCCCGGTTCGCGCCGCTCATGGAGGAGATCGTCCCGGCCGCGAAGGCCGGGCTCCCCGTGATCGGCACGTGCAACGGCTTCCAGATCCTGTGCGAGGCGCACCTGCTGCCCGGCGCGCTGACCCGTAACGGCTCGCTCCACTACGTCTGCCGCGACCAGAAGCTGCGCGTCGAGCAGACCGCGACCGCGTGGACCAACGCGTTCGAGGCGGGCCAGGAGATCGTGCTGCCGGTCAAGCACGGCGAGGGCCGCTACGTAGCCGACGCCGACACGCTGGCCGCGCTAGAGGCCGGCGGCCACGTCGTCGTGCGCTACCTCGGCGGCAACCCCAACGGCTCGCTCAACGACATCGCCGGCATCCGCAACGAGGCCGGCAACGTCGTCGGCCTCATGCCCCACCCCGAGCACGCGGTGGAAGAGCTGGTCGGCGCCCCGAGCACCGACGGCCTGGGCTTCTTCACGTCCATCCTCAAGAACCTGGTGAACGCATGAGCGAGCGCAGCGAGCGACCCAGCGAACACGGCGACGAAGTCGGTCGTCCGACCGACGCAGGAGGGCGGACGACCGACAGCGTGGTGCGGGCGGCCGCGACGCCCGACGAGCCGATGCCCTTCGCCGAGCTGGGGATGAAGCAGGACGAGTACGACCGGGTCAAAGACATCCTGGGCCGCCGTCCCACCGGCGCCGAGCTGGCCATCTACAGCGTCATGTGGTCCGAGCACTGCTCGTACAAATCGTCCAAGGTGCACCTGAAGCAGTTCGCCACCAAGGCGCCCAAGTCCGAGGCGCTGCTCGTGGGCATGGGCGAGAACGCCGGCGTCGTCGACATCGGCGACGGCTGGGCGGCCACGTTCAAGATCGAGTCGCACAACCACCCGTCCTACGTCGAGCCGCACCAGGGCGCTGCCACCGGCGTCGGCGGGATCGTGCGCGACATCATGTCGATGGGCGCCCGCCCGATCGCCGTGATGGACTCCCTGCGCTTCGGCGCGGCCGACGCGGTCGACACCCGCAGGGTGCTGCCCGGCGTGGTCGAGGGCATCAGCCACTACGGCAACTGCCTGGGCCTGCCCAACATCGGCGGCGAGGTCGTCTTCGACCCCTGCTACATCGGCAACCCGCTGGTCAACGCCCTGTGCGTCGGCCTGCTGCGCAAAGACCAGATCAAGCTCGCCACCGCGCCGGGGCCGGGCAACAAGGTCGTGCTGTTCGGCGCCTCCACCGGCCCCGACGGCATCGGCGGCGCGTCCGTGCTCGCCTCTGCCACGTTCGAGGACGAGTCGCAGGCCAAGCGGCCCGCCGTGCAGGTGGGCGACCCGTTCATGGAGAAGCTGCTCATCGAGTGCTGCCTGGAGCTGTACGCCGCCGACGTCGTCGTCGGCATCCAGGACCTCGGCGCGGCCGGCGTCTCCTGCGCCACCACCGAGCTGGCCGCCAAGGGCACCGGCGGCATGGACGTCGACCTCAACCTCGTCCCGCTCCGTGACCCCTCGCTCAGGCCCGAGGAGATCCTCATGAGCGAGTCGCAGGAGCGGATGATGGCCGTGGTCCGGCCCGACGACATCCCCGCGTTCATGGCGATCTGCGCCAAGTGGGACGTCCCGGCCACCGTCATCGGCGAGGTGACCGACACCGGCCGCCTGGTCATGACGTGGGACGGCGAGGTCATCGTCGACATCCCTCCGGGCACCGCGGCCGACGAGGGCCCCGTCTACGAGCGGCCCTTCCACGAGCCCGCCGGGCAGGCCGCGCTCAACGCCGACGCGCCCGACCGGCTGGAGCGCCCCGCCGACCTGCGGGCGACGCTGCTGAAGCTGCTCGGCTCGCCCAACCTGGCCTCCAAGGAGTGGGTGACCTCCCAGTACGACCGCTACGTCCGCTCCAACACCGTGCTGGCGCAGCCGGCCGACTCGGGCATGCTGCGCATTTCCGAGTCCATCGCCGGGGCGGAGCCGACGACGCGCGGCATCGCGCTGGCCACCGACGGCAACGGCCGTTACGCCAAGCTCGACCCGTACGCGGGGGCGCAGCTGGCGCTGGCGGAGGCGTACCGGAACGTGGCCGTGACCGGGGCCAAGCCGCTGGCCGTCACCAACTGCCTCAACTTCGGCTCGCCCGAGGACCCCGAGGTCATGTGGCAGTTCGCCGAGGCCGTACGCGGGCTGGCCGACGCCTGCAAGACGCTCGGCGTGCCGGTGACCGGCGGCAACGTCTCCTTCTACAACCAGACGGGCTCCACCGCCATCAACCCGACTCCGGTCGTGGGCGTGCTCGGCGTCATCGACGACGTGGCCAAGCGGGTGCCGACCGGGTTCGTCGCCGAGGGGCTGCGCGTGGTGCTGCTGGGCGACACCCACGAGGAGTTCGGCGGCTCGGAGTGGGCCCACGTCGTCCACCGCCACCTGGGCGGGCTGCCGCCGCAGGCCGCCCTGGAGGCGGAGCAGGCTCTCGCGACCGTGCTCGTCGAGGCGGCGAGCCGCGGCCTGCTGGAGGGCTCCCACGACCTGTCCGACGGCGGCCTGGCCGTCGCGCTCGCGGAGTCCTGCCTGGCGCGAGGCGTCGGGGCCTCGGTGGAGCTGTGCGGTGACGCGTTCACCGAGCTGTTCAGCGAGTCGGCGGCGCGGGCGCTGGTCGCGGTGCGGCCGGAGGCGTACGACGAGTTCGCCTCGCTGTGCGCGCGCCACGAGGTGCCCTGCTACGGGCTCGGCGTCACCGGCGGCACGTCGCTGGTCGTCAAGGACGTTTTCGAGGTGCCGGTCGAGGAGCTGCGCGAGACGCACTCGGCGGCGCTGCCGGCGCTGTTCGGCTGACGGTTTCACGGAAGGGCCGGCACGGGGTCACCGTGCCGGCCCTTCTCGTTACGCCTTCTTCAGGCAGACGACGTAGACGGTGCCGCTGACGCTGGTGCCGCTGACGCCGGGCCTGCCGCCCGCCGGTGTCTCGGAGGACGAGCCGAACGCGCCGCCCTTGGGCTCATCGCCGCCCTTGGTGTCGTTGACGTCCTTGTTGCCGTTGTCGTCCTTCGCCACGGTGACGGTCCAGCCGCCGGAGCCGCTGGGGGCGCTGCTCATGACGACGGCGTTCTTGAGGGTGTCGAAGGAGAAGCCGCCGCCGGTGGCCATGCCGCCGTTGCCGCAGCTGACGCTCTGCGCTCCGGTCGAGCCGATGGACTCCGTCTTGGTGTAGGAGACGTAGCTCGTCCCGGAGTCACCCTTCGGGCCCCGGGGACCCTGGGGACCGCGGTCGCCCTTCGGGCCCTGAGGGCCGGGGGCGCCGTCCTTGCCCGGCAGGCCGTTCTTGCCGTCGTCGCCTTCGGGACCCCGCGGGCCGGTCGCACCCCTCGGGCCCTGCTCGCCCTTCGGGCCCTGCTCGCCCTTCGGGCCCTGCTCGCCCTTCGGTCCCTGCTCGCCCTTCGGGCCCTGCTCCCCCAGCTCCCCCTTCGGACCCTGTGGGCCGGGATCGCCCTTGGGGCCCTGCGTGCCCTGCCTGCCGTGGGGGCCGGTCGGGCCCGTGTCGCCCTTGACACCCTGCGGCCCTTGCGGGCCCTGCGGGCCGCGCGGGCCCGTCCGGCCCTGCTCGCCCGTCTGAACGGTGGTGGTCGAGGTGCCACCGCCGCCGACCAGGATCCGGACCTCGGTCTTGCGGCACTTGGTGGTCGGGTTGACGATGCGCGCGTACCGGGACTTCTTGTGCACGCAGGCGTGCACCTCGGCGGCGGCGGACGAAGCGGTGGCGACGCCACCCACGGTGAGAAGCGAGGCGGCCAGCGCTCCGACGGCAGCGAGCGTGACCGTACGCCCACCGCGAACCTTGATAGCCACGGTTGTCCTTCCAGGAACCAGTGATGCTCATGGTGTGCATGAGAATCACGCTTCAACCGTTCCAACGGATGGCGGTCATGACATAACGCATCCATCACAAAACGGAGCGTTACTGACCAATTTGACCAGCTGTTAGCCACTTATTGAGTAAAAGTACGCATTGGTAACGAGTTGGTAGCGAGGATAATCAGGTCTGTGCCAACCCCTGATCAAGCTCCGTACCTGCCGCCGGCCACCCAACCCGTGCGAGGCGGCGTCTGGGTCATCCACCTGGCTTTGCCGCTGCTCGGCCTCTGGCTGCTGCTGGCGCAGCCGGACATCAACATCGTCTGGCAGCACAACCCCAGCCACTTCTGGATGATCCTGGCCGTCGCCGGGATCAGCGTCGTCCTCGGCTTCCTCGTCAGCGAGACCTCTCGGCAGCGGCAGGACGCGCGGCTGTTCCTCGTGTCCATGGTCTTCCTGAGCAGCGCCGGCTTCCTGTTCCTGCACGGGCTCGCCACGCCGAAGATCATCCTGCCGGCCGGCTCGGTGGGGTTCGACCTGGACCACCAGGTGGGGCTGTCGATCGCGGCGGTGTTCGCGTTCGCCTCGGCGTTGCCGCTCGGCGAGCGGGCCGCCAAGGCCGTGCTGGAGGCCCAGAGCGCCATCCGCGCCGTGCTCGTCGCGTTCATGATGCTCTGGGGCGTCGCGTCGCTGGTGCCCGGGCTGACACCGCTCAGCGCGCCGCCGGAGATCTCGCCCATCGACTGGCTGATGTGGGTGTCGGTGCCGGGGCTGGTGTTGTTCACGGCGGCTAGCGTGATGATGTTCCTGCTGCACCGGCGGCGCCCGTCGGCCATGCTGGTCAGCCTGCTCACCGCGTACGCGCTGCTGGCCGAGGCGATGATCGCGGGCATGTCGCAGCTCAACTGGCACCTGTCGTGGTGGGAGTGGCACATCCTGCTCACGCTGGCCTTCGTGTTCGTGGCCTACAGCGCGTACCTGCAGTTCAGGCGCGAAGGGTCCAGCGCCGGGCTGTTCGACTCGGTGGCGTTGTCGGGCACCGTGGCGCGCATCCGCCGCGACTACGACCAGGCCCTGGAAGAGATGGTCGAGCACGTACGCCGAGGGGAGCCGCTCGCCGCGGCCCGGCTGTCGGGCAAGTTCCGGCTCAACGAGGGCCAGGTCGCGGTGCTCGACCGGGCGGGCGAGGCGCTGGCCCACGAGCGGGAGCTGTCCCAGCGGCTCTCCGCGCTCGTCGAGGTGAGCGCCCAGACTCGGATCGGCCTGCCCGAGGACGAGCTGCTGACGGCCTCGCTGGACCGGGCGCGGCAGGCGTACGGGGACGTCAAGATCGCCCTGGTGTCCGGCGGCAAGACGCAGGTCGGCTCGCGGGAGTACCAGTTCAAGGACGGCAACCCGATCCGCCGCGACGGGCTGCTGGCCTTCCCGCTCACCGTCAAGGGCAACCTGGCCGGCGTGCTGGAGGTGCCCGTCGGCGGCACCCGCCAGGACGAGGCCCTGGCCGCGACGCTGGCCGGGCAGCTGTCGATCTCGCTGGAGAACGCCCGCCTCTACCGCGAGCTGGACACGCTCTTCCACCAGTACATGTCGCCCGACGTCGCGCACGCGCTGCTCGCCGACCCGTCGCAGGCCGAGCTGGGCGGCCAGCTGAAGGAGCTGACCGCGCTCTTCGCCGACCTCAAGGGCTTCACGACGTTCTCGGAGAAGGTCTCGCCCGGCGAGATCGTGGAGATGCTCAACCGCTACCACACGGCCGCCGTGCCCTGCATACTCAACAACGGCGGCACGATCGTGCAGTTCGTCGGTGACGCGCTGCTGGCCCTGTTCAACGCCCCGGCCACGCAGGCCGGGCACGCGCACGCGGCCTGCCGGGCGGCGCTGGCGATGCAGCGGGCCGCCGCCGAGGTGGCCGAGGAGATGTCCTGGAAGCGTGAGGACGGCATCGAGTGGCCGACGTTCCGCGTCGGCGTCAACACCGGCCCTGCGCTGGTCGGCAACATCGGCAGCCCTGAGCTTCGCGGCTTCAACGCGATGGGCGACTGCGTGAACGTGGCCGCCCGCCTCCAGGGCATCGCCGAGCCCGGCACGGTGGTCATCGGCGAGACCACGCTGCGGCAACTCGGCGATGGCGTGAAGGTGAAGCCTCTGGGACCGCTGAGCCTGAAAGGCAAGGAGGAGCTCGTCACCGCGTACGTTCTGACCGACCTGCAATAAAAGAGCAATACGGGAAGCGTCATAATCGGGCGCATGGTTCCAGAGCCCGGAGAGTTCCTGTCCCTGCTGACCGCCGAGGAGATCGAGGCCGTCCGCGCGGCCGGACGGCTGCGCAAGTGGGATCGGGGCGCCACCGTCATGAACGAGGGCGACACGTCCGACTGGGTAGTCGTCCTGATGGAGGGGCGGGTCAAGGTCTCCTCCCACACTGACAGCGGTACCGAGGTCGTACTGGCCGTACGCGGCCCCGGTGGCATCCTCGGCGAGCTGTCGGCCATCGACGGCTCGCCACGTTCCGCCACGGTGACCGCGTTGGAGCCGATCGCCGGCATCGTGGTGCGCGACTTCGCGACCTTCCTCGAGAACCACGGGAGAATCGCCGTGCTCCTCATGCAGCACGTCAGCTTCCGGCTGCGCGACGCCGACCGCAAGCGCATCGAGTACGGCGCGTACGACACCGCGGGCCGGGTGGCCACGCGGCTGCTGGAGCTGGCCGAGCGCTACGGGGAGCAGACCAGCGCCGGCGTGCGCGTGGCGCTGCCCCTGTCGCAGGACGAGCTGGCCGGCTGGACGGGCTCCTCCCGCGAGGCCGTCAGCAAGGCGCTGCGCATGCTGCGCGACCGCGGCCTGATCGAGACCGGCCGCCGCCGCGTCGTCATCCACGACATCGAGGGCCTGCGCAGACGCGCCAGGTAACCCCCGTAACAATTCGGACGTACGTCGTACGTCATAGTGGAGGTCATGGTCGCGGTCACCCCCCGAGAAGGCAGCAGCCTCCGCTACGCCTGGCAGGTCTGCGCCGTCACCAGCCTGGGCCTCGTCCTCATCGGTATCGCCGGCAGCACGCTCAACGTCGCATTACCCACGGTCGTGCGGCACTTCCACGCCGACGCGATGGAGTCGAGCTGGATCCTGCTGTCGTTCCTACTGGTCAACACCGCCAGCGTGGTGTTCTTCGGCCGCGTGGCCGACCTGCTCGGCCGGCGCGAGGTCTACCTCGCCGGATTCGCCCTCTTCACCGTGGCCTCGTTGCTGGCGGGCCTGTCGCCGGACGTGTGGTTCCTCATCGCGATGCGCGTGCTGCAGGCCGTCGGCGCGGCCATGATCCTGGCGAACGGCACCGTGATCATCACCGACGCGTTCCCGCCGGAGAAGCTCAGCCAGGGCATGGGCGTCTACTTCGGCGTGATGTCGGTCGCGCAGCTGGCCGGGCCCACCGTGGGCGGCCTGATCGCGGAGACCGCCGGCTGGCAGTGGATCTTCTGGGTGAACGTGCCGGCCGGGCTCATCGCGCTAGCCGTCGGCGCGGTCATCCTGCGCAAGATGCCCAAGCAGCCCAAGGAGCCGGTGGACGCGCTCGGCAACATCCTGGTCTTCGCCGCGATGTCCGCGGCGCTGCTCGCCCTGAACGAGACCGGCACGGGCGGCCTGACCAGCCCCGTCGTGCTGGCCGGTGCGGGGGTGTTCCTGGCGCTGCTGCCGCTGATCGTCCTGGTCGAGCGGCGGGCGTCGAACCCGGTGATGAGGCTGCAGCTGTTCGCCGGGCGGCTGCTGGCCTGCGCCAACCTCGCCTCCTTCTGCAACTCCCTCGCGCGCTCGGCGCTGGTGCTGGTGGTGGCGCTGTACTTCCAGGCGGCCCGCGGTGTCGACGCCTTCGAGGCCGGCCTGAGCGTGCTGCCGGTGCCGATCGGGCTCGGGGTGGCCTCGCCGCTGGTGGGCGTGCTGGGGCGGTGGGTGTCGCCGTACGCGCTGTCGATCGGCGGGGCGACGCTGAGCGCCGTCGGTCTCGGCACGCTGATGCTGACGGCCGACCCGGCGACGCCGTACTGGTTGATCGCGATCGGGCTCTTCGTGGCCGGCTGCGGCAGCGGGACGTTCCTCACCGGCAACACGACCCAGGTCATGCAGGCGCTGCCGACCGGCAGCCTCGGCGTGGTCAACGGCTTCCGCGTCATGATCATGAACGTCGGGATGGTGATCAGCGTCGGCCTGTCGCTCAGCGTGCTGTCCGCCTCGGTCGGCCCCGAGCTGCGCGCCCAGGTGTACGCGGGCACGCTGTCGAAGCTGTCACCGGTCGCCGTGGAGCAGCTGATGGGCGGGTTCCAGCGGGCGTACGGGGTGCTCTTCGCCGTGGCCGTGGCCGGCGCGGTGCTGGCCGCGTTCGCCCGCTCTCAGAGGACGCCGGCCAGCCTCGACTCCACGTCGCGGTAGCGCGCGACCGGGACGAGGTGCACCCCGGCGAACGCGCCCGACTCGCGCAGGGCGAGCACCTGCTCGCAGGCCGCCTCCACGCCCACCATCCGGTCGGCGGACACCTTGTCCACCAGCTCACCCGGGATGTCGATGTCGGGGATGGCGGCGGCCAGACCGCGCGCGTGGTTGGCGCTGGCCAGCACCATCACCCCGGCGTAGACCGGCATGTCGACCGGGTGGGCCTCCCGCCACCGCAGCTGCGCCTCCACCGAGAAGCTGACCTGGGAGAACAGGAAGTCGGCGGTACGCTTCCAGGCCGGCACCGGCCGGAGCGCGGCCGCCGCCCCGAGGCGGAACTCGGGCGAGAACTCCCGCGCCTCCTCGATCATCGACCGCACCGTCAGGTCACTCGTCCGGTTCCCGCTCGTCGGCTTGTCGCCGTAGACGAAGAGGAACTGGTCCACGCCGTACGCCGCCGCCGTCAGCAGGTCGCGGCGGAAACCGAGCAGGTTGCGGTCGCGCGAGTTGAGGCAGGCGATGCCGCGCCCGCCCATCGCCTCGACCTCGTGCGCCACGGCCACGCTGGAGACGGTGGCGCGGCCGATGTGGTTATCGGGAATGAGGAACGCGTCCGCGATCGTGGTCAGCGTGCCGATCTGGTGGCGTACACGCTTCAGATCGGGCTTGGTCGGGGGTTCGATCTCGCAGATCAACTCGAAGGTCACGAACCGGGACTCTAGCGTCCGGCCGCCAGCGCCTCGATGCCGGCCAACACAAGATCGACGCCGAACGTGTCGCACACCTCCGGCGACATCGCGCCCACCAGCGGGCCCGCCATCTCCACCAGGTGCGGGTAACGCTCGACGGGCAGCGTCTCCAGGCCGAGCCGCTTGACCCGCACGATCCGCGCGACCTCCTCGTCGGAGCGCCCGGCCTGGTGGTGGACGGGGGCGTCGGCGATGGCGATGGCGCTCTGCAGCAGATATTTGGTGATCAGGCAGCTCTCCTCCACGCTGAAGCCCGCGTCGCGGGCCAGCCCGAGCGCCAGGTCCCAGACCGCCAGGAAGTTGGGCACCTCGACCGCGTCGATCTGCTCGATCACGTCCTTGGCGCACGGATGCGCGCGCAGCGTCCTGACCAGCCCCCGGGTCAGGTCGCGCAGCTGCTCCTGCCAGGGCCTCTCGTCGGCCGGCTCGGGCGCGAAGCCGCCGATCAGGTGGTCGGCCATGCCGATGAGCAGCTGCTCCTTGTTCTTGTAGTGCCAGTAGAGCGCCATCGGCGTCACGCCCAGGTCGGCGGCCAGGCGCCGGATGGTCACCGCGTCCAGCCCCTCGGCGTCCCCGATCTCCAGAGCCCGCTCAGCGATCATCCCCGCGGTCAGCTTTCCCATCACGGTTGACAACTATACGGCGTACATGAACTATACGACGTACAAGTACGGCGTATAGGAGGCAGGCGTGCGCTGGTGGGCGTTGGGCGCGGTTACCGCAGGAACTTTCATGACTTATCTCGACAACAACGTGGGCAACGTGGCGTTGCCCACCATCCAGCGTGACCTGGGGCTGACGATCTCGGGGCTGGAGTGGGTCGTGAGCTCGTACATCCTCGTGTTCGCCGGGCTCATGCTGGTCGGCGGGCGACTGGCGGACGTGTTCGGCGCGCGCAGGACGTTCCTCGGCGGGCTGGCGGTCTTCACGCTGGCGTCGCTGGCCGCCGGGCTGGCCGAGTCGGGCGGCGCACTGGTCGCCGCGCGGGCGGTGCAGGGCGTCGGGGCGGCGCTGCTCACGCCCACCGCCCTGGCGCTGATCGGCCAGATCTTCCCCGACCCCGCCGAGCGCGGCCGGGCGATCGGGATCTGGAGCGCCTCAGGAGCGCTGTCGATGGCGCTCGGTCCGATCACGGGCGGCTTCATCAGTGAGCACCTGCACTGGGGGTGGATCTACCTGATCAACGTCCCGATCGGGGTGGCGACGTTCGCGCTGGCGTTCCGGACGGTCAGGCCCGCGTTCCAGCGGGTGCTCCGCAGCCTCGACCTACCCGGCCTGGCGGCCTCGGCGCTGGCGCTGTTCGCCCTGACGTACGCGCTCATCGAGGGCGAGTCGGCCGGCTGGACGTCGCCCGCGATCCTGGCCGCGTTCGGCGTGTTCGCGGCGGCGGCCGTGGCGTTCGTGCTGGCCGAGTGGCGGGCCGGCGAGCCGATGGCCGACCTGTCGCTGTTCCGGCAGCGGGTGTTCGGGGGCGGGCTGCTCACCAGCGGGATCTGGTCGTTCGGGGTGTTCGGCATCTACTTCTTCAGCGCGATGTGGCTGCAGAACGTGCTCGGCTTCTCCCCCACCGAGGCGGGCGCCGCGTTCGTGCCGATGGCGCTGGTCATGGGGGTGACCGCGGTGGTGTCGCAGCGGGTGAGCGCACGGCTCGGCGTCGCGCGCACGGTCGCCCTCGGCACGGCGCTCATGGGCGTCGCGATCTTCCTGATGTCCCGCGTCGGCGCCGACGGCTCGTACGCCGACGTGGCCCCCTGGTTCATCCTGTACGGCCTCGGTGGCGGCCTGATGGTGCCGCTGACGGCCGCGGTGCTCGGCGGGATGCCCGAGGGCCGGGCCGGTGTGGCCTCGGGCATGTTCAACGTCTCGCGCGAGGTGTTCGGCCTGCTCGGCATCACGCTGCTGGGCGCGTTCCTGACCTCGGCGCAGAGCGCCAGCGACCTGCCGCCGCTGCTCGCCTTCCTCGACGCCTACCGGTTCACGCTTGTCGTCGCGGCGGCCGTGTTGCTGGCGGGCATCCCGCTGGCCCTCTACACCCTGCGCCACGTCCCCGCGCGGCGCCAGGAGGAGGACGAGCCTCAGGCGGCGGCGACCGTCGGCTCGTCGAACTGAGTGCGGTAGAGCTCCTCGTAGCGGCCTTCCGCGGCGAGCAGCTCGGCGTGCGTGCCGCGCTCGACCACCTGCCCGTCCTCGATGACGAGGATGAGGTCGGCGGCCCGTACGGTGGAGAGCCGGTGCGCGATCACCACGGCGGTCCTGCCCTCCAGCGCCTCGCCGAGCGCCGCCTGCACGGCCGCCTCGTTGGTGGAGTCGAGCGCGGCCGTGGCCTCGTCCAGGATGACCACCCTGGGGCGGGCCAGCAGCAGGCGGGCGATCGTCAGCCGCTGGCGCTCGCCGCCCGACAGCCGGTAGCCGCGTTCGCCCACGACCGTGTCGAGCCCGTCGGGCAGCGACGTGATGAGCGAGGCGAGGCGGGCGCGGGTGATCGCGTCCCACAGCTCCTCGTCGCTCGCCTCGGGCCTGGCCAGCAGCAGGTTGGCCCGGATCGTGTCGTGGAAGAGGTGTCCGTCCTGGGTGACCATGCCGAGAGTGGCGCGGATCGACTCGGCGCTCAGCTCCCGTACGTCGACGCCGCCGAGGCGTACGGCGCCGGAGTCGACGTCGTACAGGCGGGGCAGGAGCTGGGCGATGGTGGACTTGCCCGCTCCCGACGAGCCGACGAGCGCCACCATCTGCCCCGGCTCGGCCCGGAACGACACCCCGTGCAGCACCTCCTCGCCGCCGCGCGTGTCGAGCACGGCGACCTCCTCCAGCGAGGCCAGCGACACCTTGTCGGCCGACGGGTACGCGAAGCGCACGTCGTCGAACTCCACCGACACCGGGCCTTCCGGCACCGATCGGGCGTCGGGTCTGTCCTGGATGAGCGGCTTGAGGTCGAGCACCTCGAAGACCCGCTCGAAGCTGACGACCGCGCTCATCACGTCCACCCGCGCGCTGGCCAGGGCGGTGAGCGGGGCGTAGAGGCGGGTGAGGAGCATGGCCATCGACACCAGCGCGCCGGGGGCCAGCCGGTCGCTCAGGGCGTAGAAGCCGCCGAGGCCGTACACGAGGGCCAGGGCGAGGGCCGACACCAGGGTCAGCGCGGTCACGAAGGCGTACTGGGTCATGGCCGAGCGCACCCCGATGTCGCGCACCCGGCGGGCGCGGCCGGCGAACTCGGCCGACTCGTACGCGGGCCGGCCGAACAGCTTCACCAGCGTCGCGCCCGGCGCCGAGAAACGCTCGGTCATCTGGTTGCCCATGGCCGCGTTGTGGTCGGCCGCCTCGCGCCTCATCCGGGCGATCCTGACGCCCATCCGCCGCGCGGGCAGCACGAACACCGGCAGGAGCAGCAGCGCCAGCAGCGTGATCTGCCAGGAGATACTGATCATGGCGGTGAGCGTGAGCAGGAGGGTCACGACGTTGCCCGCCACGCCGGACAGGGTGTCGGTGAAGGCCCGCTGCGCCCCGATCACGTCGTTGTTGAGCCTGCTGACCAGCGCGCCGGTGCGGGTCCTGGTGAAGAAGGCCACCGGCATGCGCTGGACGTGGTCGAAGACGGCCGTGCGCAGGTCGAGGATGAGGTCCTCCCCCAGGCCGGCCGACAGCCACCGGTTCAGCAGCCCAAGTCCCGCCTCCACGATCGCCAGCCCGGCGATCAGCAGGGCCACGACGACCACCACGCCGATCGGCTCGCGGTTGAAGACGGCGTCCACGACCCGGCCGGCGAGCAGCGGGGCGGCCACCGCGAGGCCGGCCAGCACGACGCTCAGCAGCAGGAACACCGTCAGCTTGCGCCGGTGCGGACGCGCGAAGCCCGCGATGCGCCGGAGCGTCGCCCTGGAGACAGAGCGACGCTCCTGCCGGTCGTTCATCGAGTACAGCTGGTGCCAGGCGGTCACTTCCATGCTCATGGCACGGAACGCTAGAGCCTCAAGTTAAGTTGAGGTCAAGCGCCGATCTTCTTGTTGGAGCCGTGCCACACCACCGCGACCGACGGGCGCGGCTGGGCGCCGTCGGGCCAGTGGCTGGCGGGGTTGTCGGGGGTGGCGCCGCTGACCTCTCCCGGGTGCTGCACCGCCACGAAAACGCTGAGCTGGTCGTCGGTCACCATCGGGCCGCAGGTCTCGGCGCCGCTCGGGACGCTCAGGAACTGGCGCAGGTGACCGCGCTCCCTGCCCTCGACCGGCATCACGAAGAGGCCGTCGTTGGTGCCGAGCGCGTTGCCGTCCGTGGAGATCCACAGGTTGCCGTCGCGGTCGAACGTCACGTTGTCGGGGCACGAGATCGGCGAGACCTTGGACTTGTCGTAGCCCGCGAAGTACGTGGCCGGGTCCTTCGGGTCGCCGCAGACCAGCGGCAGCGACCAGGAGAAACTCTTCTCGGCCGCGTCGTCGCGCCGCTCGACGATCTCCAGCACGTGGCCGTGCTTGTTCGCCGAACGCGGGTTGGCCTCGTCGGCCTCGGCCGCCGTGCGGTTGGTGTTGTTGGTCAGCGCCACGTACACGCCGCCGGTGACCGGGTTGCGCTCCATGTCCTCGGGGCGGTCCATCTTCGTGGCGCCCACCTTGTCGGCGGCGACGCGGGTGTAGACGAGCACCTCTTCGGCGGACATGCCCTTGACGTACGAGCGGTCGCCCGAGACCAGCGGGATCCACTCGCCGGAGCCGTCGAACTCGCCGTCGCGGGGCAGCTTGCCGGAGCCGTCGATCTCGGAGTCCCGGCTGTCGCCGGTGAACTTGGCGACGTACAGCGTGCCCTCGTCCAGCAGGGTGCGGTTGTGCCGGTCGAAGCCCGGGATGTAGCGGTCCTTCGAGACGAACTTGTAGATGTACTCGTAGCGCGAGTCGTCGCCCATGTACACGACCAGACGGCGGTCACGCGAGAGCGTCGTGGTGGCGGCCTCGTGCTTGAAGCGGCCGAGCGCGGTGCGCTTGATCGGCGCGGAGTCGGGGTCGAACGGGTCGATCTCCACGATCCAGCCGAAGCGGTTGGCCTCGTTCGGGTGCTTCTCGAGGTCGAAGCGCTCCTCCACGCGGTCGAACCGGCGGCTGTCCTCGGGGACGCCGGAGGGGATCGTGTAGCGGGCGATGAACGGCTTCTGCGCCTCGGGCACCTTGTCGCCGTTGATGAAGTACTGGTCGATGTTCTCCTCGGCGGTCAGCACGGTGCCCCAGGGGGTCGTGCCGCCCGCGCAGTTGTTCAGCATGCCGATGGGCTTACGGCCCTCGGGGTCGGCGGCCGTCTTGAGCAGGTCGCTGCCCGCGGCCGGCCCGCTGAACCGCATCGGGGTGTGCGCGGTGACGCGCCGGTTGTAGCGGCGGCGGCCGCTGGTGACGAGCTTCCACTCGCCGCCGTTGCCGACCCGCTCGATCTCCACGACGGAGCCGCCGTGCGCGGCCAGCGCGATCTTGATCTGCTCCTCGGACGCTAACGAGCCGTCGGTGTAGCCGCGGAACATGAGGCTCTCGGCCGTGTACTCGTGGTTGACCCAGAGCAGCGCGCGGTCGCGGCCCATCGGGAACATCGTCACGTAGTCGCAGTTGTAGCCGAACTGCTTGCTCTGCGCCTCGGCGCTCTGGTTGTCGAAGTCGAACTCCGGCGCGTCGGGCAGCACGGGGTCACCCCACCGCACCACCACGGACGACTTGTAGCCGTGGGGGATGCTCAGCGCGTCGTCCTTGTTCGGCGGCACGGCGGTGAAGCGCAGGTCACCGCCCTTCCCGCCACCGCTGTTGCCGCGGCCGCGCGCCTGCGGCTCGTCCGCCAGCGCCGGCACGGCGCCCGCCACACCGGCCCCCGCCACGATCGCGCCGAGCGCGCCGGCCCGCAGCACGCCGCGCCTGGACAGTGCCTCCTTCACGACGTCACCGAAGTAGGCGTTCTCCGAGGTGTTGGCCACCTCGTGGGCGCATGCGTTGCCACAGCGGAACCGGCAGGTCAGCGCGGATCGGCCGCCTTTGTGGGGGGTGGAGAGCAACGGCAGGAGCCGCCTGCCCCCGTTCGGGTTCGCCACAGGTCCTCCAAGGATGTGCGGGGGTTACGGCCGGGAGGCTACGGTCACCGTCGAAACCTCGGGTGAACGACGATCTCCATCTTGATGAACGATTCCAGGGAGGACAATGGTGACGTGGCACGACGCAAGATGGACCAGGAATCGCTGAGATCGGCACTCGACGCCCAACTCGTGGCGCTGGGCGAGCCCGCCTACGACGGCCCGGCCTCGTCCCTGCCGGACGCGCTCGTGGCCGCCGTGCTGACCGCCTACGAGCGGGGGCTGCGTCCGGAGCGCGACGCGGGCAGGCTGGCGGTGCGCCATCTGCTCGACAAACTGACCACCGCGGCCCCCGGCCGCACGGTCGAGGTGCGCGTGCCGCCGTACGCCGCCGTGCAGGCCATCGCCGGGCCCCGCCACACGCGCGGCACGCCGCCCAACGTGGTCGAGATGGACGGCCACACCTGGATCGCGCTCGCGCTGGGCCGTATGACGTGGGACGAGGCGGTGGCCGACGGCGCGGTCTCCGCCAGCGGATCCCGCGCCGACCTGTCGGCCCACCTGCCGCTCTAGCGGCGGCTGCCGTCCATCCAGGGGAAACGTTCCTGGAAACACTGGTCCGCCTGCGCGGTGGGCAGGTGGGCGCAGTCCTGCACCACGTTCCAGAACCAGATCGCCACGATCGCGAAGAGCACCAGTGACAGGACACTGATCACGATGCCGGCGATGGCGCGGCCCTTGCCGGCATGCTTGGCCAGCGCCACGCAGCCGAAGATGATCGACAGGATGGCCGTGATCAGGCCGGTGAAGCAGACGAAGACCAGGAACGGGCTGGCCACGCCGAGCACGAGCGAGGCGGTGGCCAGGCCGCTGCCCGGCTGCGACGGCGGGTATCCCCCTCCGGGCGGGCCGTAGGGCGCTCCGGGGGGCGGAGGCGGCGGGTAGCCGGGCGGGCCGCCGTACGGGCTGGAGGGCGTCGTGCCGGGCACGATCGGGCCCTGGTCCCGTGGTGTGGCCCCGTACGGGCCCTGGTACGGCGGCGCCCCGGGCACCTGCCCTTCCTCCGGCGGCACCCCTTCCCGTGGCCTCTCCTCGGGACCACCCGGGCCTTGCCGGCCCTGCTCCGGCCTTTCCGCCGGCCCACCCGCCCCGCCGGGCGCCGCGAACCCCGGCTGCCCGGGCTCCTCGAAACGCGACGGCGGCGGCTTCGGAGGCTCCTCGAAACGGGACGGCTGCGGCTTGGCGGGCTCCTCGAAACGCGACGCGGGCTCCTCGAAGGCGGGCGACTCCGGGCCCGCCGGACCTCCCTCCTCCGGCGGGGCGCTCTCCCACCCCGGGTACGGCGGGGTGCCGCCGGGCACCCGGAACGCCTGGGTCCGCTCCGCGTCGCTCTCGGCGGGCTCGGGTACCTCCGGCGCGGTGGGCAGGTCGGGGTGACGCGGCTCTCCGGCCGGTCGCGGCTCGTGCGTCGGCGGCACGTCAGGCTGCGGCGCCTCAGGCGGCTCGGGCGGCTCAGGCGCGATCGGCTCCTCTTCCGGCGACAGCCCCTCGCCACCGCCCTCGCGGGACGGCCTTTCTCCAGCGCCCTCGCGCGACGGCTCGTCACCTTCCGCGGACTGCCGTTCCGCCTCGGAACCAGGGACAGGGCCTGGGGCGGCGCCGCCCGTGGGGCCGGCGCCGGGTGGCCCGGCCGCGGACCACTCCTCCGGCGTCTCGTCCCCGCCGGTGGGCCCCTTCTCGTAGGGGAGCGGCTCGGGAGGCCGCAGCCCCTCAGGAGCCGTCTCCTCCTCCGGCGCACGCTCCGATGGCCCCTGACCGGGCCGGTCCTGCGAAGGACGGGCGGTCTCGGGGCGATCCTCCTGCCCCGGGCGGGGCTCGTGCTCGTTCGGGTCCCCAGGTGTGGTCACGTCTGCGTCTCCCGACGGGTTTGCATGCCGGATACTTCACCCTTTCGCGGAAGGCGTCCGCTAAACCGCACGACACGGTAAGGAGCTGCTCAATCTTGGGCCACCATGCGCCAAAGCAGCAGGCGAACGGCAAGATGAGGGCATGCTGGACGAGACCCTGACGTACGCGTTGATCAAGGTCGTCAAGACGCACCGCAACCGGTTCGCCGCCGCGCTGGTCCCGCTCGGGCTGCACGCGGGGCAGGAGATGCTGCTCAACCAGCTGTGGAAGGAGGACGGCCTGACCCAGGGCGAGCTGATCGCCCGCCTGGGCGTCGAGCCCCCGACCGTCACCAAGACCATCCAGCGCCTGGAACGCGCGGGTCTCCTCCACCGCACCCCCGACCCCGTACGCCCGCGCGTGAGCAGGGTCCGTCTCACCGACGCGGGCAAGGCGCTGCGCGAGCCGGTCGAGGACATCTGGAACCGCCTGGAGGAGGAGCTGCTGCACGGCTTCACCGCCGAGGAACGCGCCCTGCTCGCCCGGCTCGTCCACGCCATGCCGTTTTCGCCGCGAGCGAACCACCCTTGCCACCACGACACCGACTCCACTTAGCTGGCTAATTAGTCGGCTAATAAGGAGTCTCACCCATGCACGTCCTCATCACCGGTGGCTCGTCCGGCATCGGCAAGGCCACCGCCTTCGCGTACGCCGAGACCGGCGCGCGCGTCACCATCACCTACAACACCGGCGCCGACCGCGCGGCCGAGGTCGTCAAGCGCATCGAGGCGGGCGGCGGTCAGGCCGCCGCCGTCCACCTCGATCTGGAGGACCACGCCACCATCGCGCCCGCCGTGGCCGCGGCCGGCCCGGTGGACGCCCTCGTGGCGAACGCCGTCCGCTGGGGCACGATCCTTCCGGGAAGCGTCGCGTTCGAGGACGTGCCCGCCGCCGAGTGGTCGGCCGCCCTGCACGCCAACGTGGTGGGCAACGCCCTGCTCGTCCAGCAGGTGCTGCCCGAGATGCGGCGCAGGAGGTTCGGCAGGATCGTGTTCCTCTCCTCGGGCATCGCCGAGGAGGGGGTGCCGGGCCCGGGCGTGTACGGCACCGCCAAGATGGCCCTGCACGGCATGGCCCGCGCCCTCGCCTGGGCGGCCGGCCGCGACGGCATCCTGGTCAACGTGGCCGTCGCCGGGCTGACCGTCACCGACACGGCCCGTCCGATCCCCCAGGAGGCCCTCGACCGGCTCGCCGCCCGCACGCCCACCCGCCGGCTGTCCACGGCCGGCGACATGGCGGCCCTCGTCCTCTTCCTCGGTTCGGCGGCCAACCGCAACCTCACCGGAGAGATCGTCCGCGACGGCTCGAACGCGGGCAGGTCCGCTCACGCACTGTGACTGCCGCCCCGGGTGTGCGAGCACGGAAAGGGGCGACCTAGACTGAGGCATGTGCTGAAGGGCGACGGCCGGCTCGGCCATGACCTGGACCCCAACGACCGCGCACCTCAAGACGCCTGTGGCGTCTTCGGCGTCTGGGCTCCGGGCGAGGAAGTTTCCAAACTCACCTACTACGGGCTGTACGCGTTGCAGCACCGCGGCCAGGAGTCCGCGGGCATCGCGGTCAGCGAGGGCAGCCGCATTCTCGTCTACAAGGACATGGGGCTGGTCGCCCAGGTCTTCGACGAGTCGGTGCTCGGCACCCTGCGCGGACACCTGTCCATCGGCCACTGCCGCTACTCCACCACCGGATCCAGCGTGTGGGAGAACGCCCAGCCGACCCTGAGCTCCACCGAGGACGGCGGGCTCGCGCTGGCCCACAACGGCAACCTCATCAACACCCCGGAGCTGGCCGAACGCCTGGCTCCTGGCACCATCCGCGCCACCACCGACACCGAGGTCCTCACCACGCTGCTCGCGCAGGACCGCACGCGTTCCATCGAAGACTCCGCCGCCGAGCTGCTCCCCCAGGTCAAGGGCGCCTACTCGCTGGTGTTCATGGACGAGAAGACGCTCTACGCCGCCCGCGACCCGCAGGGCATCCGCCCGCTGGTCCTGGGCCGCCTGGAGCGCGGCTGGGTGGTGGCCTCGGAGACGGCCGCGCTCGACATCGTGGGCGCCACCTTCGTCCGCGAGATCGAGCCGGGCGAGATGCTCACCATCGACGAGCGCGGCGTGCGCTCGCGCCGCTTCGCCCTCGCCGACCCCAAGGGCTGCCTCTTCGAGTACGTCTACCTCGCCCGCCCCGACACCACCATCGCCGGGCGCGGTGTCCAGGTCACCCGGGTCGAGGTCGGCCGTGTGCTGGCCCGCGAGCATCCGGTCGAGGCCGACCTGGTCATCCCCACGCCCGAGTCCGGCACGCCGGCGGCCGTGGGCTACGCCGAGGAGAGCGGCATCCCGTACGGCCAGGGCCTGGTGAAGAACTCCTACGTCGGTCGCACGTTCATCCAGCCCTCGCAGACCATCCGCCAGCTCGGCATCCGGCTCAAGCTCAACCCGCTGCGCGAGGTCGTGGCGGGCAAGCGCCTGGTGGTCGTGGACGACTCGATCGTGCGCGGCAACACCCAGCGCGCGATCGTCAAGATGTTGCGCGAGGCCGGCGCCCGTGAGGTGCACGTCCGCATCTCCTCGCCGCCGGTGGCCTGGCCGTGCTTCTACGGCATCGACTTCGCCACCCGCGCCGAGCTGATCGCCGGCTCGCTGTCGGTCGAGGAGATCCGCGCCTCGCTGGGCGCCGACAGCCTCGGCTACATCTCCCTGGAGGGCCTGACCCAGGCCACCACCATCCCGGCCGAGCGGCTCTGCCGTGCCTGCTTCACCGGCGAGTACCCGATCCCCATCGACCAGGACAACGTCGGCAAGTTCGTGTTGGAGAGCAAGGCGTGAGTACGTACGAGGCGGCAGGGGTCGACATCGAGGCCGGCGAGCGTGCCGTCGACCTGATGAAGGACAAGGTGGCGCGTTCGCGCCGCCCGGAGGTCGTCGACGACGCCAGCGGTTTCGCGGGTCTGTTCGACGCCTCCGCCCTGCTGCGCTACCAGCGCCCGCTGCTGGCCACCTCGACCGACGGCGTCGGCACCAAGGTCATGATCGCCCAGCGGTACGGCAAGCACGACACGATCGGCATCGACCTGGTCGGCATGGTCCTCGACGACCTGGTGGTCTGCGGGGCCGAGCCGCTGTTCATGACCGACTACATCGCCTGCGGCAAGGTGGTGCCCGAGCGCATCGCCGAGATCGTCGGCGGGGTCGCCGAGGGCTGCCGCCTGGCCGGCGCCGCGCTCGTGGGCGGCGAGACGGCCGAGCACCCGGGCGCGATGGGCGCCGACGAATACGACCTGGCGGGCGCCGGCACCGGCGTGGTGGAGGCGTCGGCCATGCTCGGGCCCGAGCGGGTGGCCGAGGGCGACGTCGTGCTGGGGCTGGCCTCCTCCGGCGTCCACTCCAACGGCTACTCGCTGGTGCGCCACGTGCTGCGCGAGGCGTCGCTGTCGCTCGACGCGGTGCTGCCCGAGCTGGGCCGGCCGCTCGGCGAGGAGCTGCTGGAGCCGACGCGCATCTACTCGCTCGCCTGCCTGGAGCTGACCCGCGCGGTCGAGGTGCACGCCTACGCCCACATCACCGGCGGCGGCATCGAGGGCAACCTGGCGCGGTCACTGCCCGCCCACCTCGACGCGGTGCTCGACCGCTCGTCGTGGACGCCCCCGGCGATCTTCGAGGTGCTCGCCGGGCACGGGAAGATCGCCCAGCGCGACCTGGATCGTACGTTCAACCTGGGGGTGGGGATGGCGGCCGTGGTCGCGCCCGGCGCGGCCGACGAGGCCGTGCGGGTGCTCGCGGCACGCGGGCTGCCCGCCTGGGTGATGGGCGAGATCGTCGCCGGAACGGGTCAGGCCCGCTACCGCTGACCGCGGGCAGCAGAAAAAAGCCCCACCACGTGACGAAAGCCCCACGGTTTCCCGTGGGGCCCGACGAATGTGATCGGAATCCCGGCGACTGATGTCGCCGGGCCCTGGTCACTTCACCCAGAAGAACGGCTACCGGCGGCCGGAAGGACGGCTGTCGTCGTCGTCTCCGGCACCGTAGTCATCGGCGTAATCGGCATAGCGATCCGCCAGCTCATCGTTGAGGTCGTCGGCGTCGTCACTGCGGCTGGAGTCTCCGACTCCGAGTTCGTCGCGAAGACGGTCAAGATCCGTGCCACCGCTGTTGTACTTCAGCTGGCGAGCAACCTTGACCTGCTTGGCCTTTGCTCGGCCGCGCCCCATTGGCTCGACCCCCTCGTGTGGGGTCGTCCCCGACCCCTCGTCGCTAACGCACCACACACTGACGCCACCTGACTCTGGGCGTCAGCCTATCGTTCGCCTATTACCGTACCTGTTTTGTGCCCAGCTCGGTACGTCGTATGGGCGCGGGGCATCAGCGGCCCAGCCAAATGGCCCGAATACGCCCGACTTCCGACATTCTGCGCTCGGCCAGCCTATCTGCTGCGACCGCGGGAGGTACGCCCTCCTCAGCGGCGATTTCGAAGATCTTCAGAGTCGTGTCGTAGATCTGGGCCGCATTCGACCTGGCGCGCTCCATGTCGAAGCCGCGGATCTCGTCGGCGACCTGAATCACACCACCGGAGTTGACGACGTAGTCGGGCGCGTACAGGATGCCGCGGTCCTCCAGCTGCTTCTCCACACCGGCGTGGGCCAGCTGGTTGTTCGCGGCGCCGCAGACGATCTTCGCCCGGAGCGCGGCCACCGTGTCGTCGTCGAGCGCCCCGCCCAGCGCGCACGGAGCGAAGACGTCGATGTCGGAGGTCACGAGGGCACGCGCGTCGGCGACGACGTCGACCTCGGGATGGTGCTGGCGCACCCGCTCGACGGCTCGCTCGCTCACGTCACAGACCACGACCTCGGCGCCGTCCTCGCGCAGCAGGTCGACCAGGCGGTGGCCGACCTTGCCGACCCCCTCGACCCCCACCCGCCTGCCGTGCAGCGACGGGGTGCCGAAGACCCGCTCGGCGGAGGCCCTCATGCCCTGGAACACACCGAACGCCGTGAGGATCGACGAGTCGCCGGCCCCGCCGTTGGCCAGGGTGCGCCCGGTCACGAAAGTCGACTCGCGGGCGACGATGTCCATGTCCTCGCTGTAGGTGCCCACGTCGCAGGCGGTGATGTAGCGCCCGCCGAGCGACTCGACGAACCTGCCGTACGCCCGCAGCAGCGGCTCGCTCTTGTCGCGGGCCGGGTCGCCGATGATGACGGCCTTGCCGCCGCCGAGATCGAGGCCGGCCAGCGCGTTCTTGTAGGACATGCCCTTGGCCAGGTTGAGCACGTCGGCCAGGGCCGCCTGCTCGTTCTCGTACGGATAGAACCGCGTGCCCCCGAGGGCCGGGCCCAGCGCCGTGTTGTGGATGGCGATGATGGCACGCAGGCCGCTCTGCTCGTCCGCGCAGAAGACGACCTGCTCGTGTACGTCCTTGTGGGACGTGCCGAAGACGTCGGTCACTGTGGTGACTCCCTGTCCGGTCCGCCGCACCTTCGCGGCGGAGATCCCTCCCAGAGTAGTGACGGCGCGACGGTGCGCGCGGAGACGCTTCGTGACACGATGCCTCCGTGCTGCCCTACGCCGCCTACCTCCGTGTCTATGAGCCGCTGACCGCGTTCGCCGAGCCCGAGCGCAAGGTGTGGGCCGACTACGCCGACTCACGCGACCGCCCGCGACGCGCGAACGCGCTCAACGCGGAGCATGGCGAGTCCGTCATGCGCCTGCTCGGCACGCCCCCTCAACCCGTTCCCGCCCAGGAGAGCCCCAACGCCTATCTCCGGCGTGTCGAGGACCGTCTGTACGTATGTCCCTGGCAGACCCGGTTGCGTTCGTGGCTGGCGTTCTCACGGCTTCGTGGCACCACGCCCGTGAAGGTGATGGACCACCTTGTGCCGAAGGCGGTCGCCGAGCAGACGGCCGACGACTTCGACCGCTACAAGCGGCGGGCGGGCTCGGGCGCGCTGCGCACCCACATCCGCACGACGTCCTGGCACGTGCCGGCGTCGTGGTTCGTGCCGTTCGACGGCAACGAGCGCTGGCTGGTGCTCGGCTCGGCCAACCCGGGGCAGGACGTCACGACGGCCACGGGGCGCAACCTCATCTATGTCACCTCCATGGCGCAGGCCAGGAGGCGGGCGGCGCGGGCGCTCAGCGTGCTGCGCCGGCACCTGGGCGACACCTCGGCACCCCTCGACGTCGAGGACGTCGCGCGGTGGCTGGAGGAGTTCCACCCCCACTCGCTGGTGGAGCTCGACTACGGCGGGCTCGTCCACCTGATGGACGACGACGCGTTGCAGGCCGACCAGTCGGTGGCGGAGCTCTCCGCCGCTCTGACGGGGCTGGACACGGGTCAAGAAGAACTTGCCTACGCCATGTACCAGAGAGTCATCCTGCGGTGGAAGTCAATGCAACTGCTGGAATCTGCCAACTGAGCCCCAATACGGGTGTCTGACCTGCATGAGTAGGTCACGTCTCGCGGCTGCTCTCTTCTGCGAACTGAGTAGTTTGCCGTTTTCACTGCGATACCACGAACCGTGTCGCTAGAATCACCGAGCGTGACATGGCCACGGGGGCGGGCAGTTGGGTCAAAGAAGGGCTCGCCAATCGCTCAGCGTGGCGGTATGGTCACATCGGGTGATGCCGCATATGGCTCAGAAAAGCCGCACGCTCTGTGCCATAGGGGGACATCCGTGACACGCGCAAAGGCAGTCACAGGATCGCTAAGCCGGTCCACACGGAGGAGAGGCCGCACAAATGTCAGCTCGTACACCCGAGGCCGAGCCACTGCTTACGCCCGCTGAGGTCGCGACCATGTTCAGGGTCGACCCCAAGACCGTTACGCGGTGGGCCAAGGCGGGCAAGTTGACGTCGATTCGCACCCTCGGCGGTCATCGGCGTTACCGGGAGACCGAGGTTCGCGCGCTGCTCGCGGGGATCCCGCAGCAGCGCTCCGAGTAACGGGAACGTCGTCACGGACCTCAGGGGGGTTCAGTGGGTGGACCTGGCCGGCGCTGGAGGCCCGGTCCACCACTCGTGACGACACGACGTCGCGACGGAAGTTGGCGCCGCCCGCCCGGCGCCACTCTTCTCCGTGAGCGAGCCGCCGTCTTCTGGATGAGCGGCGGGAGCGCAGCGACCATCGGGGCGACCGAGCCCGCCTCACGGAGTGAGGCCATGAGGAGAGCCCAGTCGCTCCATCAACCCGGCGACGTCGCCATCATGGGCGGCGGCGACGCCTAGCAGCGCGACCATGTGATCGACCAGCATCTTCTCGAGCGTCGAGCGGTCGATGTCGCGGTGCTCCAGCCAGTCGAGGCCGGCCGCCTCCACGGAGGCGATCCACGACCGCAGCGTCGTGCGCAGCACAGGCCCTGGCTCCTCGACGCCCATCTGCTTCTGGACGAGAGCGAAAAGCCGGCGGCGCACGCCGTCGACGATCTCTCCCACCTCGCCCGTCCTGTTGGCGGGGCCGCCGCGCAGCAGCGCCGCGAAGCCCGCCGCGTGCTCCTCGACGAAGTCGAAGTAACGTCTGAGCCCGGAGGCCAGCTCGTCGAGCGCCCCGCCGCCATCCTGGGACTGCAGCCGCGACTCCAGCTGCACCGCCGCGCTGCGCAGCGCGGCCACGTAGAGCTCCTGCTTGCCGCCGAAGTAGTGGTAGACCAGGGCGCGCGAGGCGCCCGCCGCCGAGGCCACGTCGTCGATGGAGACGTCTTCCGCGTCGCGGGTGCCGAACAATTCCAGCGCCGCCGCCATGAGCTCTTCCCTGCGGCGGTCCACGCTGAGCCTGCGCCGCGCCGGCCGTGTGTTTCCGGCTGACTCCCCGCCTTTCACACCTGCACAGTAGCCGACCCCCCTTGGCCGAAATCCTCCGTCCCGTGACAAGAGTTACGCCAATCCGTTACGGAGGCCGTACCCTGCCGCGAACTCGATCGTTTGGTGAGACAGGTGCCCATATCCGCATCGCGGGGGAGACACATGTCAGGACCGCCCGTCAACACTTCCATCGCCGAACTGAGAGAGGTAGACGCACTGCCTCGGCCGAGACCGACCATCCGTAATGTCGCCGAACGAGCCGGCGTGTCCAAATCGCTCGTCTCTCTCGTGCTGCGTGGTTCCCCGCACGTGAGCGAGCACCGTCGCCAGGCCGTGCTGCAGGCCGCCCGCGAGCTCGGCTACCGGCCGAACGCGGTCGCCCGCAGCCTGGTCGAGGGACGTACGCATCTGGTGGGCGCGCTCGTCGCCGACCTGCACAATCCGTTCTACGCGGAGTTCCTCGACGGCCTCCAGGAGAGCCTGCACGGCGACGGTCTGCGCATGCTCATCGGGAACAGCCAGTGGGACCCGGCGTTCGAGGACGAGGCCGTTGAGGCGTTCCTCGAGCTGAGGGTCGACGGCCTCGTGCTGCTCGGCATCGCGCCGACCAGCGAGACGCTGGTCGAGGCGACCTCCTACACGCCCACCGTCGTGGTGGGGGAACGTGACAACCAGCTGGACGGCGTCGACATCGTGGTCGACGACGATCAACTCGGCGCCCGCATGGCCATCGACCACCTGGTCGAGCTGGGCCACAAGCGGATCGCCCACATCGAGAGCCGGCGCGCGTCGCGCTGCGAGGGCTACCTCGTGGCGATGCGCAGGCACGCGCTGGCGCCGTACATCATGGTGGAGGCCGCCGAGTCCGACGAGGACGGCGGCAGGGCGGCGGCGAAGGCGCTGCTGACCCGCGACCCCAGGCCCACGGCGATCTTCGCCGCCAATGACGTGGTCGCGCTCGGCGTGCTCTCTGCCGCGGGCGAACTGGGCCTGCGCGTCCCCGAAGACCTCTCGGTGGTGGGGTACGACAACACGCACCTGTCGGCCTCGCACCACATCTCGCTCACCTCGGTCGACCAGCCCCGCCGCGCGATGGGCCGGTCGGCGGCCGCCCTGCTGAGCGACCGGATCGGAGACCCCGGCAAGGCAGCGCGCCTGCGGGAGATCCGGCCGGAGTTAGTCGTGCGACGGAGCACGGGGCCCGCCTAAGAGCGGCCCAAAGCTGGGTCAAGCCGTGCGGAGGCACGGGCGTACGACGGTTTACTCGTCAGGGTCATGCTAATTGTGGCCGGATTCGGTCCGGTCACGATCTGATCCGGGGGGAACAGTCATGCGTGATCCGGAACTGGTGTCCTGTGCCCAGCGTGCGGCGGCAGAGCTCGAGCGCGCCTGGGGGCACTGGCGGGCGGGCAAGGGCCGGGGCGCCGACGGCGGCGCCGAGTCGGTCGCCAGCTACGTCGCCCACTCGCTCGACCACCCGTGGGGCCGCCCCCGCGTCGTCCTCGGCCTCGACGCCGAGGACGCGCGGGAGCTGGCCGCCCTGCTCGAACGACAGGAGGTCGGCGAGCACGTCTGGTGAGGACGTGCCGGCGGGGATCGTACGCGCCAGACCGGCATAACACGGGCTCGACCGCCCTGCCTGCCGTAAGTTGGACGGTATGCGTGCTCTACCAGCCACGATCCTCGCCGTCTGCGGCCTGATCGCCTCCGCGTGCGGCGGCGCCGGCACCGATGGCGCCACGGCAGGTCAGGCCGCCCCCGCGACGAGCGCGGGGCAGACCCCGGCGGCCACCACGGGGCAGACCCCCGCGGCCACCACCGGCGAGGCCGATGTACCGGTGTCGGAGACACCGGAAAAGGCCGAGCCGCTCGACGGCAAGGTGGTCGTCATCGACCCGGGCCACAACGGCGGCAACTTCCGCGACCCGGCCGCGATCAACCGCCAGGTCGACGTGCTGACGCAGAAGAAGGCCTGCGACACGACCGGCACGTCCACCGACGACGGCTACAGCGAGGCCGCCTTCACCTGGGACGTCTC
The DNA here is from genome assembly GCF_004348995.1 of Nonomuraea terrae. GTDB lineage: Bacteria > Actinomycetota > Actinomycetes > Streptosporangiales > Streptosporangiaceae > Nonomuraea > Nonomuraea terrae. The sequence continues at coordinate 40,887 of NZ_SMKQ01000002.1, forward strand.
CACCCGGCTCCGCAAGATCCTGAAGAACCGGGGCGCCACGGTCGAGCTGACCCGCTCCGGCAACGACGGCGTCGGGCCGTGCATCACCGAGCGGGCCGCGATCGGCAACGAGGCCGACGCGGACGCCGCGATCTCCGTGCACGCGGACGGCTCGGCGCCGGGCAACCGCGGCTTCCACGTCATCATGCCGAAGAAGATCGACGGGCCGGTGGACAAGGTCGTGAAGGCCTCGAGCAGGCTGGGCATCGCCGTCCGCGACGCCTTCCGCGAGGGCACGGGGCTGCCGTACTCGAACTACATCGGCAGCCGGGCGCTCGACTACCGCAACGACCTGGGCGGGCTCAACCTGTCGACGGTGCCGAAGGTGTTCATCGAGTGCGGCAACATGCGCAACGCCGCCGAGGCGGCCAAGTTCCGCGATCCGAAGTTCCGGCAGAAGATCGCTCTGGCGCTGGCGAACGGATTGCAGCACTATCTCGAATCATGATTCCTCGTCCTGAGCTGCTCCATGACCTTTCCGCCTCCTACGCGCTGAGCTCCGGCGCGACGGTGTCCGGTGACCTGGTGGACGCCGTACGTGTCGCGCTGCCCTGGCTCGACCTGCGGCCCGGCGACTCCGGCGAGATCGACGTGCGCCGTGATCCGTCGCTGGGCGAGGAGGCGTACCGGCTGACGGTGGGGTCGCGCGGTGTGGAGATCGCGGCGGGCGGCCGGGCGGGGGCGTTCTACGCCGCGCAGTCGTTGCACCAGCTGCTGCCCGACGCCTCCTACCGGTTCTCGGCCGGCGCGTTGTGGGCCGTGCGGGGGGTGCGGGTCGAGGACGCGCCCGCGTTCGCCTGGCGTGGGCTGCACCTCGACGTGGCGCGGCACTTCCTCCCCAAGCGGGAGGTGCTGCGCCTGCTGGACCTGATGGCGGTGCACAAGCTCAACCGGCTCCACCTGCACCTGGTCGACGACCAGGGGTGGCGGGTGGAGAGCCGGGCCTACCCGCGGCTGCACGAGGTGGCCTCCCACCGCCCGCGTACGGTGACCAGCCACTACGGGGAGCCGCTGACGTACGACGACCTCCCGCACGGCGGCTACTACAGCCTGGACGACCTGGCGGAGATCGCCGCGTACGCGCGCTCCCGCTGCGTCACGGTGGTGCCGGAGATCGACGTGCCGGGGCACGCGTCGGCGATCCTGGCGGCGTACCCGGAGTTCGGGGCCACCGGGGAGCCGCATGAGGTGCTCGACCGGTGGGGCATCTCCCCCGCGATCCTGTCGCCGCTGCCGGCGACCGTCGACTTCCTCCTCACGGTCTTCGACGAGCTGCTGGGGGCGCTGGGCGAGACCCCGTACGTGCACATCGGCGGCGACGAGGTGGTGCTCGACCACTGGGCGGCCTCGCCGGAGATCGGCGCGTACCGCGAGTCGCTGGGCCTGGCGACGGCCAACGACCTGCAGGCGTGGTTCCTGCGGCGGCTGGCCGACGCGTTGGCCGAGCGCGGCGCGCGGGCCGTGGTGTGGGACGAGGCGTTCGTCAGCGGCGGGCTGCGCGAGGACACGATCGTCATGCCGTGGCGCGGCATGGGCGTGGGCCGGCGGGCGGCCGCGGCCGGGCACGACATCGTGGCGACGCCGGTGTTCCCGCTCTACTTCGACTACGCCGAGTCGGGCTCGCCCGAGGAGCCGATGGCCATCGGCGACACCACCACGGTGGACGACGTGGCCGCGTTCGACCCGGCGCCCGCCTCCTGGAGCGATGCGGAGCGGTCGCGGGTGCTGGGGGCGCAGGCGCAGCTGTGGAGCGAGCGGGTGCCCGACCCGCGGACGGTCGACTACCGGCTGTGGCCGAGGGCCTGCGCGCTCGCGGAGGTGGCCTGGGCGGGCCGGGCCCAGGAGGGCTTCGGCGAGCGGCTGGCCCGCCATCTCGGGCGGCTCGACGCGCTCGGCGTGGAGTATCGTCCGCCGGCGGGGCCGCGCCCGTGGCAGCGGCGGCGCCCGCACCGGCCGAGCGAGCTGGACATGCGCGACAGGATGGCCCGCATCGAGGCGATGACGTACGACGCGGAGTCGACCCGGCCGAGCGTGTGACTCAGAGGGCCGGGCGGTCGTTGAGGATGAGCTGGAAGAGCCGGTGGTCCTGCCACCGGCCGTCGATCTCCAGGTAGCGCGGGGCGGTGCCGTACAGCTCGAAGCCGGCCTTGCGCAGCACGCTCTGCGAGGCGACGTTGTCGACCAGCGTGCCGGCCGCGACCCGGTGCAGGCGCAGCTCCTCGTCGGCCATCCGGCACACCTCGCGCACCGCGGCGGTGGCCAGGCCGCGGCCGGTGTGGCCGGCGTCGATCCAGTAGCCGAGGTTGGTGCTGAGGAAGGGGCCGCGGACGGTGTCGTTGAGCGTCATGCGGCCCACGATCAGGTCGCCGTCGGCCAGCGCCCACGCGGTCGCCTGGCCGGCGGCCTGCTTGGCGAGCATGGCCTCCAGCATCTGGGCCTGGATCGTGAGCGTGTAGAAGCTCTCGGGCCTGCGCGGCTCCCAGGGCCGCAGGTGTTCGCGGTTGCGGATGTAGGCCTCGGTCAGGGCGGGGGCGTCGTGCTCGCTCAGCGGGCGGAGCACGACGCCGCCGGGAAGGGTCACTGGTCGGATCACCGTGCCACCTTAGGCGGTGCGGCCGATGGCCTCGGTGATGGACTTCATGCCGTGTCGGCGCGCACGTACGGACAGCTGCCGGTGGATGCGGGAGGCCCAGAGGGGGCCGCCGTAGATCCAGCCGGAGTAGCCCTGGACCAGGGTGGCGCCGGCGAGCAGGCGCTCCCAGACGTCGTCGGCGTCCTCGACGCCGCCGGCCGAGACCAGCGTGAGGCCGTCGCCGACCCGGGCGCGCAGGCGCCGCAGGACCTCCAGCGAGCGCTTCTTGAGCGGGCGGCCGGACAACCCTCCGGTCTCGCCGGAGTGGCGGATCGTGGTGTTGGTCGCGATGATGCCGTCGAGGCCCAGCTCCAGCGCCAGGTCGGCGATCGCGTCGATGTCGGTGTCGGCCAGGTCCGGAGCGATCTTGACCAGCAGCGGGGTGCGGCGGGGCGTCGCGTCGGCGACCTCCTTGACCGCGGTGAGCAGCGGGCGCAGCAGCGAGACGGCCTGCAGGTCGCGCAGCCCGGGGGTGTTGGGCGAGCTGACGTTGACCACGAGGTAGTCGGCCAGCGGGGCGAGCCGCTTGGCGCTGGTGACGTAGTCGGCGACGGCGCCCGACTCGGGCACCACCTTGGTCTTGCCGATGTTGACGCCGACGACGACCGGGACGCCCCTGGGCCGGCGCAGCCTGCGGGCGGCGGCGAGGGCGCCGTCGTTGTTGAACCCCATCCGGTTGATCAGCGCCCGCTCGCGCGGCAGCCGGAACAGGCGCGGACGCGGGTTGCCCGGCTGGCCGTGGGCGGTGATCGTGCCGACCTCGACGTGGCCGAAGCCGAGCGCGGCGATGCCCTCGGCGCACGCGGCGTCCTTGTCGAACCCGGCGGCCAGGCCCAGCGGCCCGGGGAAGTGCACGCCGAACGCGGTCACGCGCAGGGCCGGGTCGTGCGGGGCGAGCACACGGTGGAGCAGCCGCTTGAGCAGCGGCAGCCGCGCGAGGAGCGCGAGGCCGCTGACGGTGAGACGGTGCACGGCCTCGGCGTCGAACCGCCGCAAGACCTGCGTGAACACGAGGCGATACATCACGCGTCAGGCTACCAAGCCGGCCTCGTGGGCGATGATCGCGGCCTGGACGCGGTTGCGCACGTCGAGGCGGGTGAGGATGGCGCTCACGTACGCCTTCACGGTGCCCTCCACGATGTGCAGCTCGCGCGCGATCTCGGCGTTGGACAGACCGGCGCCGAGCAGGGCGAGCACCTCCCGCTCGCGCTCGGTGAGCCCTTCGATGCGGTCGCGGGCCACCGCGCCCTTGGCCATCCGGCCGCCCTGGAGCCGGCTGATGACGCTCCTCGCCACCTTGGGCGACAGGTACGCCGCCCCGCCGGCCACCGCGTGGATGCCGGCGATGAGCTCGCGCGGGTCGCCCGACTTCAACAGGAAGCCGCTGGCGCCCACGTCGAGCGCCTTGGCGATGTAGTCGTCCTCGCCGAACGTGGTCAGCATCACCACGGCCGTCGCCGGCGCGGCCCTGCGGATCTCCGCCGCGGCGGCCAGCCCGTCGAGCCGGGGCATGCGGATGTCGAGCAGGGCGACGTCGGGACGGTGGCTGATGGCGAGGTCCACCGCCTCCTTGCCGTCACCCGCCTCGGCCACCACGTCGAGGGCGGGGTCGGAGGACAGGATCGCCCGGACTCCGGCCCGCATCATGGTCTCGTCGTCGGCCAGCAGAATGCGGATCACACCTCCTATAGTGGCCGATATGGCGCAGGTGAAGGTGTACGGCCGTCGCGACATCTGGGCAGGCAGGCGGCGCGAGCTGTCGGACCTGATCCACGCGAGCCTGATGAGCGCGTGGGGCCTGCCGGAGGACAAACGCTTCCACCGCTTCCTGCTGCTGGAGGCCGACGACCTCGTCTGCCCGCAGCGGAGCGAACGCTATGTGATCATCGAGGTGGTCTGCTTCACCGGGCGCAGCGACTACGCGAAGCGGACGCTGATCCGGGAGCTCTACGCCCGGTGGCCGCACGACCCCGAGGACCTGGAGCTCACGATCGTCGAGATGCCCCGGGTGAACTGGGGGATCCGCGGTGTCCCCGCCGATGAGCTGAGTCTGTCGTACGAGGTCGAGGTCTGAGGACGGGTCAAGTTCGGGCTGGCGGTATGGTCCGACTCATGAGCACTCACTATGACGTCGTCGTACTCGGCGCGGGTCCTGGAGGGTATACGGCCGCCGTCCGCGCCGCCCAGCTCGGACTGCGCACCGCGGTCGTCGAGGAGAAGTACTGGGGTGGCGTCTGCTTGAACGTGGGCTGCATCCCGTCCAAGGCGCTGCTGCGCAACGCCGAACTGGCCCATATCTTCCATCACGAGGCCAAGACCTTCGGCATCAGCGGCGAGGTCACCTTCGACTACGGGGCGGCCTTCCAGCGCAGCCGCAAGGTGGCCGACGGACGCGTCAAGGGCGTTCACTACCTGATGAAGAAGAACGCCATCACGGAGTACGACGGGCGCGGCACGTTCCTGGACGCCAACACGCTCCAGGTGAACGGCGAGACGATCACGTTCTCCCACTGCATCATCGCCGCCGGGGCCACCACCAGGCTCATCCCCGGCACGCAGTTGTCGGAGCGGGTGGTGACGTACGAGGAGCAGATCCTGTCGGAGGAGCTGCCGGGCAGCATCATCATCGCGGGCGCCGGCGCGATCGGCGTGGAGTTCGCGTACGTGCTGCACAACTACGGCGTCAAGGTGACGATCGTGGAGTTCCTCGACCGGGTCGTGCCGCTGGAGGACGAAGATGTGTCGGCCGAGCTGGCCAAGCGTTACAAGCGGCTCGGCATCGAGGTGATGACCTCCACCCGCGTGGACGCCATCGAGGACACCGGCGCCTCGGTCAAGGTCACCGTCACCAAGGGCGGCCAGACGCAGGTGCTGGAGGCCGACAAGGTGCTGCAGGCCATCGGCTTCCAGCCGCGCGTCGACGGCTACGGGCTGGAGAAGACGGGGGTGGCGCTGACCGACCGGGGCGCCATCGCGGTCGACGGCCGCTGCCGGACGAACGTCCCCAGCATCTTCGCCATCGGCGACGTCACGGCCAAGCTGATGCTGGCGCACGCCGCCGAGTCGATGGGCATCATCGCCGCCGAGACCATCGCGAACGCCGAGACGATGGAGCTCGACTACGTGATGATCCCGCGCGCGACGTACTGCCAGCCGCAGGTGGCGAGCTTCGGCTACACCGAGGCGCAGGCCCGCGACCTGGGTTACGACGTGAAGGTGGCGAAGTTCCCGTTCACCGCCAACGGCAAGGCGCACGGTCTCGGCGACAGCAACGGCTTCGTCAAGATCATCAGCGACGACACCCACGGCGAGCTGCTCGGCGCCCACCTGATCGGCCCCGAGGTCACCGAGCTGCTGCCCGAGCTGACCCTGGCCCAGCAGTGGGACCTGACGGTGCATGAAGTGGCCCGCAACGTCCACGCCCACCCGACGCTCGGCGAGGCGGTCAAGGAGGCCGTCCACGGCCTGGCCGGTCACATGATCAACATGTAGGACGTGATCGGTGATCGGTACGGCCCGGCCGTACCGATCACGTCATCCTGAACGTGTAGTAGTCGACCTGCCAGCCGTCCCGCTCCAGGGCGCGGTGGGCGACGACCTCGGTGGCGAAGCCCTCCTCGCGGGCCAGGCCGCGCAGGTGGTCGAGGTCTCCCGAGGTGCCGAAGCCGATCAGCATCCGCCCGCCGGGGGTGAGGTGGGCTCGCGCGCCGCGGAAGAACGCGGTCATCGCCCGGTAGCCGGGGTCGGCGCCGGCCAGCTCGGACGCGTCGCGCGGCGTGAACCAGCGGTACGGCGGGTCGAAGACGATCAGGTCGAACCGGCCGTCGACGGCCTCGTAGACGTCGCTGAGCCGCACCTCCACGCGGTCGGCGACGCCGTTGCGCTCGGCGTTGCGCCGGGCGGCCTCGACGGCGGCCGGGTTGACGTCGACGGCCAGCACCTCGGCGGCCTTCGAGGCGGCCAGGATCGCGTTGACGCCGCTGCCCGTGCCCATGTCGAGCACGCGGTCGCCCTCTCTCACCTCGGCCAGCACGGCCTCGCCGAGCAGGTGGGACAGGCGCGCGATCGGCATCACGCCGGGCGGCACCACGATGGTGCGGCCCAGGTAGGCGAAGGTCTGCTCTCCAGCGCCCTCCTCGCGCATGGCGCGGTAGGCGTTCTCATGCCAGCGGCGGATCCGCTCGACGTGCTCGGGCGGGAGCCGCGGAACGTACTCGTCGGCCATTTCGTCCACTTTTCACGAGATCTTCAGAATGCGCTGAGACTCCTCTGAGGATCCGCCGAGAACGTGAGGAGGACAACAGGATTTCCCATCGGACGGTGGTCGCCGCACATGACCTCAACTACCCCTCGAACCGCTGAAGCTCGCCGGCTCGGCCCCTCCTCCGCGGTCCGGCTGGGGCTGCTGGCGCTGGTCGCGGTCGGCATCGCCGGCGCCGGGCTGGAGCTCGCCTTCGAGCGCCACTGGCAGTCGTTCACCCAGCTCATCCCATGGGTGGCCGTGGCGGCCCTCGTGGTCGCGCTCGTGTTGCTCGCCGTGTCCGCGCGCACGGTGACCGTGGTGCGCGTGCTGGCCGGGACGGTGCTGCTGGCCTCGGCGTACGGCGTCTTCATGCACGTGTCGGTCAATTACGGTGTGGGCGCGGGCATGGACCCGGCGTGGGACTCGCTCTCGCCGCTCACCCAGTGGTGGTACGCGCTGACGAAGACCGTGGGCGCGGCGCCGCCGCTCGCGCCCGGCATGCTGGCGCAGAGCGCGCTGCTTCTGCTGCTCGCCACCCTGATGCCGAAAACGCGGGCCTGATCGACGGAAATTTGGGCAGAGATCTACCCAGAAGGCGTCGAACGACGTATCTTCCAGGCTCTGGCGCATTTCCTCGGGAGGGCGGCGGGTGGGTCTCGTCCAGGGGCTGCGGGCGGTCGTCCGCACGCCGCGCGGCCGGGTGCTCCTGGCCGCGCACTTCCTCATGGCGTTCGGAGCCCTCGCGCTGGTGGTGCTGGTCGCGCAGGCGTCAGGGGCGGGGCCGGCCGGTCCGGTCGTGCTCGCCGGCTGCGTGGTGGTGTCCGCGGTCTGGGCGCTGGCGCGGGCGTATCCGCGGTGCCCGATCTGGCGCACTTTTCCGGGAACGACGGTCTCGGTCCGGGTGGGCGACCCGCTGAATCAGGACGCCGACCTCGTGGTCGGGTTCGCCGACACGTTCGACACCGACCTCGGCGGCGTGCGGGGGAAACTGCTCGGCCGCCTGTACGACGGCGACCTGGAACGCCTGGACGGCGAGCTGGAACGTGCTCTGTCGGCGGTGGTGCCCCGCCGCGTCGAGACGCGCGAGTCGAAGCCCGTGGGCAAGCTCAAGCGCTACTCGCTGGGCACGGTGGCCACGATCGGTTCGCCGTACCGGAAGGTGCACTGCGTGGTCTCCCGCAGGATGGGCAACGACATGGAGGCGCGCTCGTCGGTGGACGACCTGTGGCTGAGCCTCGGGCGGCTGTGGGCGGCGATCGCGCGGGAGGGGCCGCTGGACCGGGTGGCCGTGCCCGTCGTCGAGGCGGACCCCGAGCTGTTGATCAAGATGGTCGCGGTGTCGTTCGTGGCCCAGTCGAGGACGCGGCCGGTCGCGCGTGAGCTGACCCTCGTCGTGCCCCGCGCCGACGCCGCCGGCATCGACCTCCTGGAGATCCGGGCCTTCCTCGCCGCGCTCTGACCCTGTCATTTTGACGACATGTCGCTGTTCGGCCAGGCAGATCGCGCCCTCCGAACAGGCAGAGTGCCGCATTCTCATGAGCGAGTAAAGCGACGTAGCACTACAGATCGGGTTCGTTCATGAGATGGATCACCCGCTTCGCCGCCGTGGGCGCGGGCCTGGCGATGCTGGCGCAGCCGGTGCCGGCGCACGCCGCGGCGCCCGAGCCGGCGACCGGCGGCGCGATGTACCGCGTCACGTTGATCACCGGTGACGTGGTCACCGTACAGGAGTTCGCCGGCGGGAAACGCGCGGCGACCGTGGAGCCCGGCGAGGGCCGGCAGGACGTCAGGTTCCTCACGCGGGAGGAGAACGGCGAGCTGATCGTGACGCCCGCCGACATGGTGCCGTACCTGTCCCGCGGCCTCATGGACGAGCGGTTGTTCTCGGTCAGCGGCCTGATCGAGCAGGGCTACGACGACGCGAGCAGCGACGTCTTACCGCTGATCCTGGCCTACGCGCAGAGCGGCGCGAAGGCCGTCACGCTGAGCAGCGTGAACGCCCGCCCCCTGCGCGCGGACAAGGACGAGCTGCCCGTCCTGTGGGGCGAGGCCGGCGCCCGATCGGAAGCGGCCGAGCCGCGGCTGCGCGACGGGCTGGCCAAGGTGTGGCTCGACGGCAAGGTGAGCGTGTCGCTGGAGCACAGCGTCCCGCAGGTGGGTGCGCCGCAGGCCTGGCAGGACGGGTACGACGGCAAGGGCGTGAAGGTCGCGGTCCTGGACACCGGGATCGACGCCGACCACCCCGACGTGGCCGGCAAGATCACCGAGACGCGGAACTTCACCGACGACCTGTCGGCCGAGGACCTGCACGGCCACGGCACCCACGTCGCCGCCACCGTGGCGGGCACCGGAGCGGCCTCGAACGGCCTGCGCAAGGGCGTGGCCCCCGGCGCCGAGCTGGCGATCGGCAAGGTGCTCGACTCCGGCGGCAGCGGCACGGAGTCGCAGGTGCTGGCGGGCATGGAGTGGGCGGCGCTGAAGAGCGGCGCCGACGTGGTCAACATGAGCCTCGGCGGCGACCCCACCGACGGCACCGACCCGCTCAGCGTCGCCGTGGACGAGCTGACGAAGCAGACCGGCACGCTGTTCGTCGTCGCGGCGGGCAACGAGGGCGGCGAGTACACCGTCGGCTCGCCGGGCGCCGCCGCCTCGGCGCTGACCGTCGGCGCGGTGGACGCCGACGACGCGCTGGCGTCGTTCTCCAGCCGCGGCCCGCGCCTGGACGAGGCCGTCAAGCCGGACATCACCGCGCCGGGCGTGGCCATCACCGCCGCCCGCGCCTCCGGCACTTCCCTCGGCACGCCGGTGGACGACCTGCACACGAAGCTCTCCGGCACCTCGATGGCCACGCCGCACGTGGCCGGCGCGGCGGCGATCCTGGCTCAGCGCCACCCCGAGTGGCAGGCCGGGCAGATCAAGGACGCGCTGGTGTCCACCGCCCGCACGATCGACGGCCAGACGCCGTACGAGCAGGGCGGCGGGCGCGTGGACGTGGCCCGCGCGCTGCGTCAGACGGTCACCGCCACCGCCTCCCTCAGCATGGGCGTGCACGAGGACGGCGACAAGGGGACCCCCGGCGGTGTCATCACCTACACCAACTCCGGCCAGGCCCCCGTCACCCTGACGCCGGCCCCGGTGCTGTCCAACCTGGACGGCGACGCCCCCGGCGAGGGCGCGGTCACCCTGTCGGCCACGACGGTCACCGTGGAGCCGGGCGCGAGCGCGACCGTCGAGGTCGCCGTGGACGTCGCCAAGCTGACCCACGGCCGGCACGCCGGCTACGTCACCGCCACCGCGTCCGACGGCTCCGCGGTCGCGCACACCACGCTGGCGCTGACCCGGCGCGCCGAGACGCACAAGGTGCACTTCACCGCCGTCGGCCGCGACGGCAAGCCCGCCCGCGTGCCCGTGATCATGATGTACGGCGCCGCCGGCCGCGACGACGCCATGGGCTACATCCTGTACGAGAACATCGGCTGGACCGTCGAGGTGCCGGTGGGCACCTACCACATGCAGGCGATCATGGGTGAGAGCCAGGAGGAGCTCCCCGTCGACACCCTCGTCGTCAAGCCCGAGATGGCGGTGACCGGCGACATGGAGGTGGTGCTCGACGCGAGGACCGCCGTGCCCGTCGAGATCAGGACGTCCCAGCCGGTGACGCAGGAGGGCATCTCCACCTACTTCACCCACCGCACGTACGGGTCGCGGAAGATCAGCCTGGGCTCGATGAACTTCCCGTCGGTCGAGGGGCTCATGGTCACCCCGACCGAGCCGGTGGCGAACGGCACGTTCGAGTTCGCCTCGCGCTGGCAGCTCGCCGCGCCCCGGGTCCAGGCCCGGCTGGGCAACGAGAGGCTGGTCGTGCGGCCGGCGATCCGGTCGCCCGAGTTCGAGGGCACCAAGCGTTGGAAGCTCGTCGACGGCGACGCCAAGGGCGGCGACGTGCGGGGCAAGGCCGTGGTGGTCGCCAGCCAGGACTTCGGCGACTGGGAGGAGCGGCTGGAGGGCTTCGCCGAGGCCGGCGCGGCCGCGGTCATCGCGGTCGGCCCGGACGGGCGCGCCATGTGGCAGCCGTGGCGGCCGGACGGCGACCGCGCCCCGCTGCCCACGCTCCTGATCACCCATGACCGCGGCCAGCCGCTGCTGGAGCAGGCGCGTACCGGCCGGGGCGTGCTGCACGTGACCGGCTCGTTCAGGGCGCCGTACCTGTACGAGATCATGCAGGTCTCCTCCGGCCGCGTGCCGGAGCGGGTCGTGCACGACGTGAACTGGACCAACACCGCCCTGGTGGACGCCGGCTACCACGACTTCGGCGGCGACGACCACGGCAAGGACCAGCGGTTCGGCTGGCGGCCGTGGCAGACGTACAGCCTGGATCTGCAGATGGAGACCCAGCGGGTGGTGCCGACGCCGCTGCGCCGCATGGAGTACGTCAGCGCGGGCGACACCCAGTGGCAGCACGTCGTGCAGCACCAGCTCACCTGGGAGTCGATGAACCGGCTGCGCGGCGGCCTGACGGACGTGCCGCGTTCGTACCGGCCGGCGGAGATCGCCAGGGAGAGCTGGTTCTCCCCCGTCGTCCGCCCGGCGGCGCGGGCCGCCTCGCGTACGGGGGACGTGCTGTCGTTCGACATCCCCGAGTTCGTGGACGCCGACGGGCACTACGGCTTCGTGGACGGCAGTGCCGCCGACGACACCGGCTCCGCCCGCTTCTACCGCGACGGCGAGCTCGTGCAGGAGAGCAAGACACTGAACGGCTCCTTCCCCGCCGTGCCGCAGGACGCCGAGTACCGCATGGAGCTGTCGACGACGCGCACCTCGGAGGACTGGCGGTACGCCACGGCCACCGAGACGTCGTGGACCTTCCGCTCGGCGCGTCCCGAGGGCACCCAGCCCGTGGCGCTGCTCGGCGTGGACTACGACGTCCCCGCGGACCTGGAGGGGAACGTCCGCAGGACCGTCCCGGTCCCGCTCGGCTTCACCGCGCGGAACGCGCGGACGGTGACCGCCGAGCTGTCGTACGACGACGGGCGGACCTGGCGCAGGCTGCCGCTCGCGCCGCTGGGCAGGGGCCGGTTCACCACCCTGGTGGCGCACCGGTCCACCGACACCGGCGTGTCCCTGCGGGTCACCGCCACCGGCGCGAACGGTGAGCGGTTCCAGCAGACCGTCACCCGGGCGTACGGCGTGAAGTAGCTACAACCAGCGCTCGCGGGCCGCATGCCAGGCCAGTTGCATCCTGGTCTGCGCGCCCGCGAGCCGCATCAGGTGGTAGACGCGGCGCTGCACCGTACGCAGGCTCAGCCCGAGCTGGCTCGCGATCGTCTTCTCCGGCACCCCGGCGACGAGCAGCGACAACAGGTACAGCTCGTCCGCGTCGAGCGGGCAGGCATCGCCGGGGTCGGCGACCTGCCCGTCCTCCAGGAACCTGATCGGCGTCGCCCGCTCCCACTGCGACTCGAACAGCGCGATCAGCGCCTCCAGCAGGCTGCTCCCGCGCACCAGCGCGGCCGTCGGCTCGGTCACCCCGGCCGCGTGCTGCACCAGCGGCACCAGCGCGGCCGACCGATCGGCGATCATCATCCGCACCGGCAGTGAGCGCACGGCCCGCGCCTGCTCGCCCAGCTTGATCCCGTACGCGACGTTGGCCACCATGCCGGGCTCCTCCAGCAGGGCCCGTTCGTAGATGACGCGGTAACCGACGCCGCGGCCGAGCGCTTCCAGCTCCTCGGTGTTGTCCTGCGAGGGCATCACGACATGTCCGGCGCGGCAGAAGTACATGACCTCCTCGCGGGCGGTGTTCTGCAGGTGGCGTACCTGCTCGCGCAGCGCGGCCCGGCTCGGCAGGATCTCGATCAGCCAGTCGGCGTCACGGCGGCGCAGGCTCGCCCGGTACTCCTCGGCGAGCTGCTCCACCGCCTGCCGGGCCCAGTCGATCGTCTCCTGCTGCCTGACCAGCCGCGGCCCGAGCGCCACCTCGGGGGCCACGGGCGCGTACCTGCGGCCGTGGGTGCCCGGCACCTCGCGGGTCAGGCCCGTGTCGCACATCGACCCCAGCGCGCGGGCCGCTCGCTCAGGTTCGACGCCCAGCTCGTCGGCGAGGTCCGCGACGTCCGCCTCGCCCGCTCGTACCAGTAAGCGGTACGCCCGTTCCTCCAGCTCTCCCAGTCCGGCAACCTCCAGCATGCCTCCATGATGGCACTGGACCACATAGGTCACTTACATCGGCTTAAATCACAAATGGCCAGGTGATGCGGTGAAATGTCGTGTCATCGTCCTCCGATGTCCTCGCTCCACTCCCGGGGATGCTCGCGCTGGAACCGCAGCATCATGGACGCGCACTCCTCGTCGTCCAGCACCACCACCTCGACGCCCCGGGAACGCAGGAAGCCCACGTCACCCGGGTAGGTGCGCCGTTCCCCGACCACGAGTCGCGGGATCCGGAACAGCAGCACCGCACCGCTGCACATCTCGCAGGGGGAGAGCGTGGTGTACAGCGTCGTCCCGCTGTAGGAGGCCATGCGCCCGGCGTTACGCAGGCAGGCGATCTCGCCGTGCGCGATCGGGTCTCCGCGCTGGATGCGCTCGTTGTGGCCGGCGGCGACGAGGCGCCCGTCGGAGGCCAGCGCGGCCCCGATGGGGATGCCGCCCTCCTCCATACTCCTGCGCGCCTCCTCGATCGCGACCCCCATCAGCGCCGCGTCTCTTTTGTCCATCTCATCCCTCCGACTCATCCCTCCGACGGGCTTCTCCACGTACCGCCCATGTCCTTCCCGCTGTTCGCCGCGCCGTTGACGGAGCCCTGTGACTACGGCGGGCGGCTCTCGGCAACCGAGCTCGAACAGCCCGACGAGGACGGCTGGGTCGCCGTCTCGTCTGCGGGGTGTGCGGTGGGAGGCGGGTTCGCTCCGAGCGCGATTGAGGGATCTCCCTGAGCGCTGTCAATCCTCGCCGAAGGTGATGACGATGTCCCTGCCGTTGGCGTAGCTCACCACGGGGCGCTGGAGCGAGTCGCTCACCCTGCGGGCGGCGTTCTGGAACAGCTCCACCATCTCCGGGGTGTCGGCGGTGATCCGGAAGCGGCCGCCGGCGAGGAGATGCTCGGCGACCAGCGGGGCGAAGGCCGCCTCACCCCGGGCCTTCTCCTCCGCGGTGAGCGGTGTGCGCCGGGGGGCGGGCGGGACGCCGAAGTGCTGGGACATCGATGGTCTCCTCCTGATCGCGGTCCTTCCAGGGTGCCACCCTTCGAAGGAGCCAATACTGCGATTTCGTGAAATACCGAATGATATTCCACTCAACAATAATACCGGTGTTGACTTTTTAAGTTTGAACATTAAAGATCGCATTGGCCCGGCCGGTGTCATGTCCTCTTCAACGGTCAGTTCAAGGGAGAAGTCATGCGTAGTACCAAGCTCACGTTCGCTTGGGGTCTCGCGGGCGCCGCGTCGCTGTGCATCGCGCTCGGATCCGCCGTGCCCGCCTCTGCCGAGTCGGGGTCGGGTGTCACGTTCTGGTCGGGTGATTTCACCGGCCAGTCGGTGACCCTCCCGGCGTCCACCGCGTGCGCCACCCTGCCGTTCACGGCGCACTCGGAGTCCAACGACACCGACACGACCATCCGCGTGTACGAGACGACCGACTGCACGGGTCGCGCGCTCGCGTACCCGCCCACCGACATCCACAGTTTCCCGACCTTCGACGGCCGCAGCTTCCGCGCGGTCGGCTGACCCAGCGAGGGCGAGCCCCGCACGGGGCTCGCCCTCTAACCGCAGGTCCCCCAGAGCGCCAGAACACGACCCACCGTCTCGCGCAGGGTCAGGTCAGTGGTGTCCAGGTACGCGTCGGCGCCGCTCATGGCCTCCTGCTCCCGGTGCAGCAGCGCGAACTCGTCCCAGGTGAGGTGAACCGGGCGGGTCAGGGCGCGCTCGCGGGCCCGTTCGTACGACGCGTGCAGGTGCACCACCAGGAGGTCGTCCAGGGCCGCGCGGTACACGCCGAGCGCGTCGGCGTTCAGGACGTCGGCGATGACGACGTCGATCGCGGCCTCGGCGAAGTTCCGGGCGAGGCTCGCCGCGTTGAGCGCGCCGAGGCGCCGCTGACGGCGACCTTCCGCGCCCTCCCAGGGGGCCGCCGCGCCGGCGATCACCAGTTGGCGGACGTCGTCCACGTCGACGAAGGCGCATCGAGAGCGGGCGGAGGCGAGCCGCCGGCCCACAGTGCTCTTGCCCGCCGCCGGTGGGCCGGTCAGCGCGAGGATCCGCATGGAGGTTCCGTACCCGGGGTGCTTGACGGCCAGACGGAGATCGGCTTAATTTCGGTCAAGACCGTTATCTAAAGAGCCCCCATGCGATCGGTCACCTACGACAGCTGGCGGCGGGAGCGTAATCGCCGGCAGCGGGTCGAACTCGAGGACTTTCTGCGGCGGACGCTCGTGGACGGGTACGCGACACGCCGTGAGGACGCGTGGCGGCGCGATCACACGGACGAGGACGCCTACGCGGCGAGCGTCGAGCCGAACAGGCTGCGCTGGGCGCGGCTGCTCGGGGTGCCCGAGCTCAAGCCGGCCGGTCCCGTGGAGGTCGAGGACCACCCGCTTCGCGACGACGTCACGACGAAGTGGGTACGGCTCCCGCTCGACAACGGCCTCAGCGCCGAAGCCGTCCTCGCCACCCCGCGGGGGGACCACGACGGCCGGCTCGTGGTGTTCCAGCACGGCCTGGACAGCGTTCCGGAGATCGCGTTCGAGGTCTGCGACGGGTCGGGGGCGTACCACGAAGCGGGGGTCGAGCTGGTCCGCAGGGGATTCACGGTGCTCGCGCCGTTCAACGTGGCCGGCTACGAGGAGCGCAACCGCCTCCAGCGGCTCGCCTGGATCGGCGGCGGGCTGGTGGAGGGCATCGAGTTCGCACGGGCGCGATGCCTGCTGGACGTCGTGGCCGACCTCGCGCCCGTCGACCCCGGCCGGATCGGCATGTGGGGGCGGAGCTGGGGCGGGCTGGCCACGCAGTACTGGATGCCCCTTGAGCCCCGGCTCCGGGCCGGCGTGATCTCGTCGTACTTCAACGAGCGCCTGGGCAAGCTGGCCGTGCCGGACCCGAGGTACACGTGTTTCCTCGACACACCCGCCTTCCACGCCCACCACCCCGGGCTCCTGCGCGAGTTCGCCGACGCGGATCTCCTCAGCCTGATCTGCCCGCGGCCCGTCATGGTGCAGCACGGGTGGGCGGACGACATCGGCTGGCCCGCGGAGGTCGCCGCCGAGTTCGAGCGGGCCAGGGAGCACTGGGCCCGCCTCGGCCACGCCGACCGCGTACGGCTCGAACTGCACGGCGGCGGCCACGAGGCCGAGCCGGACAGCGCCATCACCTGGCTCGAACGCTGGTTGTGAATAACGGCCCAGCCCTTAATGAAGAATCCCCACTGACGGGCTCGGAGTGACGAACGACCTCCTCTGGCACTGGTCGTCGGCCAGGACGAGAGCATGCGCACCCTCACCGTGGGCGTCGCCGGCCTGCGCCAGCAGGTCAGCCAGCTCCCCTGGAGATGGCCGGGGCGGTGCTGGCCTTCCTGCCGATCCTGATCGTCTACCTGCTGGCGCAGCGGCACTTCATGCAGGCCGCGATGATGTCCGGCCTGAAGGGCTGACCTTTTCGGGCGCGCAGGCGGGCCGAGGCACGCTCTCGCAGTGCGGGACCAGTTCGAGGGTGACGTCGGGGATCAGCACCCCAGCATGATCCGGCCGGGATCGGCGCGCTGTCGACAGCGTTTCAGGCGGAACGCCGGCGCACGAGCCGGTAGCCGAGCACGGCGAGCACGCAGACGACGGCGAGGAGGAGCAGCAGCGCCCACGGGAGCGTCCACGTGTGCGCGGTGGTCTGGACGGCGGTGAGCGGGGCGATCGAGTTGGACGCGTCGGTGAGCAGCGGCGTGAGCGCGACCGTCCCCGCCACCCGCAGCACGGGCGCCACCCCGCGGACCGGCACGGACACCTTCCAGGTGTCGCCGGGCAACAGCTGCGGCGTGTCCGCGATCTTCCCGGCGTCCACCGCCAGGCTGCCGAAGGGCCCGGACAGCGACACCTCCTGCCGGGCGGCGAGGATGGCGTTGCCCGTGTTGCGGATCGTGTACGCGACGGAGGCGTCACCCGCGCCGAACGGGTTGGACGTCCCCGAGTAGCTCACCCGCACGTCCTCCACCGACAGGCGCGGCTTCAGCTCGCCGCCCACGCGGAGGCGGATGCGGATGCCGTGCCGCTGGTTCCCCTCACCTTCGGTGACGACGCCGCCCATGTAGTCGCCGGGCGCCACGTCGCCGGGAAGGGTCAGCGTGAACGGCACCTCGGCCGACTGACCGGGCTCGACCGTCACGTCGGGGCGCTCTGGGCGGACCCACGCGCCCACCCCCGCCGCCTCGGCGTTCTTGGGACGCAGGTCGAGCCGCCCTTCGCCGGAGGTGAACGCGTCGGCGGCGTACACGGCCAGGTGGAGCGGCGTGGTGCCGTCATTCGTGATCACGATGCCGTCGGTGAGGCTCCCGCCGGGGTTCAGCACGTAGCTGTAGTTGTCCCGGTCGGAGCCGAAGTCGTTGGCGGCCGTGCCGACCGCCCATGAGGCGTCACCGTCCGCCGCGGCGGCGGGGCCGGCGAGGCCGAGCGCGGCGAGCAACGCCACGATGGCTGCGAACGCTGTGGTCGGACGCATCTGGTGAACCTCGGGCAGTCTGGGAGTTGCGGATGTGCGGATGGGGTGGGCGTCGGCGACGCCCACCCCACTACGAGGAGCAGGCCGGATCAGCGGGTCCGGCGCGACCGCGATCGGCTACTGGAGCCAGCTCGCCGTGGTGGTCGCGACCGCGCTGTCCTCATCGTCGTGGCCGTGGCCGTTGCCGTGGTCGTCCTTGCCGTCGTGACCGTTGCCGTGACCGTGGTCATCGCCGTGGTCATCGCCGTGGCCGTCGTCGTCGCGGGAGGGGTTGATGACCACCTTGTCGACGAGCGAGCCGACGGGCTGCGCGGGGCTGGCGCCGCTGTCAGGGCCGCACCAGGACTCCTGGCCCAGCTCCACGGCGGAGTTGGGGCCTTCGCAGTCGCCGCTGCGGACGTTCTCGACGGTCAGCTTGTCGTCGTCCACCTGGACCTTCACGTACGTACGCACGTGCTCCTGGTTCTCGACCGAGTTCGCCCAGTGGTTCTTGGGGTTGAGCGGGTCGGGACCGTAGTTCGGGTCCTTGGTGATGTCGGGCTTGCTCAGGTCGTAGTACTTCGAGCCGGAGGCGGAGTTGGCCGTCACGTAGATGACGCCGCCCGGACCGGCCTCGACCTCGGCGTCGCCGGGCTTCTCGTCCGGGTTCGCCTTCTGACCGTTCTTGATCACGTAGCTGCGGGAGTAGCTGTGGTCGTGACCCTGCAGGACCAGGTCGACGCCGAGGTTCGAGAAGGCGGTCGGGAAGTCCTTGCGGCGCAGCTGGTTGTCGCCGTCGTTGGCGTGGTTGGCCGGCGAGTAGATCGCGTGGTGGTAGACCAGCACGGTGTGCTTGGCGTCGGCGCCGTGCTCCTTGATGACCTTGGTGACGTAGTCGATGTGCGCGGCGTCGGAGCCGTTGGCGTAGGCGTTGCTGTTCAGGTCGATGAACAGCACGTCCTTGTAGGTGTACCAGTAGTCGCCGCCGGAGCGGGTGTTCGTGTCACCGTTGTAGAACGGCGTGGAACGGTCGGTGTTCGGCGTCCAGAAGTGCTGCTCGTACGCCTTGCCGCCGACGTCGTGGTTGCCGATGGTGGCGGCCCACGGGTACCGGCGCAGCTGGTCGGGCCGCAGGAAGTCGTTCCAGTTGGTCTCGTTGTTGGCGCTCTCGACCTGGTCGCCGCCGGAGACCAGCAGTTCGGCGTTCGGGTTGGCGGCGGTGGCCACCCGCAGGGTGTCGGCCCAGCCGTCGCCGTCCCTGGTCGAGTTGCCCGACGAGCCGATCTGCGGGTCGCCGAAGAACAGGAAGTCGAAGTCGCCGTCGAACTTCTGGGTCTTGAAGGTGTACGTCGGGGACCAGGTGCCGCCGGTGCCGACCCGGTAGGAGTACGAGGTGTGCTCCTTCAGGCCGTTGATCGTGGCGTGCCCGTTGTAACCGCCGCTGACGACGTTCGCGGTGACGGTGGCCGGGATGGTGACGGCGTCCTTGGGGAACTGGCCCTTGTGGACCTTGTGGGTGGGGGCCACCTGGACGACCTTGGCGGTGCCGTCCGCGGCGTACCAGGACACGACGCGCTGGGCCTCGTTGGCGCCCACGCCGAGGACGATGCCGGTGGGCGCCGTGCCGTCGGCGGCCTGGGCGGCGGCTGTCAGGCCGCTGCCGATCACAGCGCTGACGCCCATGACCGCCGCGGTGGCGGCCACAGCGGCCCGGCGAAGGAACTGCCCACGCCGCTGCGTGCCATTGTCAAGCTTCATCAGATTTTGTCCGTTCAAGCACTGAGAGGGTACTGAAAAGCCGATTAACCATTTCGGGCATCGGTGACCAATGGGTTAACTTCGGGCAGTCTCACGCTGGCGCTTGCCGGAAGATGCGAAGATTTCTCATATTCCGATCACACGCTGCACGAACCACACCAGCCCCATGACCGACACCCCCGCGGCGATCGCCCCCGTCGCCCACAGGCCCGCGACCGGCCGACGACGGCGCAGCACGGCGAGCAGCGGGAAGACGACGGCGATGACGGCCAGCTGGACGGCCTCGATGCCCACGTTGAAGACCAGCAACGACCACAGCAGCGTCCACGACAAAGGCTGGTCGATGCCCAGGGCCGAGGCGAAGCCGAGCCCGTGCACCAGGCCGAAGCAGAAGACCACCGCGAGCCTGGTCCAGCCCGCGCGGTCCAGGCTGAAGTGACCGGCACCGAGGCTCTCCAGCTCCGTGGCGTGCGACCGGCGGCTCCAGAGCCGCCACAGGTGCCAGCCCGCGACGACCGCGATCGACAGCGCGATGACCGGCTCGACGAACGCGGCCGGCACCTCGACGAGCCCGAGCGCGGCGAGGATGAAGGTCACCGAATGGGCCAGCGTGAACGTCGTCGCCGCCAGCACGATCTCGCGAAGCCGGCGCGACCCGGCGATGAGCGCCAGCAGGAACAGGATGTGGTCGAGCCCGGTGAGCAGGTGCTCGGCGCCGAGCCGGAAGAAGTTCCAGAACCGCTCGGCGAAGGACTGCTGGGTGGAGAACGCCGGATGCTCGGCGTCGAGGGCCGCGCTGCCGGAGACCAGGTCCAGGTCGTACGTGATCACCGTCTTGGTGTCCTTCACGTAGCCCTCGGCGTCGGGGAACAGCCCGCTGCGCACCTCGTGCGCCTGCGCGGCGGCGGGACAGCGGTAGTCGAGCACCAGCAGCGCGTACGGCACGCCCTCGCGCTGCTCGATCGAGAAGTCTCCGTCGCGCGCCGGGGTGCACGCCTCGCCCTCGGCCGTGACGCCGAAGCGCCTGGTCACGTACGCCACGACCGAGTCGGCGTGGGCGTCGAGCGCGGCCTTCTGGCCTGGCGTGTCGCCGTTCTCCCAGGCGGTGTCGCCCTGCCGGAACAGCGGATCGTCGCCCTGCGCGTCGGCGGCCGAGACGACGAGCAGGTCGTACTCCAGCCCGATCTCCGACCGCACGTGCCCGCTGCCGGGCGAGGTGAGCTCGACGTAGACGGTCGAGGTGAATCCATGGGCGAACGCGGGTGCGGCGCTGAGCAGAACGGCCACGGCTACGGCGGCGACGGCACAGGCACGACGCCGAGCGACGTGGAACATGTGACTCCTCTAGGAGTTTCGGACGTACGCAATCTCCTCGGCCGACATGAACGAACGGCGTCGCATCCGCGAACCGACAATGAACCCAACTAGGCAGAAACGACCCTTATCTCGAAGAATCAGGGGCAATGAGGTAGGAATTAGGCGCTGGTGCCGGCACCCGACCGGCGCCTTCTTCCCCGCCGTCCCGGAGGACTCCATCCCATGCGCTCCCGGCTCCTGCCCGCCCGAACGCTCGCCGCGGTGGTCGCGCTCGCCGCACTGGCCGGCGGATGCGGCGCGGGCGACGACTGGTCGCGACCGCACGCCGAGCCCACCGCCGTCGGCTCCCTCGCCCCGGGGTTCTCCGATCCGGCCGCGACGCCGGCCCCCGAGTCGACGATCACGCCGCGCGCCGGCTCCTGGGACGACGTGCGCCCGTCGGAGGACTACCGCGTGGTACTGCTCACGACCGGCCAGGACCCCCAGACCCGGACCCTGGTGGACGCCGTGCTGACGTGGGCCGAGGAGAACGACGTCGACCTGCGGACCATCGCGCCCACGGACCCGCACCAGTACGTCGCGAGCATCAGCCAGGCGATCCAGCTGAAGCCCGACCTCATCGTCAGCGCCGGCAACGACCTCGTCGACCCCCTGGCCATGGTCAGCCCCAACCACCTCGACCAGCAGTTCCTCGTGGTCGGCGCGGAGCTGGCCGAGCCCACGGAGAACGTCACCGCCGCGGACTGGACCGGCGCGTCGTTCCGCGGCGAAGGTCTCGGCATGTCCTCGACGTACGATCCGGCGAGCTTCACCCCCGAACGCGCCGGCCGGGCCATCCGGGCGGGCGTCGCCGCCGTCCTCAACGGCATGACCGGAATCGTCATCTGGCTCGACTGATCCGCCCCCTAAAGTCAGGTCATATGGGGATCGAGGGGTCGTTCTGGCGGGCGATCGCGGTCTACCGCGTCGCCTCCCTGGGGTACGCCGTGCTGCTGCTGGTGAGCGCCGGCGGCTACCAGCGTCCCGTCGCGGGCTGGCTGGTCATCGGCGTGATGGCGGTCTGGACGGCGGTCGTCACCGTCGCCCGCCCGAACGCGCGGCTCCTGGCGCTCGACGTCGTCGTCACGCTCGCCTGCCTGCTGAGCTCGCCGTACGTCCAGGGGCCCGACGCCAGGGCCTCCGGGCTGATGCCGCTCACGGCGACCTGGGTCGGCGGGCCGGTCCTGGCCTGGGGCGTGTACGGCGGGCGGCGGGCCGGCGCCGTCTCGGCGGTCATCCTGTCGCTCGGCGACCTGTGGCTGCGCGGCCTGCGCGAATGGAGCCTGTCCGCCCCCGTCAACGGGGCCGTGCTGCTCATCCTCGCCGGCAGCGTCGTCGGCCACGTGGCCCGGCTCACCAAACAGGCGGAGGAACGGCTCCAGCGCGCCGTCGAGGCGGAGGCCGCCGTCCGCGAGCGCGAACGGCTCGCCCGCGGCATCCACGACTCCGTCCTGCAGGTGCTGGCGCTGGTGCAGCGCCGCGGCCTGGAGATCGGCGGGGAGGCCGCCGAGCTGGGACGGCTGGCCGGTGAACAGGAGGCGGCGCTGCGCGAGATGGTCCGCAGCGGGCCACCGGACCAGGACACCGCGGAGACGGTCGACGTGGGCGCCCGATTACGCCGCTTCGCCTCCGCGACGGTCACCGTATCGACCCCCGCGACCCCGCTGCCGCTCCCCGCCCACCAGGCCCGGGAGGTCGTGGCGGCCGTGGGCGCGGCGCTCGACAACGTCCGGCGCCACTGCGGCAAGGATGCCGGTGCCTGGGTCTTCGCCGAGGACGACGGCGTCCGGATGACGGTCACCGTACGCGACGACGGCCCCGGCATCCCCGCGGGACGCATCGAGGAGGCCGCGGCCGAGGGCAGGCTCGGCATCGCGCAGTCCGTCCGGGGCCGGATCGCGGGAGTGGGCGGCACCGTCGAGATCACGTCCGCCCCCGGCCAGGGCACCGAGGTCGAACTGACCGTCCCTCTGCTTCTAGAGTGACGGGCATGACCAGCGCTCTGCGGGTGATGGTGGTGGACGACCACCCGATGTGGCGGGACGCGGTCGCCCGTGACCTGGAGCAGGCCGGTTACGAGGTGGTGGCGACCGTCGGCGACGGGCGCCAGGCGTTGCGCGTCGCCGGCGCCGTACGCCCCGACGTGGTCGTGCTCGACCTGCGGCTCCCCGACCTGGCCGGGGTGGAGGTGGCCCGAGGGCTGGCGGCGTCCGAGCGGCCGCCCCGCGTGCTGGTGCTGTCGGCCAGCGGCGAGCAGGACGACGTGCTGGAGGCCGTCAAGGCGGGCGCCTCCGGCTACCTGGTCAAGTCCGCGAGCCGGGAGGAGTTCCTCGACGCCGTCCGGCGCACGGCCGAGGGCGAACCGGTCTTCACCCCCGGCCTGGCCGGTCTGGTGCTCGGCGAGTACCGCCGCCTGGCCACGCAGCGGCCCGCAGTCGGAGGCCCCCGCCTCACCGACCGCGAGACCGAGGTGCTGCGCCTCGTCGCCAAGGGCCTGTCCTACAAGCAGATCGCCGAACGGCTGACGCTCAGCCACCGCACCGTGCAGAACCACGTGCAGAACACCCTGAGCAAGCTCCACCTCCACAACCGGGTCGAGCTCGTCCGCTACGCCATCGAGCGCGGGCTCGACCAGGCGTAGCGGGCTCAGGAAGCGTCGACCTTGAACGGGTCGTGCTCGGCGAGCAGCTTGTCCAGGCGCGCCTGGTCGATGCGGCTCGCCATGTTGGCCACCTCGTGCCGGTCCCGGATGCACTTGGCCAGGACGAAGGCCGACGTCACCGTGTAGAGCACGGCGATCGCCAGGAACGCCCGGATCCAGGCGTCGATGGGGAGGTAGAGGACGCCGAGCGTCACGCTCCCGAGCGCCACACCGAACGAGATGACGCACTGCGCGAAGTAAGCGGCGGTCATGCTGGGCTGGACGGGTTTGCTCATGCTCCCAGGGTCCGGCCTGGACGCGCCGGCCGCCTGAGTAGAGGTACCTAAATCCTGCTGAGTACGCGCTACCAGGCGACGACGCCCTGGTTGCTGGGCTGGAACGTGCCGACCTGGAGCGACTTGACGGTGATGCCGGACTGCTCGGGGGCGGGGAAGCCCTCCAGGGTCGCCGCCACCTGCGGCCCGCCCTTGGCGAGCCCCACCTTGAAGCCGTTGCCGGTCGGGCAGTCGGAGTCGCTCTTGTCGCAGACCGTCCACTTGATCCCGGCGAACGCGCCGCCGCCCGCGGTCAGGTCGGCCGGGACCGACTCGCCCGGCTGGGCGACGTTCTCCGTGGGCACGTCCACGGCCTCGTCGGCCGCGTTCACCAGGGTGACCACCGGCCGGCCCGCCACGCCGCAGGTGCCGTCAGAGGTGTTCGTGACGTGCAGGAGCGCCATCCGGGTGTCTCCCTCGCGCCGCTGCGGCTGCTCAGTGAGCGTCACCTCGACGTCGTCGGCCGCGCAGGCGGGCACGGCGGCCGCCGGAGCGGTCGGCGTGCCGCTCTCACTCGGCGTCTCAACGGCGGAGCTCGGCGTCTCAACGGCGGAGCTGGGCGCGGCGGCGGCCGAGCTCGACGCCGCCGACGGCGTGTCCACGGCGGGGGCCTGCGCCGAAGAGCTCCCGCAAGCCGACAACCCCGCCATCACGGCGAGCAGCAGGACCGCCTTCGGGGCCGTACGAAGTCGTGACACAGTTCGTCCTCATCTCACATCAATGGCTGCGGTCGCGGAACGCCCGGTCTGCGTCGGGCCCGGTTCCGGCGCCGGAAAGGCGGCGCTGCGCGACAGGCGTCCCTGTCACGAGCCGCAACTCTATGCGAACGCCGCGCGCCGGATCATCAACCCCCCGGGGCCGGAACCCGTGGCGGACGCCCTGACCTGCCCGTGTGATCTCCGGCAAGGCAGGATTCCTCGCCTCGAATGCGTAATTCGCCACAGAACGAAAGCCGTTCGTCCACGACGTTCGTCTCCCGGAGCCGCGATCAGGCGCGGAGGATCTTGCAGACGAAGGTGGTGTAGTGGTGGACGACCTCGTCCCGGCTCAACGGGCCCGACCGCCGGAACCATTCGCGCACGCCGTTGAGCATGTCGAGCACCGCCATCGTGGCCATGCCGGCGTCGTCGACCTGGAACTCGCCGGTCGCGCACCCCTCGGCGATCACGTCGCGCACCGCGTCGTGGTACGCCTTCTGCAGGTGGATGCCCTCGCGCCGCTGGTCAGGGCTGAGCGCGTAGCGGATCGGGTTGCCGATCAGCAGCTCGGGCCGTCGGTCGTCGCTCATCTCCAGATGGACGCGGACGATCTCCCGTATCCGCGCGGTGGGCGGCCTGGTCCGGTCCTGCAGCACCGGCACGGTCGCCGCGAGGAAGTCCGCCATGAACTTCGTGATGATCGCGTACAGCACTTCCTGTTTGTTCTGGAAGTAGTGGTACATCGTCGAGGACGAGATGCCCGCCGCCTCGGCGATGTCCCGGATCGAGGTCGCCGCGTAGCCGCGCTCCTGGAAGAGCGCGCTGGCCTGGCCCATGATCCGCTCTCGCAGCACCGGGCCTTCGTCCAGGCTGCGCTTCCTGGCCAATCGGGTCCGCCTTTCCGCTCCGCCTCCCGTCGGCCCAGGTCAGTGGCCGATGAGTGCGGCGAGCCTAGCAGGGCGGCCCCGCGCGCGAACATGCCTCGCCTTGACGGCCGAGCAGGCTCCGCCCTAGCATGCCGATCGTTTGATCGACACGAGCCGCGACCCCGACCCCGGAGAAACCTTGACTGACACGATCGCCTCGATGTTGCTCGCGGTCGCGAAGGAGCACGGCTCGCGCGAGGCGCTGGTCGACGGGCCGCGGCGGCTCGACTACGCGGCCGTGTTGCGACGCGCGCGGGCCGCCGCCGCCAGGCTGGCCGCGCTGGGCGTCCGGCCCGGCGACCGGGTGGCCGTCCTGCTGCCGAACGGCTGGCACCACGCCACCGGCTACCTCGGCATCCAGCTGGCCGGAGCGATCGCCGTGCTGGTGAACACCCGGTTCACCACCCCGGAGATCGAGTACGTCTTACGCGACAGCGGCGCCCGGTACGTCCTGACCGACGATGACTTCGCCGCCCGGCTGGCGCCGGACTCGGTGGCCGAGCCGCTGCGGGTGGCCGAGATCGTCGCCTGCACCGGCGCCCCGCCGGCCCCCGCCACGCCGCCCGGCGTCGCCCGCAGGCCCGGCGACGTCGCCCACCTGCTGTACACCTCGGGCACGACCGGCAGACCGAAGGGCGCGATGCAGACCCACGCGAACCTGCTGTTCAACGCGGGCACCGTCCGGGAGCGGCTCGGCGCGGCGCCCGGCGAGCGCACGCTGATCGCGGCGCCGATGTTCCACGCCACCGGCCTGGTGTCGTTATTCGTCGGTTTCGTCTCGGCCGGCGGCTGCTGCGTGATGACGCCGTCGTTCCACGCGGCCACCGTGCTCGACCTCTTCGTCCGCGAGCGGATCACGGTGTTCGCGGGGGTCGCGGCGATGCTGCGGCTGCTGCTGATGCTGGACGACGTCGACTCCGCGGACCTGTCGGCGCTGCGGCTGTTCGTCATGGGCGGCTCGCCGGTGCCCGAGACCTTCCCCGCGCAGGTGGCGGAGCGGCTGCCCAAGCTGCGGCTGGCCAACGTCTGGGGGCTGACCGAGGCGACCTCGATCGTCACGTACGTCGACGGCGAGGAGTACACGACGCGGCCCTGGAGCGTCGGCCGGGCCGTGTCCGGCGTCGAGCTGGGCATCTCGATCGACGGCGCACCGCCTCGTGACCTGCGGGGGCAGGTCGGCGAGCTGTGCGTACGCGGTCCGGTGGTCGCGGCCGGGTATTGGGAACGGCCCGGCGCCACCGCGAAGGCCTTCGCCGGCGGCTGGCTGCGCACCGGCGACGTCGGGTCCGTCGACGCCGACGGCTACGTACGCGTGCTCGACCGGCTCAACGACATGATCATCCGGGGTGGCGAGAACATCTACAGCCTGGAGGTCGAGAGCGTCATCGCCGAGCACCCGGACGTCGCCGACATCGCCGTGGTCGGCGTGCCCGACCCCCTCTTCGACGAGCGGGTCCGCGCGGTCGTCGTCCCGCGGCCCGGCACCTCGCCCACCGCCGAGGAGTTGCGCGCCTACGCCGCCGCCCGGCTGGCCGACTACAAGATCCCGGCCGAGTTCCGGTTCGTCACCGAGCTGCCCCGCAACCCGGCAGGCAAGGTGCTCAAGCGGCGGCTGAGCGAGGAGTCCGATGCCGCGACAGGCTGAGCGGGGCCGGCCCGGCAGCGCCGAGCTCGACGTGCTGATCATCGGCGCCGGGTTCAGCGGCCTGGGGGTGGCCGCGCTGCTCGACCGGGCCGGCCTGCGCTCGTTCCTCGTCCTGGAGGCCGCCGACGACCTCGGCGGCACCTGGCGGGACAACACCTATCCGGGCTGCTGCTGCGACATCCCGTCGCCGCTGTACTCCTTCTCCTTCGACCAGCGGGCCGGCTGGACCCGGCTCTTCGCCGGCCAGGCGGAGATCCTGGACTACCTGCGCGGCGTCGCCCGCAGGCGCGGCCTGCTCGACCGGATCCGGTACGGCGCGAAGGTCGTCGAGGCACGCTGGTCGGGCCGGCACTGGGAGGTGACCACGGCGGCGGGAGAGCGGTACACGGCCCGGTTCGTGGTCTCCGCGGTCGGGCCGCTGCACCACCCCGCCATTCCGGACCTGCCGGGCGCCGCGCAGTTCCGGGGGGCGGTGTTCCACTCGGCCACGTGGGATCACGGGGTCGATCTGACCGGGAAGCGGATCGCGGTGCTTGGCACGGGGGCCAGCGCGATCCAGTTCGTCCCGGCCATCGCCGGGCGAGCCGCCGCGGTGACGGTGTACCAGCGCACGCCGCCTTGGATCCTGCCCAAGGCGGACCGCGCGTTCACCGAGCGGCAGCGGTGGCTCGCCCGGCGTCTCCCGCCGTACCGGTGGTACGTGCGGGCCAGGCTGTTCTGGACCCACGAGAAGCGGGCCCGCGGCTTCGTCGGCGACCCGGCCGCCATGGCCACGACCGCCCGGTACGCCAGGAGGCTGCTGGAACGGCAGGTCGCCGACCCGGAGCTGCGGGCCAGGCTGACCCCGGACTACGCGATCGGCTGCAAGCGCCTGCTCATCTCCAGCGACTGGTATCCGGCCCTCACCCGCCCGGATGTCGAGGTGCGCGACGGCGGCGTCAAGGAGGTCCGGCCCGGTTCGGTGGTGGGGACGGACGGCGTCGAGGCGCCGGCCGACGTGCTGATCTACGCGACCGGCTTCGACGCCCATCACACCGTGACCCGCATGTCGATCGTCGGCCGTGACGGCCTCTCGCTGGCGGAGGCGTGGCGGGACGGCGACCAGGCGTACCTGGGCACCACGGTCGCCGGTTTCCCCAACCTGTTCGTCATGGTCGGCCCGAACACCGCGCTCGGCCACAACTCCCAGATCTTCATGATCGAGGCGCAGGCCCGCTACGTCGTGGCCTGCGTGCGCCGGATGCGGCGCCGGGGTTCCCTCGAAGTGCGCGCCGAGGTGCAGCGCGCCTTCAACGAGTGGCTGCAGGGCCGCATGGCCCACACGGTGTGGCAGACGGGCGGCTGCCGCAGCTGGTACCAGGACCCGAGCAGCGGCCGGATCACGGTGCTCTGGCCGGACACCGCGGTCGCGTTCTGGCGGCGGCTGCGCCGGGTGCGCATGTCGGACTACCTGCTCGACGGCGCCCGAGTCAGCGCACGTCCCATTCCAGCTCGCCGCCGGCCGCCCTCGGCCGCCAGTAGCCGATGGAGCCGCCCTGCTCCAGGGCGTCGGCGGTGGCCTTGAGCAGGGCGTAGTAAGAGCGAATCCGCACCCCTCCTGGCGCGAAGCTCATACTGCCCTCGTGATCGGTGTCTCCGACGTCGCGCCGCACCGTGTCGACCACGAGATGATCACCGCTCCCATCGGCGCCGACGGGCAGCATGCGCCCGTCCCACCACTCCTCGCGCGGATCGCCGCCCATGTCCTCGCCGTCGATCTCGCAGAGCTGCCACCAGTTCTCCCGGATCTCGCGGACGCTCATGTTCCAGTGGCCCAGGAAGCCGAAGCCCCAGGTCTCCGCCACGAACGTGGTCCCGTCGTGCCGCAGCAGCGACGCCCGCAGATCGTCGGGGAAGCGCACCCCCAGCTCCGCCTCGGCCGCCGCGATGGCCCGGGCCTTCGCGGGCCTGCCGAGCGTGCGATGGCTGCGCGGGGCGTTCTTCTTCAGCCACGCCTCGATCCGCCGCCACTGCCGGTTCACCGCCCGGGAGACCTTCGCGTCGATCTTCCGTACGCGCGGGGCGGCCTTCTGGGGGCGGCAGTCCGCGTCGGGGCTCGACGCGTAGTCGGGGACTGATGCGTGGTCGGGGACTGATGCGTGGTCGGGGCTCGACGCGTAGTCGGGGACCGGCTCCTGCCGGCCGCCTGTGCCTACGAAGACAGCTGAGCCGCCCTGCTCCGTCTCGGCCACCGTCGCCTCCTCCGTTCCGCCGGAGAAGACGGCCGATTCCAGAGCCTGAACGCCCCCGGCCAGCACGACGAGCGCGAGCCCGGCAACGGCCCAGCGGGTCAGGCGGCGCCGGGTGGCCCCGTCCAGCGGCTGCCGGGGTGGGAAGAGCCGGGAGGGGCGATCCAGGACGGACGGCTTGGCGGCGTACCGGTCGGCGTCCTTCTCGGTCGGGGTGCCGAGGATCGGCGCCGGGGGCCACTGCGTCACCGGGCTCTCGGGCTCGGGCGGCGCTCCTGCCGGGCTCGCCGTCTCAGGTGGCGCTCCCGCCGGGCGGCGGCGGGAGCGTACGACCAGCACGGCGACCGCCGCCAGAACGGCAGCGGACAGCACGCACCATAACCCTCGAGACCTGATCACTCGCCGCACGCCCGGCAGAGTATCCCGAATCGGCCTACCCGGAGACCGACATCACCCGGCGGGCGAGGCGCACCACGATGCTCTTCGAGGTCGGCGTGTTGGACGTCTCCGCGACCGAGTCCAGCGGCACGAGCACGTTGGTCTCGGGGTAGTACGCCGCGCAGCAGCCGCGCGCGGTGGCGTACGCGATCACCCGGAACCCTTCGGCCGTGCGCTCCCCGTCGGGCCACTCGCTGACCAGGTCGACCGTCTCGCCGTCGGCGATGCCGAGCCGGGCCAGGTCGTCGGGGTTGACGAACACGACCCTGCGGCCCTGGTGGACGCCGCGGTAGCGGTCGTCCAGGCCGTAGATGGTGGTGTTGTACTGGTCGTGGCTGCGCAGCGTCTGCAGCAGCAGCCGCCCCTCCGGGACGCGCAGCACCCGCAGCTCGTTGACGGTGAAGTTCGCCTTGCCCGTGACGGTGGCGAAACGCCGTTCGTCACGCGGCGCGTTCGGCAGCACGAACCCGCCCGGCTCGCGTACGCGGGCGTTGAAGTCGTCGAAGCCGGGCACCACGCGCTCGATGCTGTCGCGGATGGCGTCGTAGTCCGACTCGAAGCGCTCCCACGGGATGCCGTCCTGGCCGAACAGCCGCCTGGCGAGCCTGCAGACGATGGCGACCTCGGGCAGCAGGTCCGGCGAGGCCGGGCGCAGGCGTCCCCTGGAGGCGTGCACCATGCCCATGGAGTCCTCGACGGTGACGAACCGGTCGCCGTCGCGCTCCGTACGGCCCAGCGTGGGCAGGATGAGCGCCTGCTCGCCGCAGACCGCGTGCGAGCGGTTGAGCTTGGTCGACACCTGGACGGTGAGCCGGGCCTTGCGCAGCGCCGCCTCGGTCACCTCGGTGTCGGGAGTCGCGGAGACGAAGTTGCCGCCCATGGCGAAGAACACCTTGGCCTCGCCGTCGCGCAGCGCCCTGATCGAGTCGACGACGTCGTGGCCGTGCTCGCGCGGCGGCTCGAAGCCGAACTCGGCGCGCAGCGCGTCGAGGAAGGCCGCCGGGGGCTTCTCGTAGATGCCCATCGTGCGGTCACCCTGGACGTTGGAGTGCCCGCGCACCGGGCAGACACCGGCGCCGGGACGACCGACGTTGCCGCGCAGCAGCAGGAAGTTGACGACCTCGCGGATGGTCGGCACGGAGTTCTTGTGCTGGGTGAGGCCCATCGCCCAGCAGACGATGACCGACTTCGCGCCGAGGATCTCCTTGGCCGTGTCGTCGATCTCCGCGCGGGACAGCCCCGTCGCCTCCTCGACGTCCGCCCAGTCGAGGTCGCGGAGGTGCTTCTCCCAGTCGTCGAAGCCGTGCGTGTGCTCCTCGACGAAGCGGCGGTCGATCACCGTGCCGGGAGCCGCGTCATCGGCCTCCAGCAGCCGCTGCGACAGGGCCTGGAAGAGCGCGAGGTCGCCGTTGATGCGGATCTGCAGGAACCGGTCGGCCATCTGGGTGCCGTTGCCGACGACGCCCACCGGTCGCTGCGGGTTCTTGAACCGCATCAGGCCGGCCTCGGGCAGCGGGTTCACCGCGATGATGCGGGCGCCGTTCTTCTTGGCCTTCTCCAGGGCCGTCAGCATGCGCGGGTGGTTGGTGCCGGGATTCTGGCCGACGACGAAGATCAGGTCGGACTTGTAGAGGTCGTCCAGCAGGACCGTGCCCTTGCCGATGCCGAGCGTCTCGGTGAGCGCCGAGCCGCTGGACTCGTGGCACATGTTGGAGCAGTCGGGCAGGTTGTTGGTGCCGAACCGGCGCACCAGGAGCTGGTAGACGTACGCGGCCTCGTTCGACGTGCGGCCGGAGGTGTAGAAGAGCGCCTCGTCCGGGCTGTCGAGGCCCCGCAGCTCGTCGGCGATGAGCGAGAACGCGTCGTCCCACGACACCGGCACGTAGTGGTCGGAGCCGGCCGCCTTGAGCATCGGCTCGGTGAGCCGGCCCTGCTGCCCGAGCCAGTAGTCCGTTCGCTTCGCCAGCTCGCTGACCGGGTGCTCGGCGAAGAACTCGCGCGTCACCCTGCGCAGGGTGGCCTCCTCGGCGACCGCTTTCGCGCCGTTCTCGCAGAACTCGGCGAAGCTGCGATGATCGCCTTCCGGCCACGCGCAGCCGGGGCAGTCGAAGCCGTTCTTCTGGTTGACCTGAGTCAACGTCAGGAATGCGCGCTTGACCCCCATCTGGGCGTACGAGATCTCCAGGGAGTGGGCCACGCCGGGCACGCCGGCCGCCCACTGCTTCGGTGATCCGACATGGAGGGCTTCGTCGCCGACGTCCTGCCGTGGAGCCTTTTTAGCCACCCGATACTCCATTTCCGGCTATCCAGCGTTGTCCAAAATACTGCACACTGTTCCTCGAGCCGCTGGGGCGGTCGCGACAGCCCCCGGGCCGCGGCAGCGACTCCATGACGCAGTGGCATGACTACTGTCAGATAATCTAGACAAACAGTATCAATGCCGACATACTACTCATTCATGCCGGAAGATGGTCAAACGTTGAAATATTCCACCTCTGGTGGGTTTCTGAGTCGCGCCCGTTCGGTGGCGCCACCCACCTGGAGCCGGTGGCTGGTTCCCCCGGCCGCGCTGTCCGTACACCTCTCCATCGGGCAGGCGTACGCGTGGAGCGTCTTCAAGCCCGCGCTTGAAGACGCTCTCCACCTCTCGGGCACCCAGAGCGCCCTCCCCTTCCAGCTCGGCATCGTCATGCTGGGCCTGTCCGCCGCGTTCGGCGGACCGCTGGTGGAGCGCAACGGCCCGCGCTGGGCGATGTTCGTCTCGACCGTCTGCTTCTCGGTCGGCTTCCTGATCGCCGCGCTCGGCGTCGCGACCGGGCAGTACTGGCTGGTCGTCTTCGGGTACGGCATCGTCGGCGGCATCGGCCTCGGCATCGGTTACATCTCGCCGGTGTCCACGCTGATGAAGTGGTTCCCCGACCGTCCCGGCATGGCGACGGGCATCGCGATCATGGGCTTCGGCGGCGGCGCGCTCATCGCCTCGCCGTGGTCGGCGCAGATGCTCAGCTCCTTCGGCTCGACGACCAGCGGGATCGCGACGGCGTTCGTCGTGCACGGCGTCGTCTACGCGATCTTCATGTCCCTCGGCGTCTTCCTGATCAGGGTCCCCAAGGAAGGCTGGCGCCCCGCGGGCTGGACACCGCCGGAGACGACCGGGCGCGCGCTCATCACGACCGCGAACGTCTCGGCACGCAACGCGATCCGCACGCCGCAGTTCTGGTGCCTGTGGATCGTCCTCTGCTTCAACGTGACCGCGGGCATCGGCATCCTGGAGAAGGCCGCGCCCATGATCACGAACTTCTTCGCCAACACGTCCACGCCGGTCTCGGTCAGCGCGGCGGCGGGCTTCGTGGCCCTGCTCTCGCTGGCGAACATGGCGGGCCGGCTCGCTTGGTCGTCGGCGTCCGACGCCATCGGGCGCAAGAACATGTACCGCGTCTACCTCGGTGTCGGCGCGCTGCTGTACCTGGTGATCACGCTCGCCGGCGACTCCGCCAGCTTCGTGTTCATCCTGTGCGCGATGGGCATCCTGTCCTTCTACGGCGGCGGTTTCGCGACCGCTCCGGCGTACCTGAAGGACCTGTTCGGCACGTACCAGGTGGGCGCGATCCACGGCCGCCTGCTGACGGCGTGGTCCACCGCGGGCGTCCTCGGCCCGCTGATCGTCAACGCCATCGCCGACTCCCAGGAGGCGGCCGGCAAGACGGGCCCGGCGCTCTACACGACGTCGCTCTACATCATGATCGCGCTGCTGGCGGTCGGCTTCGTGGCCAACGAGCTGATCCGCCCGGTGAACCCGAAGTACCACGAGCCGCCGGCCACCGAGGCGCCCGAGAAGAACATCGCGGCCGTACCGCAAGGAGGATCATGATGGCGGAGCAGAACACGGCGGCGCCGCGGCGTACCGCCCTGATGGTCGTCACCTGGGCATGGGTGGGCGTGCCGTTCGCCTACGGCGTCTACGAGCTGCTGCTCAAGCTCGGCCCCCTCTTCGGCGGCTGACACGACACCCCGGCCGGCCTCCGCGCGGAGGCCGGCCCTCACTGTTCCCGTACGGCGCGCAGGCAGCGCTCGGCCTGTGCGCGCAGGGCGTCGGCCAGCTCGGGCGGACCGCTGGTGAGCGTGAAGCCGGCGTCGACCGAGGTGATCATCCAGACCAGGTCCGACGGGGTCTCGGCGCCGACGTGGAGCAGGCAGCTGTGGTCGTCCACGGCCTCGACGACGCCCATCCCCGGCCAGACCCGGTCGGCGACGGCTTCGGCGGACTCGTGGAGGGTGACGGTGGCCCGGCACGGCCACGTCCGCGACGACAGCTGGTACGCCAGATAGGCCGCCACGTCGTCGTACGGCGGCCGCCTCGGCGCGAAGCGCGGCCCGTTCGGCGTGCGCGGAGTGAGCCGGTCCACCCGGAACGTACGCCAGTCGCCGCGGCCGGTGTCGAAGCCGACGAGATACCAGTGCCGCCCGAAGCTGACCAGGTGGTACGGCTCCACCGACCGCACGGAGTCGCCGCCACGCGGGCTGGTGTAGTCGAAGCGCAGCCGTTCGCGCCGGCGGCAGGCGTCCGCGATGACCATGAGGGTGTCCGTCGACACCTGCGGCCCGGGCGCCGTACCGGCTCTGACCGTGGCGGTGTGCAGGGTGCTGACCCGATACCGCAGCCGCGACGGCAGGACCTGCTCGATCTTCGTGAGCGCGCGCAGCGAGGTCTCCTCGATCCCGGCGACCGAGCCGCCCGCCGCCGTGCGCAGCCCCACCACCACGGCGACCGCCTCGTCGTCGTCGAGCAGCAACGGCGGCAGCGCCGCGCCCGCGCCGAGCCGGTAGCCGGCGGCGCCCTGGGTGGCGTCCACCGGGTATCCGAGGCCGCGCAGCCGCTCGACGTCCCTGCGGACCGTGCGGGTGCTGACGCCGAGACGGCCGGCGAGCTCGGTGGCCGACCAGTCGCGCGGGGTCTGCAGGAGCGACAGCAGTTTCAGCAGTCTCGCCGAGGTCTCCACCACGTCGACCAGTCTGCCGCACACTTAGGACCGGGCCTGTCCTAAGCGCTGCCTAGCGTCATGGGCATGACAGGCATTCACCCCTTCCGCATCGACGTACCGCAGGACCAGATCGACGATCTCCACACGAGGCTGGCCGCCGCCCGCTGGCCGGACGAGCTGCCCGGGGTCGGCTGGAGCCGGGGCGTCCCGGTCGGATACCTGCGGGAGCTCGCCGACTACTGGCGCACCGGTTACGACTGGCGCGCGCACGAGGCCGCGCTGAACGGGCACCCCCAGTTCACCACCGCCGTCGACGGCCAGAACGTGCATTTCCTGCACGTCCGCTCCCCCGAACCGGACGCCCTGCCGCTGCTCCTGCTGCACGGCTGGCCGGGCACCTTCGCGGACTTCCTCGACGTCATCGGCCCGCTGTCGGACCCCCGGTCCCACGGAGGCGACCCCGCCGACGCCTTCCACCTGGTGATCCCGTCGCTGCCCGGGTTCGGCTGCTCCACGCCGCTGGCCGGGCCCGGCATGAGCGCCGCCAGGATGGCCGGCGTCCTGGTCGAGCTGATGTCCCGGCTCGGCTACGACAGGTACGGCGTGCAGGGATACGACACCGGCTCGTGGGTCGCCCCCGAGATCGGCAAGCAGGCGCCCGACCGGGTCGCCGGCGTCCACGTCAACGCCATGATCACTTTCCCGGCCGGCGTGGAAGGCGAGATGGACGGTCTCAGCGAGGCCGAGCAGCGGCGCTGGCAGGCGATGCAGGACTTCAACGACGGCTACCTGCAGTGCAACTCCAAGCGCCCGCAGACCGTGGCGTACGGGCTGCACGACTCCCCCGTCGGCCAGCTCGCCTGGATCGTCGAGAAGTACAAGGAGCTCACCGACCCGGTGGACGGGCTGCCCGAGGATAGCGTCTCCCGCGACCGCATGCTCACCACCGTCTCCCTGTACTGGCTGACCGGCACGGCGGCGTCCTCCGCGCAGGTCTACTACGAGGAGATGACCGCCGCCGGCTGGGGCGAGCCGCAGCGCGGGACCGTGCCGACCGGCGTGCTGGTCTCCGCCCACGACGTGACCGTTCGGCTCTGGGCCGAACGCGACCACCACATCGTGCACTGGACCGAGCTCGACTCCGGCGGCCACTTCCTCGCCATGGAGGCGCCGCCGGCACTCGTCGGCGACGTCCGCCTCTTCTTCGGGAAGCTGCGCTGACATGGGCGACCGGCTGAGCAAGCGAGCGCTGGGCCGAGCGCTGCTCGACCGGCAGTTCCTGCTGCGGCGCGCGGACCTGCCGGCGGTCACGGCGGTCGAGCGGGTGTTCGGGCTCAACGCGCAGAGCCCGAACCAGCCGTACCTGGCGCTGTGGAGCAGGCTCGACTCCTTCACGATCGCCGGCCTGACCGCGGCCATCGAGGACCGGTCGCTGGTGCGCTCGACGATGATGCGGGCCACCCAGCACCTGATGTCGGTGCCGGACTTCCGGTTCGTCCGACCGGTGCTGGCGCCGCTGCTGCGCCGCGTGCAGCGCAACACGTTCGGCCGGCGCACCGCGGGCGTGGACCTCGACGCTCTGGTCGAGGAGGCGCGCGAACTCCTCGACGGCCGTGTCGTGACCCGGCCCCAGCTGGGCAGGCTGCTCGCGCAGCGCCGGCCGGCCGCCGACCCGACCGCGCTCGGCTGGAGCGTCCAGTACCTGGAACCGCTGGTCCACCCCGCGCCCAGCGGCACATGGAACGTCTACGGCCCGACCCCCTGCGCCCGCGCCGACTGGACCGGGGTACGGCCGGAGGCGACGGCGGAGGACGTACGCCGGATGGTCCGCCGCTATCTGGCGGCGTTCGGCCCGGCGAGCGTCTCCGACGCCCGCGTCTGGTCCGGCGTCAGCGGGCTGCGTGAGATGTTCGAGCAGTTGCGCCCGGAGCTGCGGGTGTACACCGACGAGTCCGGCCGGGAGCTGTTCGACCTGCCCGACCGGCTGATTCCGGCGGCGGATCTCCCGGCGCCGGTGCGGTTCCTCCCGGAGTTCGACGCGCCCCTGCTCGCCCACGCCGACCGCGGCCGGATCATGACCGACGAGATCCGCCGTCAGGTCTGCGTCGGCGACGCCATCGCCGCCACGGTCCTCGTGGACGGCGCCGTGGCGGCGACGTGGACGACCTCGCACGACGACGGCGCCGCCGTCCTGACCGTGCGGCCGCTGCGGCCGCTGCGGCCGTGGTCACCCGCCGACCGGGACGCCGTCGAGGCCGAGGCCGCCCGGCTGCTCGCCTTCACCCACCCGGACGCCGGCGGGCATGACGTACGGCTGGCCGGCTGATCAGGAGACGGTGTCGGCGACGACGTGGACGAGGTTGCGCGTCTGCCCGACGATGGCCAGCCGCCACGCGTCGAAGGTCGGGTCGCTGGGCCGGAAATCGGTCTCGAAGTGCTGCATGTCCGGCGTGTGGATGTGGCCGGCCGGGATGTCGAGGCCCATGCGGTCGCGCAGCAGCGTGTTCCGGTAGGCGCTCTCGTTCGACAGGTAGTTGCCGCCGCCACCGCTGTAGGAGCACGATCCGGGGTCGGGCGGGGTCGGAGCGGTCGGCGGCGGGTACTCGACCGGCGGCGGGTCGTTCCGCGTCTGCCGGGCGGTGGCGGCGCAGTCGGGGAACTGCGTGTAGTTCGTGTGCCAGACCACGCCGAAGGCGACGGACGGGTCCGGCCACGTGTCGCCCGGCGGCCGGGGGATGGAGGCGCCCGTGTTCGCCTTGATCATCTCGGCGATGGGCAGGGTGGCGGAGGTCCACTGGGGCGGCTCGGTCAGGCTGAAATCGGCCGGCCCGCCCCAGCGTTCCACCACGGAGCTGTTGCACGCGTTGTTGTCCACGGCCAGCTGCGGCACGCCGCCGGCCGGCGCGCACGGCCGGACCTTGTCGTTGCCCGGCGAGACGCCGTGGTAGCGCGCGTTCCACTGCTCCAGGTTGAACGCCGCGCCGCCCGCCTGGCTGATCGTGATGGACGCGTCCACCCGCTTCGGCCCCGGGCGCATGAACGGCCCGACGGTGTCCTCCAGATAGCCGCGCTCGAACTCGGGATAGTTGACCGGCAGCGTGTAGGCCTCGATCCGCGCGATCCCGCCGCTCTTCGTCCGGTACGTGGTGCCGTCCAGGGCGAGTGCGGTCGCCCCCGACGGGTTGCCGTGCCGGATGTTGTTGCCGACCGTCCCCGGCGCGGGGCCGGTCGTTCCGCCGTCGAGCGTGTACGGGTCGAAGCCGCTGGCGATGACCCGCCTGACGCCCTTCCCGCTGGGGAGGTCGATGTCGAACATGCCGCGGGAGGCGCGGTCGAACCGGGTGATCAGCTCGGTCCGCTCGGCGGCGGACAGCCGGAACTTCGGCGTCCACTGCCGCAGGACGGCGGTCGACTCCAGCCGGGTCCAGTAGAGCGGCCGGTCGTCGCTGTAGGGCAGGTCGCCTCGGACCGGCTCCCGCTGCTGGGCCCGCCGTACGGCGTCGCGCCAGAGCTCCTCGCCCGCGCGCAGGACGAGCGCCGTGGTGGCCTTGAGGCTCGTCGTCCGGCAGAGGTCACGGGTCAGCGCCGGGGTGAAGCCCTGGAAGCCGCCGCCCTCGATCATCTGACGGGCGAACGTGCGCGACTGCGGCACCGCCGGGTCGTCGGCGTCGGGCAGGGTCAGCCCCAGCCGTTCCTCCTCCACCGACAGGGCCGCCCCGGAGTCGAGGCATCCGCGCTCGCTCCGCGCCGAGACCGGCCCCGCCGTGGCGAGCAGGGTCACGGCCGCCAGGGCCAACGCCGCCCCGCGTCGTAGGTACGTCATGGCGCCCTTACCTCCTGCCCGCAGATGATCAGACCTTACGAATCGTTCAACAATCCGTCAATAGGTCACGTTGGACCTATGAGGCGGCGAACGGGATCGTGTCCGGCCGGCACGTGGCGCCCTTGGCGGGCAGTGTGCCGTCGACGAGGTAGCGGGACGTCGCGGTCACCACGCAGCCGGACTGCTGGGCCGCCACGTGCCCCCACCCCTCGTTGATCAGCAGGCGGCTGCCGGGCAGCATGTCGTGCACGCGCTGCGCCGACCACACCGGAGTCGCCGGATCGAACCTGCTGCTCAGGATGAGCACGGGCTCTCGGGTGCGGGCGTGCCACGGCCCCCGGTGCCGGAGCTTGTTCGCGCTGTGCCAGGGCACGCAGGGGCTGCTCTCGTACGCCCGCAGCGTCCCGAACGGCGCCGCGTCCCGGTCGCGTTCCGCCGCGAGCCGCTCCAGCGCCCGGGCACTTCGCGGCCCGTCCGTCTCACCGCAGGTCACCGCGTGGTAGGCGGCGACGATCGGGCTGGTGTACGGCGTGCCGCCGATGCCGGCCTGCTGCAGCAGCACCACGTCGGCCGCGAGGGATCCGCCCGCCGGGCCGGACGGATCCTCGATCGCCTCGGCGACCGCCTTCAGGAACGGCGCCCCGCCGCCCTGCTCGTTCCAGAACATCGGCTGGTACAGCCAGCTCCCGGTCCACGTCACCACGAAGGAGTAGGTGAGCGGGACGGTCGCGCCGTCGCTCGCCTTGAGCCGCACCGGCCCCCGGCGCAGCACGTCGAGAATGCGGTCGAACGCCGCCTCCGGGTCCCCGCCGCCGAACGCGCACCGCTCACCGGCCTCCTCGCACAGCCGGAAGAACTCCTCCAGCGTGCGCCTGGTGGCCACGTCGCTGCCGGTACGGGCCGACGGCGTGGTGCCCGGCCCGCCCGCGTCCCGCCGGGTGGGGTCGAGGACGCTGTCGAAGACGAACCGCCCGGTCCTGTTCGTGAACATGTTCGCGTAGACCATGCCGAGGTAGGTGCCGTACGACTGGCCCAGGTAGTTCAGCCGGTCCTCGCCGAGGGCCGCGCGCACCACGTCGAGGTCGCGGGCGATCGCGACGGTGCTGACGTGGTCGAGCAGGTCGCCCCCGCGCTTGCGGCACAGGCTCGCGTACCGGGCGTCGGCCTTCGCCCGCTGCCTGCGTTCCCCGGCCGTCACCGGCGCGTTGGACACGCCGCTGGCCAGCGCCTCGGCCTCCTTCGCGTCCGCGAAGCACCGTACGGCCGGCACGCTCCGCCCGGAGCCGCGCGGGTCGACGCCGACGATGTCGTACCTGGCCAGCACGTCGGCGTTCACCGGGCCGGGCAGGGCGCCGGTGACGATGCCCTGCAGGTAGTCGACGGCCGAATATCCGGGGCCGCCCCGGTTCACCACCAGGGAGCCCGCTCGCTTGGCCCGATCCGCGGCGGGGATCCTGGCCAGCGCCAGCGTCACCCTCCGGCCGCGCGGGCGCGTGTAGTCCAACGGCACCTCAGCGGTGGCGCACTGTAATCGCGGCGCGTCGGCGCACGCCGTCCACGTCAGCTCCGGCACCCGTACCCCGGGCACTCCCCCGGCGGGGATTTCGCGAGCCTGCGCCACGGCGGCCATCGGCGGTGCGGTGGCCACGACCATCGCCAGCGACGCCAGCAGTGTTCCGGCTAAACGCCATTTCATGCCCGCTTCTCCCGTCTCCGTTTCCCGCCTTTGATTTTTCCGAGACACGTAACGCGACGGCAGTCGCCGATGTCATC
Source organism: Nonomuraea terrae (assembly GCF_004348995.1). Classification (GTDB taxonomy): domain Bacteria; phylum Actinomycetota; class Actinomycetes; order Streptosporangiales; family Streptosporangiaceae; genus Nonomuraea; species Nonomuraea terrae. The sequence goes on from NZ_SMKQ01000002.1 coordinate 81,083, forward strand.
AACACACATGACATCTGTCATGCGATTCCGGTGATTATCACCGGGCGGAGGCCTGCTTCAGGAAGCCTGAAGGTCATGTGCTAGGTTTCAGGCACCCTGAAGGTCATTGGGAGAACCCATGGAAGATTTCCTGCTGTCGGTGCATGTGCTCGCCGGCATCGTGTTCATCGGAGGCTCGGCGGTCGCGACCAGCCTGTTCCCGCGCTACGTGCCCGTCGCCGTACCGGAAGGCGCCTCGCAGCCGGACGAGCGCAGCCGCGCCGTGGCCGTCGCGCTGCACCGCATCACCCGCGGCTACAGCCTCTTCGGCGTCGTCGTGCCCGCCGCCGGTCTGATCCTCGCCTTCGTCCAGGGGCGCACCGGCGAGATCTGGATCACCCTCGCCATGATCCTCACCGCCGCCGCAGGCGTCCTGCTGGCCCTGCAGATCCATCCCCGGCAACGCCATGCGCTCGACACCCTCGTCGACCGCGACCGGCTGCGCCCGCTCTCCATGATCGCCGGCTTCTACAACCTCCTGTGGGCGATCGTGGTCGTCCTGATGATCGTCCGCCCCGGCGCCCCCGAGGGTTTCTGATGGAACGCACCCTCCGGGCCGCGGCCGCCGTCGAGGCCGTCTCTCTGGTGATCCTCCTGGTCAACGTGTTCACCGTGCACAACGAGTCGATCACCTCACTCGGCGGCCCCCTGCACGGCTCGGCCTACCTCACCGTCATCGTGACCACGCTGCTGCTGACCCCGGCCGCCGGCACCCGCCGGCGCGCCGCCATCCCGGGCATCGGCGGCCTGCTCGCCGTACGCCGCCTGCGCCGCCACTCCCCCGGCGATTGAGAAGGGACACCGTCATGGACGCCTACGGAAGCCTGCCGTTCCCCTGGAGCACACTGACGCTGAACGCGATCCGCTTCGCCCAGGACCCGGAGAAGCCCGCGATCTTCAACCACAGCATGCGCGCCTACCTGTACGGACGCTTCCTCGGCGAGCGGCAAGGGCTTCGGCCCGGCCACGACTACGACGACGAGCTGCTGTTCCTCGGCTGCCTGCTGCACGACGCCGGCCTCAGCGACCAGGCCAACGGCGACCAGCGCTTCGACCTCGACGGCGCCGACCTGGCCGCCGAGTGGCTCACCGGTCAGGGGCTGCCGCCGGAGAAGGTGGAGATCGTCTGGGACGCGATCGCCCTCCACCTGTGTGTCGAGGTCGCCGCCCGCAAGCGCCCCGAGATCGCCCTGGTCAGCGCCGGCGCCGGCTACGACCTCGGCCCCGAGGGCCCCGCCCTGCCGCCCGGCTACGCGGACCGCGTCCACGCCGGGCCGTGGCTGCCCGATCCGCCGCTCACCGACCCGTACGAGGACCCGGAGCGCTCGGCGGAGCTGGCCGACTCGGTGTCGATGGCGGCCCTGTTGCTGCTCGAACGGCTCAGCCCGCTGGAGCGGGCGGTCTTCGTGCTGCGCGAGGTGTTCGGGTTCGGCTTCCCGGAGATCGCCTCGGCGGTGGGACGCTCGGAGGCGGCCTGCCGCCAGCTCGCGGTGCGGGCCCGCCGCCACATGGACGAGGGCCGCCCCCGCTTCGAGGCCGACCGGCAGGCAGGCGAGAAGCTCACCGCACGATTCTTCGACGCCTTCAAGGAAGGGGACGTCGACGGGTTGCGGGAGCTCCTCGCCGCCGACGTTCACATGGTCGGCGACGGCGGCGGCAAGGGCCCGCAGTGGAAGCCCGTCTTCGGCGCCGAGAACGTGGCCCGGGTGCTCGCCGCGATCGTCCCGCCGTTCATCCGGATCGGCGGCGTGGTGGAGCCGCACGAGGTGAACGGCCGCCCAGGCGCGATCTTCCGCGACCGCGACGGCAAGGTCGTCAACACGCTGGCGCTCGACATGCTCGACGGCCGGATCCAGACGATCCGCGCCGTGACCGACCCCGACGAACTGGCCCGCCTGGGCCCGGTGGCCGACGCCCGAGCCGTGATCCGCGCCGCGGCCCGGTCTTTGGCGTAGATGTTCAGCAGGTGGCTCTTGACCGTGGCCTCGGTGATGAACAGCCGGGCGGCCGCCTCACGGTTGGTGTTCCCGGCCGCCACGAGTTCGAGGACCTCGGGGTCACCTCGGCGCGGTCCCGGAGCGGATCCAGCCCGAACACCTTGATCTCGCCCCGGTCCGGCGCACGGAGACCCTCGACGCACTCCACGGTCGTCGTCTTGCCGGCGCCGTTCGGGCCGAGGATCCCGAGGATCTCGCCCTCCTGAACGGTGAGCGAGACATCGTCGACCGCGACGTTGTTCCCATAACGCTTGTGGAGGTTCCGTACCTCGATCACTGGTGGCATGCGCGCGTCCTCCCGGGCTCGGCGACTTACTGCGTCCACCCTGGTACGACGGCCCTCATCCCGACACCGACCGGCAGACGGGACCTGCCGTACCACCCGGCGGCCCCCTCGACCCCACCGGATGGCGCCCGCGATCCACCGATCGGTGGATCGCACTCCCTTTCCCGGCACGACGATGCGTTCGACACACGCAAGACCCCGCCCTGGTCTTCTCGGACCTCCGGATCGAAGAACTCCCCCGGATTTTCCACGACCGACATGCGGCTGAAACACCGGACGGTCACCGTGGAGCAACCCCCCGGTGATCATCGGGAGGGGCCTGTCCACGCACCCGGGGATCTCCTGGGGTGCCCCTTCAGTGATGGGAGCCCGGCCATTTCCACCAACCACTGGAGCTCGGCGAGTCGGAGAAGCCTGCTGGCCGCCGGTCTGGCCGCAACGATCGGGGCCGGCGTCGCCGCCCCCGCCCAGGCGTCGCCCGGCGACAAGGGCAGCCGCCGCGGTTCCAAGCCCGCGAAGTGGGACCATCACCTCAAATCCACCCCGGACGAACTCCACTGGGGCGGCTTCCCGATCGGCTGGGAGCCCGGCCTCACGATGAGGTCGGGTCAGACCGTCCGCGTCGACACCCTCTCCCACCAGGGCTTCACCAACCCTGACATCCACCCGCGCGACTACTTCGGCGCCTTCGGGGTCGAGCCGGACGAGATCCTGCCCGACGGGCTGGCGTTCTGGGAGACGCTGCCCGAGCGCCAGGCCGCGGGCAGACGGTACGGCGGTCACGTCCTGACCGGCCCCATCTACGTCGAGGGCGCCGAGCCGGGCGACACCATCGTGGTCGACATCCTCGACATCGACACCCGGGTGCCGTACGGCTTCAACAACACCGCTCCCACCGGCGGGGTCATGGCCACGTTCTACCCCGGTTGGCGCGAGGGCGACGAGGGCCTCGACATACCCGCCGAGATCCCGCCCGACCTTCCGGCCGGCGTCTGGCCCGACGTCCGCACCCACCTCTACCGGACCGGCATGCACCGCGGTGAGGAGGTCGTCTTCTTCTCCGACGACATCTTCATCCCGACCCAGAAGTTCATGGGGATCATCGCGGTCGCCTCGCCGACGGGCGAGTTCATCGGCAACACCGAGGGCGAGCCGCCGCCGGCCACCGGCGTGCAGAACTCCACGCCCCCGGGCAAGTTCGGCGGCAACATGGACGTCCGCGACCTCTGCGTCGGCACGAAGCTCTACCTGCCGGTCTTCCAGCCCGGCGCGCAGATCTTCGTCGGCGACCCGCACAGCTGCCAGGGCGACGGCGAGGTCAGCGGCACCGCCGTCGAACACTCCCTCTCCGGCACGTTCCGCATCACCCTGATCAAGAACGTGGCAACCGAGCTCCCGTGGGCCGAGACCGACGACCACTGGATCATGATGGGCATCCACTGGGACCTCGACCGCGCCATGCGGATCGCCGTCGAGAAGACCGTCGACTTCCTCGTCACCACCCAGGACCTGACCGTCCCGAAGGCCTACTCGTTCGCCTCGATCGCGGTGAACTACCACAACGCCGAGGTCGTCGACCGCACCCAGGTCGTCACCGGCTACATCCCGAAGAACGTCTTCAAACGCCGCCGCTGACCCACCGCCAGGCAACCTGCAGTGGGTCGGCAGGCCGGGGCAGCGATCGAGGAGACGAGCGGCCGCTGCCCCTCGGCGACCTCATCCTCGCCGAAGGACTCCCCGCGTCGAAGACAGCTCGCGCGACGTCAGCGCCGGACCGTGCTCGCACGCGTCCGCGGCGGACCTCGTATTCTTGACCGGGTCGCCGACCGTGCGGCCGTGAAGGGAACGTCGTGCGCCGTTATTCACGTGTCGTGGCCAAGTTGAGCGGCGAGGCGCTCGCGGGAGACGCCGGTTGGGGCACCGATCCCGCCAGCCTGGCGCAGTTGGCGGATGAGATCCTGTCGGTTCACGAGCTCGGCGTCCAGGTCGCGGTCGTCATCGGCGGTGGCAATTACTTCCGGGGCAGGATGGCCGAGGGATGGGGCATCGGCCGGGCCGAGGCCGACAACATCGGCATGCTCGGCACGGTCATGAACGCGCTGATGATGCGCGGCGTGCTCACCGCACGTTCCACGACAGATGTGCGAGTGATGACCGCGGTGCCCATGCAGAGCGTGGCAGAGCCCTTCATCCGGCTCCGCGCCGACCGTCACCTGCGCCGTGGGCTGATCGTGCTGCTCGCCGGCGGCATCGGCCAGCCGTACGTCACGACGGACTATCCCGCGGTCCAGCGGGCTCTGGAGCTCGACGCGGATGCGCTGCTGGTGGCCAAGCGCGGTGTCGACGGCGTGTACGACAGCGACCCGAACATCAACCCCGACGCGAAGCGGTACACCACCCTCACATACCGGGAGGCTCTGGCGGCCGGCGTGAAAGTCATGGATGAGAGCGCGTTCGTGCTCGCCAACGAGCAGAGGCTTCTCATGCACGTCTTCGATGTGGCGGCAAAGGGCGCGATGAAGGCGATCTGCGAGGGCGAGGACGTGGGGACGCGGATCACCCACGATGCGGTGGCCCCGCGGGCATGACGCGTGTGATCGAGAATCCACGAAACCCCTCAACGAGAGGCGGCAGCCCTCCGGATGAATCCCGTCCATAACCGCGATCCGCAGGCCCCGATTAAGAATCGCCGAGAACACTCGGATACCCCATGAACTGGGGCCCGGTCCGGCCATCGCCTCATGTCAATTAGTGCTACAAATGACCGTCCATGGGGATCTTTCGCCGCCGGAAGTTATCGCGGTATGCCAGTGAGAACATGGTCGTCGGGCGCACCTGGACAGACGCCGCTCTGGACGCCGGCGTCGAGTTGGTGAGCCAGGGGCACCTTCAAGCGGGGATCGCCCTGCTCTCGGAGACTCATGACGATCCTGAGCTGCGTTCGCTGAGGACGGAAGCGCTCGGTGACGCCGCGATCGGCCGGAGCCGGGAGATCATGGAGTTGCTGGACGAGGCCGACCATCCGGCGGACGTCCTCCTGTGGCTCGGCCGTACGATCATCAATGAAGCGTGGGCCATTCGCGGCGGTGGTTACGCCTCCACGGTCGGCAGCGATCGGTTCAAGATGTTCTTCGCCACTTTGTCCACCGCGCATGAGCCGCTCATGGAGGCGGCCCGACTGCGTCCGGACGATGCCGTGCCGTGGGAGTCCATGATCTGGTACGGCCTGGGCATGCAACTCGACCGGTCGGAGGAAGATGCGATCTGGGCCGAGATCACCTCTCGGTGCGACACCCTGTTCTCCGCCCATTGGGCCAGGCTCCAGGCGGTGAGCGCGAAATGGGGCGGGTCCCATGAGGACATGTTCGCGCACGCCCGTAGCGCGGTGGCGCTGGCTCCACCGGGCAACCCGCTCACGGCCATGCTCGCGTTGGCGCATCTGGAGTACCTGCTCGCCGAGGAGACCCGGCTGGTGCAGGAGAGCACATTGATGGCCTACATGAAGTTCAGCATGGCCTACTTCTCCGAGACGGTGCTCAGCGAGTTGAAGGAGGCCGAGAGCCGCTGGACGACCGGCAAGCGGTCACATGTACGAGATGTCGACGCCCACCACCTGTTCGGTGCGATCTTCTTCCAGACCAGGGACACGTACGACCTGGCCGCACGGCATCTCTCCCAGGTAGGCAACCGGGTCGGGGAGGCCGCACCGTGGGGTTACCGCGGCGACCCGGCCGAGGAGTTCGGCAAGGCCCTGCAGAAGCTCAAGCTTCCCCTTCCCCATTAGGACTCTCGCTGTCATGGCGGAGTGAGCGCTTTTCGTCCTCCGGCTGCGTGGTGATTCTGAAGGACTGCGACGGCCTTGCACAGGTAGCCGGCCTTGCCGGGGCTGCAGCGGAGCTTGCGGAGAATGCGCCAGCTCTTGAGCTGCGCATGTGCACGTTCGCCCGGGCCGCCGCGGCTGAGAGGTCCTCCTCTGGGACGACGCCGTCGCGACCTCCGGAGGAGTCGGCCAAGACCCGGTGACGATGTGCGGGGCACCGCCGCGGCGGCAGATTGGGCCGGGTGAACACCTCTCCTCCAGGAAACCGCCGTACGATCGTGCCGGTCCTGATCACCGCCGTATGGTCGGTGGGTTATCTGCCCCTCGGCCTGCTCTGGGCTCTCGGAGGGCCCGGATATCCGTTCGACGCCGGCCGTGCGGGGGCGGGCAACACCCTGCTCGACCCTCTTCCGGCGGCGGCCGGCGGCGGCGTGCTGGCGATGTCGGCGCTGGTGGCCGGCGTCGTCGCCGTGCTCGCCACCAGAGGCCCGCTCAACCGGGCCCCCGCCGTTGTGGCCGTCGTGGCCGGCGTCGGCCTGGCGGTGCTCCTGCCCGACGTGCGCATCATGATGACCGCCGGGTACCTGCCGGTGATGCTGGCCGCCGCACTCGCCGGCCAGGCCGAGTTCTCGATGATCGCGACCATGCTGACGTGGCCCAGCGTCAACCTGCTCATCCTGATGGCGGCCGGCGTCAGCCTGATGCTCTTGGGGACGCGCGCGCTGATCGGAGGGCCCGGGCGGTCCGGCAGCGCCACCGGCGCGCTACGGATCGGGCGGTATGCGACCGCTGTCGCGGTCGCCGTCCCCGTCGTCTACGCCGTCACCCGCTTCGGCTGGCTCCTGGGCGTGCCCGTCGGCATCAGCGACCAGTTCCTGGCCTACATCGCCGAGATCACCCCGATCGGCGCCGGTCTCAGCACGCTCGGTCTCGTCGGCGCGGTCCTGACCGTCGGCCTGGTCCGGCCGTGGGGTGAGAGCTGGCCGCGCTGGGTGCCGTTCCTGCGCGGGCGGCCGATCCCGGCGCGATTCCCCGCCTACTCGGCTCTGGCCGTCTCCCTCCCCATCACCTCCGCCGGACTGATGTACGTCCGCAAGAAGCTCACCGGCGAGCAGGTCGGCCCGGCGGGGGCGGCCGACGAGCTGGGCGCCTGGCTGCCGGAGATGTTGTGGCCGCTGTGGGGTGTGGCCCTGGCGGTGGCCGCGCTGGCGTACCTCTCCCGCCGCCGGCACCTCGCTCAGGCACGCCGACCATAATGGTGGGCGTGCGTGAGTCCCCGTCCCCTGCCGGCGCCGCGGTGGACTCGTTTCTCAACCGGCATCAGGTGAGCGCCGATGCCGTGCTCGCCGTCCTGCTCGTCCTGCCGCTCGGCCTGGTCTCGTTGAGCCTGCTCCGGGCCTCGGACAGTCCCCTGTCGCTCCGCCTGCTCGCGGGTCTCGGCCTGCTGGTGCTGCATGGTTGCGTCGTTCCGCGTCGGCTGCGCCCGCTGGCGGCGTACGGACTGGCCGCCGCGGCGATGCTGCTGCTGGTGGCGCTGCCGCCCCTGCACGACCCGGGCGGCGCCTACTATCCGGCGGTGCTGCTGCCGAGCACGCTGGTCTTCGGGCTGCTGCTCTACACGGCGTCCGGCCGGCTCGAACTGCTGCCCAGCCTGGTCTGCCTGGCCGTCACCCTGACGGGAGTGGTCCTGGTCCTGGCGCGTCTGTGGAATCCGGCCTCGTGGGGCGGCTCGTCGGGCTCCTACGAGCTGGTCGCGTGGCGGATCGGGCTGTCGGTCGGCCTGGTCGCCGCGGCGGCGTGCCTCTGGTCGCTGGGGCGTCTCAGCCGGATGCGGGTGTTGTTCCTGTCCGAGCTCAGAGCGAAGGCCGGGCGCGCCGAGGCCGACCGTGCGCGGGAGCGGAAGGAGGCGGCGCGGGCGGAACGCGACCGCATCAGCCGGGAGATGCACGACGTGGTGTCCCACTCGCTCGCCGTCATGGTCAGCCAGGCGGAGGGCGGCAGGCTGTCCGATCCGGACTCGCCCGGGGCGGGTGTGTTCGCCACCATCGCCGGGGTCGGGCGCGAGGCCCTGCGCGACATGCGCGGGCTCCTGGGCGTGCTGCGCGCCGACGGCGGCACCGCTCCGCAACCGGGCCTCGGCGACCTCTCCGACCTGCTCGACCATGTGCGAGATACGGGCGTACGCGTCACCGTACAGGAGGTCGGGGACGCCCGGCCGCTGCGCCCCGCCGTCGACCTGACCGCCTATCGCGTCATCCAAGAGGGGCTGACCAACGTCATCAAGCACGCGGGGGAGACGGCCTCGGCCGACATGACGCTGGCGTGGCGCCCGGACGGACTGCACATCACCATCACGAACGACGGCGCCGGGCCGCCCGCCGAAGAGGCCGGCGTCGGGCTGACCGGGATGCGCGAACGTCTCAGCATGGTGGGAGGCACCCTGGAGGCCGGCAGACGCCCCGGCACCGGCTTCGAACTGTCGGCCACCGTGCCCTATGAGCCGAGGAGTCTTCCATCATCAGGATCATGATCGTCGACGACCAGGAGTTGCTGCGCAACGGCCTGACCATGGTCGTCAGGTCCCAGCCCGACGTGGAAGTGGTCGCCGAGGCCGCTGACGGCCTGGCGGCCCTGAAGGCGTTGGAGTCGCGGCGCGTCGACGTGGTGGTGATGGACATCCGTATGCCCCGAATGGACGGTGTCACCGCCACCCGGGAGATCCAGCGGCTGGACGACCCGCCGAAAGTGCTGGTGCTGACCACGTTCGACCTCGACGAGCACGCCCTGGCCGCGCTGCGCGCCGGTGCGAGCGGGTTCATGCTGAAGGACGCGCCAGGAGAGGAGATCGTCGCTGCGATCCGGCACGTGCACCGGGGCGACTCGATCATCGCGCCCGCCACGACCCGGCGGCTCATCGGGCGGCTCGTCACGAAGGCCGACACCGACCCGGACGCCGTGCTCAACGTGCTCACGGAGCGCGAGCGTGAAGTCTTCCTCAGCCTGGCCCGAGGCGCGTCCAACGCCGAGATCGGGGCCGAGCTGTTCTTGTCGGAGACCACGGTCAAGACGCACGTGGGGCGCATCCTGACGAAGCTCGGGCTGCGCGACCGGGTCCAGGCGGTGGTCATGGCGTACGAATCCGGCGTTGTCATTCCCGGCGAGCGTTAGACACTGGCACCGATCAAAACAAGTGCTTGTCTGTGTGAGCCTGAAGATGGAGGGGATGAGGTGTGCTCACCCCCTCCGGGAATCAGCCGGCGGCAGCCGGTGCTGGGTGTCCAAGCCCGTGGAGATGGTCGTAGACGGCCAGTCCGATGTTCTGCACGATCGGGTTGCCGATCCGCTGAGCCTCGTTGTAGCTGGTCGTCGTGGTCACCTCGGTGAGCACGACGACCGCGGTCTCATGCCCGGGGACCAGGAAATAGCCCACATCGTGGGTGACGTTGCCGGTCTCTCCGGTCTTGTGAGCGATCGGCTTGCCGGCCAGAACCGCCCCGAACTTGGTGTCGACCTCCTGGTGCAGCATCCAGTCCGCGATCTGGTCCGTGGACGTGCGCGAAAGGAGCCGGCCGGAGTACGTCGCCTTGAGCAGCGAGAGCGTATCCGCGGCATCGATGGCATTCGTCGGAGCGGTGATGAGATCGCCCGGGAACATCTGCCGGTTGAACTTCATCGTCTTCAGCCCGAGATCGTCCAGCAGCGCCTGAACCGTCGGTATCCCGACGTAGTACAGCAGGACGTTCGTGGCGGTGTTGTCGCTGACGACCACCATCCGGCGCGCGAGTTCACGCACTGTGGTGTTGAACGGCATGTGCTCGTTCTGGATGGTGCCGCTTCCCCCCACGACCATGTACGGCGAGACCGTCACCGGGGCGTCGAGCGAGATGAGGCCGCGGTCGACCTGTCGCATCAGGGTGGCCAGCAGGGAAAGCTTGATGACGCTGGCCGGGTTGTAGGAGGCCACCGAGCCGAGGATCGCGCTCTGGCCGTTGGGACGGCTCAGGTCCGCCAGACCGACCGAGACCCGGACGCCGTGTGCCGCGGCATCGTCGACGAGCGGCTGCACGATGCCGGTCAGCTGCTTGAGGTCCGTCTTCTGCGGATCAGCGGTCGCCGGGGAGACGAACAAACCCACGCAGACCGTCAGCACGGCGGCGACGATCGCCACGCGACGTAGACGCAGGCCCATTGATGTCTTTCCGGCCGCTTGATGGCGAACGTCTGTGTGTCTGGACCTGCGCTGCACGAAAACCGTCCTTCGAAAATCTGGATTAAAGGAAACAGAAAGCACGGAAGTGGCATGTCCTAAAATGCCGAATCAGACGCTATGATCACGGCATTTCAGCATTTTTTCCGAAATGTAAATGTCAGGGTTTTCGGGGTGCCGTACAAGAAAAATCCGCGTGGCTCCTCAAGGCGCCGCGGAACCACCGACTCCACGCCCGTTACGTGGCCCTCAACCTCGGCCTGCGGCGAGCACCCGGCGACCGGTCGATGGTCACGACGCGCGCTGCCCCCGGAGGTGAACGGGCTGGAACGCCGGATGGGGACCTGCTCCCGAGCATGAGGACGACCTGAGGGAGTATGCGAAGATGCGTTTTTCGATCAACATCCCGAACTTCGGGGACTTCGCGGACGCCAGGACCGTGGCATCGGTGGCCGTGGCGGCGGAACGTGCGGGCTGGGACGCGTTGTTCGTCTGGGACCACCTCGTGCATCGCAAGCAGCTCCGCCGCACCTTCGGCGATCCATGGATGCTGCTGACCGCCGCGGCGCTGGCCACCTCGCGGATCCGGCTGGGCACGCTGATCACCCCGGTCGCCCGCCGCCGTCCTCAGCAACTGGCCCGCCAGGTGGCCGCCCTCGACGCGCTCAGCGGCGGGAGGGTGATCTTCGGGGCGGGTCTGGGCGCGCCGATCGACGACGAGTTCGGCAGTTTCGGGGAGCCGACCGACCCGGTCGTGATCGCCGAGCGCCTGGACGAGGGGCTGGACCTGCTGCGGCGCTACTGGTCGGGCGAGCCGGTGAACCATGAGGGCCCGCACTTCCAGGTGCGTGACGTGACCCTGCTGCCCGCCACGGTGCAACGCCCCCATCCGCCGGTCTGGATCGCGGGGTACTGGCCGCGTCAGCGTCCGATGCGCCGAGCCGCCCGCTGGGACGGCGCGGTGCCGCTGTTCGCCTCCGCCACACACGGCGAGGCCCCGCCCGCCGACGAGGTCCGCGACCTGGCCGCCTTCGTCCACCGGCACCGCGACCCCAGCCGAGACACGCCCTTCGAGATCGTCGTCGGCGGCGCGAGCCCCACCGACCCCGCCGGGGCGCGCGACCTGATCGGCCCGCTGGCCGACGCCGGCGCGACCTGGTGGGACGAACGGCAGCACATCCGCGGCGAAGACCTCGACAAGCTCGCGCCGGTACTACGCCGTATCGAACAAGGCCCACCGACCGTGTAGCCACGGCGCGTCGCACCTGAACGGCAAGCCAGAGACCGCCTCATCTCACCCGTCACACCGCCGCGACTTCCCGTGAGCTCCTATGCTCCGGGGCGTTGCCGCCGGGCAGGCTCCGGACGGACATCGCACCGATGTTCAGGTCGCACCTCGGCGTCTACGTGCACCGAGGTAGGCGCTGGTTCGTCGTGGGAGCGCCGATCAGGCCGGCCGACCGTTGATCTTGCCGGCTGATGGGTGATATAGGTGGATTGGTGCGATTCCAAGGTGTGGCGGTGAAAGCCCGCCGGTTCCGCTGATCGTGGCGGGACGACTCGGTGTGATTCCGGGCCGCGCGGTGACACCCCGCCACCTCTCGGGCCCGCTCGGCCCCTGACTCCTTCCCGCGGAGAGGACCGTCCTCCCGCTGTCGAGAGGTGGTGTCGCATGTTCACCGGACACATCCAGGAAGTCGGAACGGTGGTGGCCGTCGACCAGGCACGGATCGCGGTCAGAGCGCCCAAGGCCGCCGCGAGCGCGCTGAGCTCGATCTGCCTGAACGGCGTCGGGCTGACGGCCGTTCGAGCCGAGCACGAGACGGACGTCCTGGAAGCCAGGCTTTCTGCCGAGACCCGTCGCCGATCGACCCTCGACGAGATCCAGCCCGGCACGCGGGTCAACGTGGAGGCGCCGCTGACCCTGGGCGACCCGCTGGGCGGTCACCTGGTCCAGGGCAACGTGGACGCCGTGGGCAAGGTCATGAGAGTCGACGACGACGGCACCGCACGGCGGTTGTGGATCAAGCCGCCGGAGCGGTTTCTCCCCCTGGTCGTCCCCAAGGGCCGGATCGCGGTCGACGGCGTCAGCCTGACCGTCGCCGAGGTGTCCCGCGACCGGTTCTCCGTAGCCCTGATCCCCGCGACGTTGCAGGCCACCGCGCTGTCGGAGCTGTCGGCCGGCGATCGGGTGAACCTGGAGCCCGATCTGCTCACCCGCCTGGTGCGGCGCTGGCCGTCCGACCCGGGGCGGGCAGTGAGCGAGGTGGTCGCGGCGCTGCCGTGGGCGGGACGGGTCTCGGGCGGGCAAGGCGTGCAGAAGGCGGTGACGCAGCTCGCGTCCGGAGGAGCCGTGGTGATCTGGGATCCCGACCGGGAGGGCGAGGGCGACGTGGTGTTCGCGGGAGCGCGGTTGCGCCCGGAGGCGTTCACCTTCCTGCTCACCCAGGTCTTCGGCCATCCGACGGTGCCGTGCGCGCCCGAGGTGCTCGACCGTCTGGAGATCGGGCCCATCCCCGGACCCGGTGATCGGCATGGCACCCGGCCGCACGTCCCGGTGGACCTGGCGGCCGGGACCGGCACCGGGGTGTCGGCGGCCGAACGCGCCGCGACCGTGCGCCGCCTGGCCCACCCGGACTCCAGACCCGCCGACTTCCTCCGGCCCGGACACGTCTTCCCACTGGCGGCACGCCCTGGAGGTCTCTCCGAGCGCGCCGGTCATACCGAGGCCACCGTCGCCATGTGCGTGGCCGCGGGGTTGCCGCCCGTCGGGGTGTGTTGCGAGGTCATGAACCCCGACGGGACCATGGCGCGGGCCGCCGACCTGGAGGTCGCCGCCCTGCGCTGGGGCCTGCCGCTCCTCGACGTCGACGACCTCAGGAAGCACCTGTGATCAGAGCGGGCCGCGACCTCTACGAGAGGTCCCCTCCTCTTCGACGGCGCTCGTTGTCGACGACTCCATAGGCTGATGGTCGTCGCCGGAACCGGCTCCCCGAGCTCGATCTGATTCCGGGCCGCCGGTGGTTCACTGCGTTGATTCACGCCTGCGGGCTCGGGAGGCACGCAGATTGGCGGGATTGCCGCAGGATCGGGTGCTGTGCCAGACCCCGTTGTTGTTACGTGTCCGGTCGTAGAAAGTGGCGACGCACCTGGGGTTGGGGCAGATCTTCAGCCGGCGCCACGTGCCGTCCTGCTGGGCGTTGAGGCATTCCGTCAGCACCGCGGAGGCGACCCAGCGCCAGCTTCCCCGGTGGGTGCGGTGACGAACCGTGGCCCGGGCCTGGTCTCGATCGTCACGGCAACGGCCGCGAGGCGCGTGGGGCGGAAGACCTCGTCGGCATCAGCGGGCCCGGAGACGAGCCGGCGGAGTTCCTCTCGGATTTCTCGCAGGGCGGGGAGGTCCTCCTCCGACAGAGAGGGAACGGCCAAGTCCACGCCCCTGGCCTCGCCGAGCGACTCCCCCGCCGCGGTGAGCCACTCCTGTGCGGCGGTGAGGTCGAGGAGCAGGTCCGGGTGTACGTGCCTGGGTGGCGGCCGGCCATCGGAGGTGGAGTTCAGGAGGTCTTGGACGAAGGCCAGACTTCCCGGGGCCGGGACCAGTCCAGAGACACGCTCCGTAGCGATCCACTGCATCTTGTGATCTACCTGTCTTTCCGGCGACCGCGTCTTTCAGTCCTACGGTGACACAGGCGCACCGGGGCGCGGGCGATCGGCATGTGCCGACCGCGCCCCGGTCATCAGCGAAGCCTCAGAGGGATCCCACTCCTGACACAAGATCACGAAGCGTCTTGACCCGACGGCTGAGGCCGGCGTGGTCGTGACGGTGGCGGTGGGCGTCAAGTCGCTGTGTTGTCGATCACTGGTCTGTCGACCGTGCTCTGATCGTTCCAGGTGGTGGGCGTAGGTAGGCTGGTAGCGCACCTTCACGTGTGGGGGTGCGTGTGCTGATCGGGCTGTTGGGGCTCGCGTGTCTGGGCAGGATGGAAGAGCGTGGGCGTCGATATACGGGAAGAGTCGGACGTCGACCAGGTGGCGGGTGAGACGCGGCCGAAGAAGCTGCTGTTGCGTGCGCTTGCGGGCGAGCGCACCGAGCGACCACCGATCTGGCTCATGCGGCAGGCCGGACGCTATCTGCCGGAGTACCACGACGTCCGCGAGGCTGCGGGCGGGATGGCGGGGCTGTGCAATTCACCCGAGCATGCGGTCGAGGTCACCTTGCAACCGCTCCGCCGCTTCACGCTCGACGCCGCGATCCTGTTCGCGGATCTTCCCCAGATCGCGGCGGCGTTGGGGCAGACCTTGGAGTACCGGGTCGGTGACGGGCCCGTCCTCACGCCCCCGATCCGTTCGACTTCGGACATCACCGAGTTCTTGAGCGCGTCCCGCTTGCACGAAGAACTGGCCCCGATCTATGAGACCGTCAGCCAACTCACTCGCGCATTGCCTGACGAGGTCACGTTGATCGGCTATGCCGGCGCGCCATGGACGGTCGCGACTTACATGGTCGAAGGGCGCGGTGGCGGCGGCTCAGAGCACTCCATCGTCAAGCAGTGGGCGCTGAGCGATCCGGCGGGGTTCCAACACCTGATCGACCTGCTCACGGCGGCCATCATCGAGTTCTTGGACCGTCAGATTCAGGCGGGTGCCGAAGCGATCCAACTCTTCGAGAGCTGGGCCGGAATACTCCCCGACCCGCTGTTCCGGCGTTGGTGCGTCACGCCGGTTGCCGCCATCGTCGCGGCGCTGAAGGCGAAGCATCCGAGTGTTCCCATCATCGCCTTTCCGCGCGGCGCGGGGCTTGCCTACAACGGCTTCGCCGAGGCGACCGGCGTGGACTGCGTCGGGCTCGACTCGACAGTACCTGTGGAGTGGGCCGCGCAGAAGGTGCAGCACGAGCTCGGCCGGTGCGTGCAGGGCAACCTCGACCCCCAGCTCCTGGTCGCGGGCGGGCCTGCACTCCACGCGGAAACAGACCGCATCCTGAACGCGCTCAGTGGTGGCCCGTTCGTGTTCAATCTCGGACACGGAATCGTCAAGACCACACCCCCCGAGCATGTGGCCGCTCTCGCCCAGCAGGTACGGTCCTGGTCCGCAGCGCAGCAGAGAGCCTGAACGCGTCGGCGTCGGCTCGTGCGCTCGGCCTACCGGGGCCTAGCCTGGGGCTGAGATCTCCGCTCTGGTAACGGTGTGGATCTCGTGGGCCGTGAACGCAGCAGCAGGCAGAGGCCAACGTCAAGGCCCAGGTTGAGGTAACCCGCCGACTCCAGGCGCTACCGAACTCGATTACGGTGCATCCGGTCCACGTCGTGGCTGGGGGCAACGCCGAAGATCCTGCGATACTCGCGGCTGAACTGTGAGGGACTGCTGTAGCCGACGGTGTAGGCGGCCGTGGCAGCATCGTAGTCGTGGCTGATCATGAGCCGTCGTGCTGCGTAGAGCCGGATTTGCTTCTGGTACTGCAGCGGGGTCATCGAGGCGATGGTCTTGAAATGGTGGTGCAGCGAGGACGGGCTCATGTGGACGTGCCGGGCGAGTTCGGCGATCCGCAGGTGTTCGGTGTAGTGCTCACGGATCCACGTGATCGCCTGGGCGATCTTGTGTGTCTGGCTCTCGGCGAGGACGAGATGACGGAGCCGCATGCCCTGTTCACTGCTCAGTAGCCGGTACAGGAGTTCTTGTTCGATCAGCGGGGCGAGGAACGGGATGTCGGCGGGGGTGTCGAGCAGGCGCACGAGCCGCAGGACCACGTCGAAGAGCGGAGCGGACAAGGCGCAGACGGAGATGGCCGCACCCCCGGGGATCGACCTGGGCGGGGGGAGCCGCATGTCGGCCATCAGGTCGGCCATGCGCTGCAGGTGGAGCTCGTACGCGATGCTCAGATACGGCCGGTCGGGAGTGGCTTCGGTGACCGTACTGATGAGAGGCAGGTCCATGGCGGTGATCAGGCCATGGGTACCGCCGTAGGAGTAGGTGCGCTCACCCAGGACGACCTGCTTGCTCCCCTGAGTGGGCAGCACCAACTGGGCCTTGGCGACGTCGCACTCCGGCTCTGTGGGTGAGGAGTACCGGTACAGCGACATTCCCGGGATGGTGGTGTGCTGCTTGCCGTTGGAAGAGGTCAGCTTCCCGATCAGGGTGGTGAGCTCACCGCGGGCATGTTCCAGCCGTGCGCTGGGCGGTAGCGGCATTGGCGTCATGGTGTATCCCGACAGCGGGTGTCACGTGTGCAGGATTTCCAAAGGGCGTTCTGATACCAGCCTAGGCGCTGGATTCCGCAGGCACTCGGCCGGGCCGCCCGTTCCACGGGTCCCCATCTGCAGGATCGTGCATGATTCTCGGAGCATCTTGCTAGGACGCGCGGTGCTCGGCCGCCTAGCATCGACAAGGGAAGCCGCCGTTCTCGGCAGACAGCTTGGACGACAGCCGCGCACCTCAAGCGCTGCCGCTTCCCGCGAGCAAATCGCGGGTGCGGCGCTCGTCTGGGGCGCCGAGCCTTCTGTCCGGGCGTACCCGCCGGCGCACGGGACGGCGTAGTGGCATCCCCCGTTCTTCCCCATGCCACACAACGCTCACGCGAGTGACTCGGCGCCATATTTGACGAATGTGTCAGATACGGCCGAGTAGATCAGAATGGGGAGCCTGGGGCATGGACAAGCATGATCAGCCGCAGTCGCTGCAGTTTGCGACGCACTCCGCAGCTTGGGGCGCCGTGCTGGCCTTGCGGGGAAGTTTGGATTACGAAACTTCGGCGCGGCTAGGGGTGGCGCTTGAGCGGATGCTCGGACAGCACGATTTGTCCACTGTTGTACTGGATCTGTCGGAGCTCGAGTTCTGCGACTCTTCCGGTATAGGCGCGCTGGCAATGGCGTGGAAGCGGATGCGCAGGGATGGCCGCCACCTGGCTTTGGCCGGTGCTCATGGACTGTGCGGACGGGCCCTGCAACGGACGGGCCTCCACCAGGTCTTCGCGCAGTACCCCACGTTGGCGGAGGCCGATGCCGCGCTGTCTGCGAGACGGTGACGACGGCAGAAGGCAGATCCATGCGTCCCTGCCGATGTCCCCGATGGGCGGCACGCCCGGACGGCGCGGCGACGTCATCGAGCACGCAACGGGCCAGGAGCCCTGAACAGCTGTGTGGGAGATCAAAGGCCCAGGCCCACTGGAGTATTACACCTTGCTGCCGGTCAACTGTTCGCTCAGGTTCCACAGGCGGTCGGCGAGCTGCGGGTCGACGGCGTAGGACATCACCCCGACGGGTGTCTCCACCCGACCCGTCATCACGTCGATGCTCTCGTCGTGTGAGGTGAGCAGCGGGGAGATCTCGTTGTTCTCGCAGTAGACGCCGCCCATGCCGTCGAGTTGCGGCGCGGTGGCGCACCAGAGGGTGGTCGACGCCCCCTGTTCGGCGGTCTTGCGGCCCGACTGCGGGTCGATGACGCGGTTGCCGTGCTCGTCGACGAGGCCATTCGTTCGCAGATACTCCGGCGTGGTCCACGGGCTGAGGTTGGTGCCGATGATGAGGCCCGGGTGCAGGGAGAAGCCGCGGATGTCGTCGGCCTCGCCGCGCTGGTCCAGCCCGACCGCGAACAGGATGTTGGCCGTCTTCGACTGGCCGTAGCCCAGCCAGCCGTCGTACTCGCGTCGTTCGAAGTTCGGGTCGTCGAAGACCACGGGCGAGAGGTGGTGTGCCCAGGCCGAGACCGTGACTACCCGCGCGCCCCTGGCCCGGCGCAGGGCGGGCCAAAGCCGTGTGGTGAGTTGGAAGTGTCCCAGGTGGTTCGTGGCGAACTGCGCCTCGTACCCTCGGGCGTCCCGGGTCAGCGGTACGTTCTGGATCCCCGCGTTGTTGACCAGGATGTGCAGCGGCCGCCCGGTGGCGAGGAACCTGTCGGCGAACGCGTCGATCGAGGCCGGATCCATCAGGTCCAACTGGTCGATCTCGACGCCGTCGATCCCCGCGAGCATGTCGCGGGCACGGCCTGGGGAGCGCACCGGAACGACGACGGTGGCGCCGGCAGAGCGCAGGGCACGGGTGGTCTCCAGGCCGAGGCCGGAGTGGCCGCCGGTGACGATTGCGGTTCTGCCCGAGAGGTCTATCCCCTTGATGACGTCGGCAGCGGTGGACGCGGCGCCGAAACCGGAGCCGATCGGTTGTTGTGGACTGGGCATGTCAGATTTCTCCTTGAAAAAGCTGCTGCAGACCGCGTCTGCCTCGCGCCTCTCGGGCGATGCATGCGCGCTCGTCACGTTTCTGTTCGGCGCGGGTCGCCGTCATGGTCGCGTTCCGCGGCGGTGGTCCTCGCGGCGTGGGTGAGCAGAACGCCGATGGTGAGGACGTCGGCCAGTTCGGGCACGGCCTCGATCAGCTGTCGATGTCGCAGGCCGGCGCAACCGCGGGATGCGGCCGGGAGACGGGTCGCGACGGCGAGAATGCGGCGGACGTCGTCCTTGTTGGCTTTCGGTATCGCGTTCTGCGGGGCCGTGTTGTCTTCAAGGACGCCACCACACGCCCCCGGTCACGGAGAGACGGGTGCAGACGTCACGACATCGCTGTCGAGCGGCTGAGCGTCTCCCAAGTGACCATGTCGGCCAGCAGGGACTCGTGGTGGGCCCGCAGCGCATCGACCGCGTCGCCGCCGAGTACGAGGCGGAGCGGCGGGTTCTCGGCGTCGAGCACCTTGATGATGGCCGCGGCGCCCTTCGCGGGGTCACCTGGTTCTTTGCCCGCGGTAGCCGCGACCATCTGCCGGAGACCCCCCGAGGTCGCCTGGTAGGCCGGGTTCTCGGGGGCCAGAACCATGTTGTCGGTGATCTTGGTGCGGAACATGCCCGGTTCCACCAGCAGTACCCGAACGCCCAGGGGTGCCAGTTCACTCGACAGCGCCTCGCTGAATGCCTCGAGCGCGTGCTTCGCGGCGTCGTAGCCGCCCAGCCCCGGGTAGGTCATCCGGCCGCCCAGCGAGCTCATCTGCACGATCGTCCCGCTGCCCTGCTCGCGCATCAGGGGGACGATCGCCTTGGTGACCTCCGCGGCACCGAAGAAATTGACCTCCATCAGCGAGCGCAGCTGCTCCATCGAGGTTTCCTCGACGGCCCCGATCATGGTGAACCCGGCGTTGTTCACCAGGACGTCGATGCGACCGAACACAGCCAGCGTCGCCTGTGCCGCGGCCTGGACGGATGCCGGGTCCGTGACGTCCAGTGCCGCCGTGCTGACCCGGTCGCCGCCGATCTCCGCAAGGTCGGCGAGCGTCTCCGGGCGGCGCGCGGTGGCCATGACCCGGTCGCCGGCGGCCAGCGCGGCCAGCGCGACCTCCCGGCCGAACCCGGTCGAGCAGCCCGTGATCAACCAGACGCGGCCCTGCGTTTCGTTCGTCATTCCCATGCCCTTCAACGTGGTGTTTACCGAGGTCAATGGTGGTTGTGGAACGCCAAAGCCGTCCAACACCTACTACCTGTCGCGGTTGTAGGATTTTCTTGTGACCCCTGATCTTCGGCAGCTGAGGTATTTCGTCGCCGTCGCCGAGGAGTCCAGTTACACACGCGCTGCCGAGCGACTCATGATCAGCCAGCAGTCCCTGTCCCAGCAGATCGCCCTGCTGGAACGCATGCTCGGTGCGAAGCTGTTCGACCGCGACACCCGGGGCACCAGCCTGACCGCTGTGGGTGTGCTGTTCCTCCCCGAGGCCCGTGCGGTGCTCGAGCGAGCCGACGAAGCCATCGACGTCGTGGCACGAGCCGTGCGTGGCGAGGTCGGCAGCCTCCGCCTCGCCTTCCTCGCCACCACCACGAACTACCTGCTTCCCCCGGTGGTTCGTGCCGTCCGGCAACGACTGCCGGGAATCAGGCTGACGACGGAGGAGACAACGATCGCACCTCTGGTTGAAGGCGTACTCAAAGGCCGCTACGACGTCGCGTTCACCCGGCCTCCGCTGGTGGCCGGTCTGGAGACCAGGACGCTGATCAGCGAGCCGGTATGCGCCGTCCTGCCCGAGGAGCATCCGCTCGCCGGACGATCCGAGTTGACGCTGGGTGAGCTGGCCGGCGAACGGTGGGTGCTGACCCCGCGGAGCTCATGGGAGCCTTGGCACCAGGCGTTCGACCACTCTTTCCGTACGGCGGGATTCACCCCTGACGTGGTCCAGCGGGACACGAGCGTGCAAGGGCTTCTCGGCCTCGTGGCGGCCGGTGTCGGGATAACCCGGCTCGCCAGGTCCGCGAGCAGTCTCCGGCGCACCGGTGTGGTGTTCGTACCGCTGACCGGTGAGTTCGTGCCCACCGAGATGGTCTGGTTGTCCGGCGACACCTCACCCGCGTTGCGCGGTCTGCTGGACGTGGTCACCGAACTGGCCGCTTCCACCGACCTCACCGAGTCCGGCTGACCCCCACGCCGCACCTGCCCGGACCAGGGGCCACCGCGTCCATCGCGTGGAGCCGGCAACAGGCGCAAAGGGAGGTGCTCCGAGCACCGCAATGAGCTCACAGGATCGGGCTGTGACCGTTGCAGGCAACTCATGTTGGACGGAGCAAGCCGCGCCCCGACACAATTGCCCTTGTCAACCACTGTGCTGACGAGATGCGCTGCCGGCGGCGGCCTGGCCACGTTCGCATTCCGCATCACCGACCCCGACAACGGGACGAGCGCGGCTGCTCCACAGCGACTACCCGGCCGCAGCGGACCGGCACCGAACACGCTCGACCCCAGGTGCCGCCCTGACCGCCCGTCCACGAGCTGCCACAGGGCTCGCACCACCGCGACTGCGCAGGTGGATGCGGCCCCGCCCCACCGTGCCGCCGACGACGACTTTCTGCGACTCGGCGCCATCCGACAAGGAACATTCTCATGACCGTGCTCATCACCACACCGTTCAACGCTGACAGCACCGCTGCCGACGTTGTCGCCGGCCGAGACCTGTCCGGGCAGCGAGCCATCGTGACCGGAGCGTCCTCGGGGATCGGGATCGAAATCGCCCGGGCACTCGCCTCAGCCGGAGCGGAGGTGACCTTGGCTGTGCGCGATACCGGTGCCGGCGATCAGGTCGCCCGGGACATCGCGGCGAGCACCGGCAACGCAACGGTCCGCGTCGCGCGCCTGGACCTGTCCGACCTCAAATCGGTGGGCGCGTTGGTCGCGGCCTGGAGCGGCCCCCTGCACATCCTGGTCAACAACGCCGGCGTGTGCTTCCCACCCGAGACACACAATGCTCAGGGCCTGGAGACGCAGTTCGCCGTCAACCACTTGGGGCATTTCGCGCTCACCACCGGCTTGCACCCGGCGCTCGCTGCTGCCGGACGCGCGCGATTGGTCACCCTCAGCTCGGATGCCCACATCTACGGACCCGTCGACTTCGACGACCTCAACTTCCGCGATCGGCCGTACGATCCAGTCGTCGCCTACGGCCAGTCCAAGACCGCCACCGCGCTGTTCGCCGTCGAGGCCCAGCGGCGCTGGTCCGCCGACGGTGTCACCGCCAACACCGTGCACCCCGGGCCGATCAGGACCAACCTCGACCGGCACCTGAGCGCTGCGGCCCAGGCCGCGCTGCCCGACTTCGACTACCGGACGGCCGAGCAGGGCGCGGCCACCCCGACCCTTCTGGCCACCTGGCCCCCTCTGGAAGGCAAGGGCGGAATGTACTTCGAGAACGGCAACCAGGCCGTACGCAACGAGCCCGGCCAGAGCACCGGAGTCGCAGACCACGCACTGGACCCCGAAGCGGCCGAGCGCCTGTGGCACGTATCCCTCGACCTGCTCGCCGCCGCCCGCTGAGCCAGGGACGACAACGCCGCGCGCTCGCAGAGATCATGGCCCAGGTCCGCTGACAGACATCCGGACACGCCCACCCGCCTCAGCGACCACGACGTCGTTCAGGCGGCCGCCAGGAGCATGTCGAGGCGGGGCCGCGTCCCGCCTCGACCTCAGCCGCGCGTGCGGATCAGCATGACGAGCCCGGCGATGAACGACCCGAGCAGGACCGGCGACACGACCGCGAGGCCGCCCCACACGACGAGGCCGAGATAGCCGAGCGCGGACGAACTGTGCGTCGGGTCGGCGTCAGCGGCCGCGAACAGCCCCAGGCCGAGGACGACACCGGCCACCGTGAGCGCGATCGGCGTCCACAGGAGCACGTGGGCCCACAAACGGTACCTCCGACTGTAGACACGCCGGGCCGACCGCACGTTCGGCTGTGGGGGATACCCGACGGATTCGCTCATGCCCCATTTGTACCAGCCCGCATGGTCCCCACACCGGACAAGACTCCCATCCCCCGCCTCCCACCGCCGCGTCACGGGCGAGCCGCACCGGCCCGTCAGTCCTTCCTGCGGTCCCAGGGGTCGCCGATCCAGCCGTCGAAGGACGGGATCAGGGCCGCGAGGGCGGCTCCGAGCCGCCAGTCCAGCTCCGGTGCGAACAGATGCACCGTGTCCCCGGACGACCTGAACTCCAGCGGGACCTGTCCGCCGGAGCGCCACTTGATGCGGCGGGGGCCACGCGGGTAGTCGCCGCCGCCGTTGAACAGGGCGGCCACGAGGATGATCGGCAGCAGGGGCGAGCACAGCCACCACACGCACCACCAGAAGAGCCGGCCCTTGTATCCCACCGCGTCCGGGCTGCCGGCCCGGCTCACCGTCCAGCGTGAGCGCAGTCCCCGGCTGAACGCCTTGTCGCGGGTGAACATACCGAGCGGTTCACCCTGCGGGCCGAGCACCTGGAACTGTGTCCGCCCGCTGCCCGCGGAGACGGTGACCAGGGTGGCGACCCTCGCCTGGCGGTGCTCGTCCGCCCACAGGACGAAGGAGCGGGCTCCCGTCTTCCGGACCGCGAGGTAGGCGGATATGCCGTTGGGCGGCAACTCGCGTTCCACATAAGCGACCGGCCGCGAAGTTCCCGATCCGTCGGAGAAGCTGATCAGGCAGTCGAGCTGCCCGCCAGGGGCGGTCCTCAGTCGCCGCAGCGCTTGTAAGTTGAGAGTACGGGTCACCCGACGGGCTCCTTCACGCGTGTCTGTGTCGAACGATCAGCACGAAGGTACGCCCACGCGGTCCCAGTTCGCTCATCCGTCCGCGCCCGTCCAGGGCGAGTGCGTCGGTGATGCAGGAGGCCAGTCCTGCGTGCCGCCGGTCCGCGCGTTCGTGGTGAGCGCCGAAGTCGTGGGCGAGGACGGCTCCCGATGAACTGACCGCGGCGGCGGCGCCTCCTTGAAGGCCTGTCAGAGCAGGTTAGCGGATGAGGGCGCGTGTGAGGAGCTGGTGCAGGACGTCCTGCTCTTCGGGGGCCAGGGGGGCCAGGGGGGAGTCTTCGGAGAGCAACTCGAGGAGGCGCTCGCGGATTTCGGTGCCCTTGGGGGTCAGGACGAGCTGCTTGGCGCGGCGGTCGTCAGGGTGTGGATGGCGTTCGAGGTAGCCCTGCTCTTCGAGGCGATCGGCGACGAAGGTGGCGTTGGAGGGCTCGCAGCTCATCCGTTCGGCGAGTTCGCGCAGGGTCATGGGGTGGGTCAGCTCGCACAGCGCGGTGCCCTGTGAGGCGGTCAGACCGAAGGTGGCAGCCCGGACCCGAAGGTGAACTTCGATGTGACTGGCCAGGCCCTTGACCAGCCCGCACAGCAGGCGGTCGGCTTGAGCTGGGGTCTCGCGCTCGGTGGCCACGGCATAACTTTACTACAACTCGAATGCTTGCAATTAGAATCGTTCTAGTTGTAACTTTTCGCTCGTGCCGCCGCCCGGCGGCACCCCTTCGAGCACGAGGTAGGACCATATGGCCCCGACCACCGATTTCGACCGCGTACGGCTGACCAGCGCACCACGCGTTCGTTCGCTCCACCTGGGCGAACTGAAGATCACCTACGTCCCGGACGGGCTGTGCCTGTGCAAACCGCACGGCTGGCTGACCGGCACCACCGACGCGGACTGGGCGGCCAATCGCGATCATCTCGACGACGGCGGCTTCCTGCCCGCAGCCATCGGCGGGTTGCTGGTCGAGATGGGTGACCGGGCGCTACTCATCGACACCGGGTACGGACCCGAGTCCCACCCCGACGACCCGGCCAACCCGGTCATAGGAAGCATCTACGGCGGAGAGATGCTGGACGGCCTGCGGCGGCTGGGCCGCGAGCCACGCCAGATCGAGGCCGTCGCCATCACCCACCTGCACCTCGACCACCTGGGCTGGGCCTGGAGCGCCGAACCCGGCACCGATGCGCCACCGTTCGCGCACGCCACCCACTTCGTCGCGGCACCCGAGTGGGAGCGGCGCGACCTGGCCGCCGAGGCCGGGGCGACCGAGGAACGTCTGGCCGCCTTCGCACCCCGCGTCCGTACGGTCGAGGACGGCGAGGAGATCTTCCCCGGCGTGCGGGTTTCGTTCTCGGCTGGACACACCTTCGGCCACACCACGTACACCATCACCGGCGGCGGCCGGCGGCTCGTCGCGTTCGGCGACGCAATGCACGCGCCGGTCCAGGTCACCCACCCCGAATGGGGCTGCACGCTCGACCACGACCCCGCCGAAGCCACCGAGCACCGCCGCCGGCTGGTCGAAGAGCTGAGCCGCCCCGACACCATTGGCTACGGCAACCACTTCGCCGACGTTGTCTTCGGACGCGCCGAGCGCCGCCCCGACGGCCGGTTCACCTGGGTCCCCGTAGCCTGATCGTTCGCCACCCGGGGTGCGAACCTGTAACGGGCCGCGCCACCGCGCGCCGAGGAGCCGCCATGCTCACGGCCGCGCACCGCATCAACAGCAGACCCCCATCGCCGCCGACCTGCACCTGTCGCGCACGACACCCGGCCTGGCGATGAGCGCCATGAGCGCCTCCACGCGACTTCCGACTCGCCGAACGCCTGGCCGCACATCTCACGAGCAACAGGCGACCGTCCTCGCCGCCCTGCTGCTCCGGCCCGCCCCGTACGTAACCAGCGACGCCGCCCGGCGCGAGTGATCGACGACAGTGCCGGCGATGAGCAGCGGAGCCGTTCGCAGTGCTCAGCAAGTCGTACACCTTCCTAGAGAAACAGAGAACTGTCATGAAGCACATCAAGCTGGGGGACCTGGATGTCTCCCGTATCGGCCTGGGCTTGGTATCGATGTCCTACGCCTACACAGGAGCCGGTACGGACGACGCCGAGTCGATCCGCACCATCCACCGGGCCCTTGAACTGGGTGTCACTTTCCTCGACACCGCCGAGGTCTACGGCCCGTACATCAACGAGGAACTCCTCGGCAAGGCACTCAAGGGCCGCCGCGACCAGGCCGTGGTGGCGACGAAGTTCGGCATGATCTCCCATGCGCACGGCGGGCCAGGACATCTCGACAGCAGCCCGGCCAACATCCGCACCGCCGTTGAAGGCTCGCTCAAGCGGCTGGGCACCGACTACGTCGACCTGTACTACCAGCACCGAGTCGACCCGAACACACCCATCGAGGACACCGTCGGAACGCTGGCCGAACTGGTCACCGAGGGCAAGGTCCGCCACATCGGCCTGTCCGAGGCCGGGCCCGAGACGATCCGCCGCGCCCACGCCGTGCACCCCATTACCGCGCTGCAATCGGAGTACTCGCTGTGGACCCGGGACCCGGAGGCGGAGATCCTTCCGCTGCTGCGCGAGCTGAACATCGGATTCGTACCCTACTCTCCGCTGGGACGCGGCTTTCTGACCGGGCAGATCCGCTCCACCGGCGGCTTCGACGACACCGACTTGCGCAAGAACAACCCGCGCTTCACCGGCGAGAACTTCCAGCACAACCTGCGCATCGCCGACGAGGTCCAAGCCATCGCCACCGAGGCGGGTGCCACTGCCGCGCAGATCGCCCTGGCCTGGCTGCTGACCCGGGGCGACAACATCGCCCCCATCCCCGGTACCAAACGCGTGGCACGCGTCGAGGAGAACACTGCCGCCGACGCCGTGGAACTGACCGCTGAACAGATCGAGCAGCTCAACAGCCTGCCCCCAGCCATTGGCGACAGCCACGACGAAGCCGGCATGCGCATCATGGAGCGTTCGTGACGCTGCCTGCTTTTCGCTGCGCCGTGCTGGACGACTACCAGGGGGTGGCACTAGGGATGGCCGGGTGGTCCCGGGTCCGGGCCACCAGCTTCCGCGAGCACTTTGCGAGCACCGACGAACTTGTGGCGGCCATCCACGACTGCGAGATCGTGGTCGCCATGAGGGAGCGCACGCCGTTCCCCGCCTATGTGTTCGACCGGCTGCCCCACCTGCGGCTGCTCGTCACCACCGGCATGAGCAACGCCGCCATCGACCTGGAGGCGGCGCGGGCGCACGGCGTCACGGTATGCGGCACGGGCGGCGGCTCGACCTCGACGGTCGAGCTGACGTGGGCGCTGATCCTCGGCCTGGCCCGCCACCTGGTGCCCGAGGCGACCGCCATGCGCACCGGCGGCCCCTGGCAGCACACCCTTGGCACAGACCTGCACGGACGCACCCTCGGGCTGCTCGGCCTCGGCCGTATCGGGTCGCAGGTGGCGGCGATCGGGCGGGCTTTCGGCATGGACGTGCTGGCCTGGAGCCAGAACCTGACGCGCGAGCGGGCCGAGGAATGCGGCGCGCGACCGGCCCCCAATTTGGATGCCCTGCTCGCCGGCTCCGACGTCGTCTCCGTCCACGTGGTGCTCGGCGACCGGACGCGGGGGCTCGTCGGCGCGCGGGAACTGGGCCTGATGAAGCCCACCGCGTACCTGGTCAACACCTCGCGGGCGGCGATCGTCGACCAGTCCGCCCTGGCGTCCGCGCTGCGCGAGGGGCGGATCGCGGGGGCCGGGCTGGACGTGTTCGACGAGGAGCCGCTGCCCGCCGGCCATGAGTTCCGTACGCTGCCGAACGTGCTGGCCACGCCGCACCTCGGCTATGTCAGCGAGTTGAACTACGCGACGTTCTACCGTGACGCCGTGGACGACATCGGCGCCTTCCTCGACGACAGCCCGATCCGGGTGCTGACCTGACTCACTCGACCCTCGTCCTGGCCCGGAAGGCGGCGGTCTTGACGCGGTTCTGGCAAGCCGTCGAGCAGAACCTGCGATGCCGTTGCGGGAGACGTCCAAGTAGACGCGATCGCAGCGCTGGGCCGTACAGACGCCGGGACGGTCGTGGAACTCGCTGCCCGGGGTCCTCCTCGGACCTCGGTGAAGGCAAGCGCGGGATCTTCTCCAAGAGAAGGTGACGCTGCGATCGAGCACCCGGACGAGACGGCCCGCGAGGCGGTATTCCCGGTGGTGCCAGGCGGGGAGAAGACGCTGCGCGCCGCCGGGCTCATCATGCAAGATCCACAAGCTCTCTGTCACAAATGACGCGACAGACGTGACAGACGCGCCGACTCAGACACACGAGTCGGTGCTGTCACTGTTGCTGTCAGCAGACATCAAAAAGCCCCGAACGATGATCCGTCCGGGGCGTCTTTGCTGTTCAAAGCTGGTGGTCAGGGGCAGGGTCGAACTGCCGACCTTCCGCTCGACAAAGCCGCCTTGGGGCGGGGGCTCCTGGTGACGTACGCCGTCTTCGGTGGCGTCGTCGCCTCCGGAGGCGACGCGACGCAGGTCGACGCGCTGTTGCGGTACCAACCGGGAGACACCCTGGTTGCGTCTGCTGGTGAGGTCGCGGGGAAGATCCCGCGCCCTCGGTCCAACTCGTTAGGCAGACGGCGTGTGCAGCAGCCGCTGGATGGCGGTGACCCGTTCGGCAATCATGCGGGTGCCAATGGCTGTCCCGGGGATCACGTGGGCCATGTGGAACGCTCCGCTGTAGTGGTGAAGATCCGTCGGTACACCTGCCTGGATCAGCAGGTGCGCGTAATTCAGTACCTCGTCGCGTGGTGGTAGGCGGCCACCCAGGCGGGAGGCAGGCCGGCCCTCTCGACCGTGACGCCGTTCAAGCTCAGCTCGATCGCGCGATCTCGTCGATGAGGGCGGCCAGAATGCGCGGCTGCGACAGGAACGGGGAATGACCGCTGGTGAGTCGGCGGATCTCGGCAGCCTGGGCTGCCATCTTCTCCTGCAGCGCGAGCGAGATGGCCTGATCCTGCTCTGCGACGATGTAGGTGGACGGGATGTCCCGCCAGGCGACCGCGCCGACCTTCTCGGCGAACGATCGGACGGTCTGGTCGACCAACGCGCTCATCGCCTGCTCGGCCTCGGCGTCGGGCAGATCGCCGTAGAGCGAGGTACGCGCTCCGCTGATAAGCGGGAGCAGGCCGCTCACGTCGTCGGGAGTGGGCGAGCCTTCGAGGTCGAACAGCGACTGGCCCTCGTCCGGCATCCACGCGCAAAGGTAGATCAGCCGCTCGACGTTCCGCGCACCGGCGGCGGCCTCGGTGATCGGGATGCCCCCGTAGGAGTGGCCGAGCAGCACGACCGGGCCCTCGATCGAGGCCAACTCCTTGGCCACCATGGCGGCGTCGTCATGCATGCCCGCGGTGGGACGCTCTCCGGCGCTCGGCAATGCGGGTGCGCGGGTGCCATAGCCGAGTGCGTGTAGCTCGGTTTCGAGCTTCTCCCAGGCGTTCGGCCGGTGCCAGGCGCCGTGGACGATCATCAAGGTAGTCATGAACGGTACTCCAGAATTCTCAGGTGTCGGATTGTGTGGCGTGGGCGGCGGGGGCGCCTGCCCCCGCGACGCCAGCCGGCCGGGAGAAAGTGCTGGCCAGGAGAACGGCCCGGCCGGGAAGACTGGCCCAGGCATCGGTGACTCATAAACCGGGGAAAAGCGCGCGCGGGTCGTTCAGCGTGACACGCGGGCGATCAGCAGCGACCCCACCCCGTCGGCGGCCCAGAAGATCGCCGTGCTGGCCGCGGCCACGAGGAGGGCGGTGACCAGCACCGGACGGCGACCCAGGTGATCGCTGAGCGACCCGACCGTCAGCAAGGCGCCGAGCAGACCGGCGACGTACACTGCGAAGATCACCGTCAGCATCGTCACCGAGAAGCCCCAACGCTCCCGGTACAGCGGGTAGATCGGGGACGGCGCGCTCGCGGTCGCCATCATCAGCACGTTGGCGTAGACGAGCAGGACGAACGAAGCACGACGTCCGAGACGACGTCCGTTGTGGAAGTGACTCACACCGTTCATCGCATGGCCTCGTGTGATGTCCGGTCAGCTCGGCCAGGGCGAGCCGACGATGCGCTCGACCGTCGTCGTGCGCTGGAAGCCGGGGATGAAGTGCTCGAGCACGTCGGAGTTCACGGTGCCGTTCGTGGTTTCTGGGCGGTTCTTGAGCCCGTCGACGTAGGCTCGCAGGAACTCGTTCTTGAAGTCCCCTCGTGGGTGGACGGCGAGGATTTCGTCCAGCTGATCGGGTTCCAGCCCGTCCAGGCCGAAGCCGATCGCGTCGGTCAAGACGCCGAGGTGTGTGGTGGCGATCTCCGGGGCCATCCGGCCGGGGATGCCCGGCGTGGTGTGCAGCGCGATCGCCGTCCAGACGGTCTCGGCCGCTGCCGTCGAGAAACCACGGTCCAGGAGGAACTCGCGCGCGTGGTCGGCGCCATCGACTTCGAAGCGCTGCTCGACGTCGGAGAAGGGAGCCAGGAGGCCGACGTCGTGGAACATGGCCGCCAAGTAGAGCAGCTCCGGGTCCGGTTTCACGCCGAGCTTGTCAGCGTGGATCAGGCCGAAGAAGAAGACCCGCCGGGAGTGGTGATAGATGAGAGGGCTGGTCGTCTCCTGGATGAGCATGGTCGCTTCGGCGACCGCCGCTGTCTCAGGAATCTCCAACCCCGCGATGACCTCTGGCATGACCTCTGGCTTTCCGGGAAGTGTGTCGGTTGTGGACCGTGTGTCCGACATTCATGCTGCCCACCGCTTGGCGTGCGGCGCCGCCTTCCTCCGGCCAGGAATCACCTATATCCGGACAGGGCGAAATCGCAGCCGTGTGCTCCTACCACGACCGCTGCACTGACTCTCGTGACGACCCCCACCCCGCCGCGGCACGCCGAAGCCGCCCAGGGGCGGTCGGAGGGGTGGCTTCGGCGCCCGCTGCCGGTTGAGCAACCCCGTCCACGAGGGTCTGTCCCCGTCATCTCCGGGTAACGGTGTGCTACCAAGGAACGGTGTCCATGCCTCCCGCGTCGCCGCATCGACGGCGGTCAGTGCCGCCGGGGTCCGGCCGGTCACCGCGCGGATCCGGCTCCGGAGGGACCGGACCGGTGAACGCTGCCCCGCACCGGGTCGCGATCCTCGTCTACGACGGAGTGACGTTGCTGGACGTCGCCGGTCCCGCGGAGGTGTTCAAGGAGGCGAACCGGTTCGGTGCCGACTACCGGATCGTGCTGCTGTCGCCGACCGGTGCGGACATCACGTCGAACCTCGGGGTCCGGATCGCGGTCGACGGCGCCGTCTCCTCGGAGCCGGCGATCTCAGCCAGTACCTGTACTACGTCTGACAGTGATGATGTAGATGAGCGTCTCCCGCCAGGGTCTGACCCAGCGTCTGACTGACTTCGGGTCCTCAACAGGATCTGTCGGCCCGAGGCGGGAGACACTCATCCGCACCCACCAGACGCGGCGCCTGTGACTTCATAGGAGCCTGGCCAGAGGCCCCATCACTGTCTTGTCCGCCTTGCCCGGCTGGTGCGTGCCGCCCCGCCCACGGTCAAAACGACAGGACGACGATGACCTCCATTACACCCCACAGCGCACCGATCACAGAAGTCGCCGCCGGCGTGGACACCCACCAAGACACCCACACCGCAGCAGTGATCGACCCGGTCGGACGGGTCCTGGGAACCGAGCAGTTCCCCGCCACCCCGACCGGATACACCGCCCTGCTGACCTGGATGCGCACCTTCGGACACCTGACGCGCGTCGGCGTCGAAGGCACCGGCGCCTACGGAGCCGGGCTCACCCGCCTGCTGCAAGCCGAGCACATCGACGTCATCGAGATCGACCGGCCGGACCGCAAGACCCGCCGCTTCCAGGGCAAGTCCGACCCAATCGACGCCATCGCCGCCGCCAAGACCGCACTCGCCGGCGACCGCACCGGCACCCCCAAGCAGCGCGACGGCCGGATCGAAGCGCTGCGCAATCTACGGGTGGCGCGCCGCTCGGCGATCGACCAGCGCGCCGATGTCCAGCGCCAGATCAAGACCCTCGTCGTCACCGCGCCCGAAAGTCTCCGCGAACGTCTGCGCGGCCTGCCTGCCATGAAGCTGATCGCCGCCTGCGCGGCACTTCGCCCTGACCCGCACGACGCCGCCACACCCACCACCGCCGTTCAGATCGCGCTGCGCTCACTGGCCCGCCGCCACCAGCAGCTCACCGCCGAGATCACCGACCTGGACGAGCTCCTGCAGCCCCTGGTCGCCGCGATCAATCCCCGCCTGGTCGCCGTCCACGGGGTTGGGACCGACGTCGCCGGCCAATTGCTGGTCACCGCCGGCGAAAACCATGATCGGCTGCGCTCCGAGGCCGCCTTCGCCATGCTCTGCGGTGTCGCCCCCATCCCGGCCTCATCCGGCAAGAACCGCAGGCACCGGCTCAACCGGGGAGGCGACCGCCAAGCCAACGCCGCTCTCTACCGCGTCGTCCTGTGCCGGCTTCGCTGGGACCCCCGCACCCGGGCCTACATGGAACGCCGCACCCAAGATGGGCTCTCGAAGAAAGAGATCATCCGATGCCTCAAGCGGTACGTCGCCCGCGAGCTCTACCAGATCATCACAACAAACGATCTTCAACTCGCGGCTTGACATCCATAGGAGCATCCTGTATGCGAGGTCCTCCAGAGTCCGCCAATGTCCGGGACCGTGCGCCCAGGTTGTCACTCAGCCGAGCATCTGTTCACAAGGAGAATCGGCGATGTGCACGGGTGTCCACCGCTGACCGCAGAGCGCTGGTCACAGGCGTCCCCGATCATCCGGGGCCGTTGTTAGCATCCGAGTTAGCAAGATCCTTCCGTGACCCCTTCGATGCGAAGCCACTTGCGCCTGACCGCTACGGGCACTGGTACGCCGCCTGACCTGGCCCATCAGTCTCCGGAAGTCCGCGAGCGTCCGCAGCCGTGCTCTAAAACTGATGGACATCGTTGACACCTGGGTCTCCGACCACTACGGAGACTATCTATGTCGACTCCCCCGAACCCCCCACTCGACCGTGAAGCCAAGCGGCGCCTGGCGGTCATCCGTCACGTCGAAGAGGTCTCGGGCAACGTCGCGCTGACGTGCCGCTACTACGGGATCAGCCGGCAGGCGTACTACATCTGGTACCGCCGCTACCAGGCCGAGGGCATCGAGGGCCTGCGCACCCGCTCCAAGCGGCCCAAGACCAGCCCGAACGCCACGCACGCTGAGGTCGTGCAGAAGATCATTTATCTGCGGCAGAACTACCACTTCGGTCCGGAGAAGATCTCGATGTACCTGAAGCGGTACCACGACGTCACCATCAGCCGCTCAGGCGTCTGGCGGATCCTCAAGCGCCTGGACATGGGCCGGTTGCCAGCCTCTCAGCGCTACAAGCGCCACGACCGCCGCTGGAAGCGGTACGAGAAGCAGCTGCCCGGCCACCGCGTCCAGATCGACGTCAAGTTCATCGAGCCGATCGCCGGCGTCACCGGCCGCAAGGGCGACCGTAACAAGTACTACCAGTTCACGGCGATCGACGACTGCACCCGGCTGCGCGTGCTGCGCATCTATCCGCAGCTCAACCAGAAGACCGCCATCCAGTTCCTCGACTACGTCTTGCAGCGCCTGCCGTTCCAGGTGGAGGTCATCCAGACCGACAACGGGGCCGAGTTCCAGTCGGCCTTCCACTGGCACGTCCTGGACAAGGGCATCAACCACGTCTACATCAAGCCCCGCACGCCGCGGTTGAACGGCAAGGTCGAACGCTCACACCGCATCAACGCCGAAGAGTTCTACCGGATGCTCGAGGGCGTCGTCATCGACGACGCCGAGGTGTTCAATGACAAGCTTCGCGAATGGGAGGACTACTACAACTACCCTCGACCCCATGGCGGCCTCGGCGGCCAAACCCCTTACGAACGCCTCAAGCAGAAGACCACGGCCCAGGCGTAAACGATCAATGTCGGTTGCACAGGTGGTTATGTTCGTGAGTTCCGGCGCCAGATGTCGCTGGGTTCGGGCGCCAGCGAGATCGCGCCGCTCTCGATGTTCGTGAGTTTCGGCGCCACGCCGGTTGCTACGGCCGCGCCCGGCGTCGAACGGATCTCTGCTCACGCATAGTGACGAACCAGGGGAGGCCATCCGCGCGTTGTCTGCGGCAGATGTGTGCACCTGACCTTGGTCTGCACGCCCTCAATAGGCAGTTGAGGATGTCTGCTGCGGCATCCGGGTCAGCGTCTCATCAGACGTTCGATCGTCCATTCATGAAAGAGAGATCCCCATGGCAAACCTCCGTCTGCATCATCGATGAAATCGATGTCCGGGTCTGTTGCTCGGACCGAGTCCCACAACGCCAGCACGGGGTCATCAGGCACGACCAGGCCCAATTCGCTGACAAGTACGGCCTGTAGCTCATCAAGATCGGGGTGCCTGCGCCGCATCCCCTCCTCCAGCCAGGCTTGCGCTCTACGCATCTGGCCGAGGTCGCCGCCACCGGAGAAGTTGAGCAGGTCACGCCAGTTCGGCAATGCCACCATCGTTGCCAGAGCGTTCGAAAGGCTCGATCCGACAAGACCAGCACTGCCTTCCGAATCCGCGTACAGCACGTGGCGCAGTCGCGCCTCCCGGCCCACGAGGAAGAACCGTCCCGCCGCCCCGTCACACGCGATCGCGTGCAGGCTCTCACCCGACAACAATCGCGCCGTAGATCCGTCTACGGATTCCAGATCCTCGACGTCGAATTCGATTAGCTCTCGCAGGATGCCTGAAAGTGCCGGCGTCGCCGCGATCCTGCGAAGCAGCGAAGTGTCGTCATGCACTGGCCGAGGGTACAGCCGATCTGCGTGCACCGACTCGGCGGGACCGCGCGGCGAACGTCAGCGTCTCGTCGAACGCTGCTTCGTCCTCGGGCAGCATGAAGATGCTGGTCTGCTTGCGAACGCGACCCGGGCTCGAAAATCCGGCCATGATGACAGATGCCCCGCGTGTGCATCCGCTCATCGGCAGAAGTGCGCGTCGCACGTCGTTCATCACGGCGGCCGAGTTCTACGGAGAGTCACCTGGCGACGTGTGCTTACCTCGCCAGGATCTCGGCCATGGTCAACAAGTGGCGCTCGTTCTCACGACCACTCGCACGCGGTAGGCCAGCGAAGTAGTGCCGAAAGTGACCAACATCTGGCTCCCGTGCTCGCGAACAAAATCACTCAGGCTTACAGCCTTGAGGCGCTGCTGTCGTTCCATGGAGGCGTCCATCCGTCGAGTGTTATCCGCACCTGGTGGTCGCGCTCGACATGGTCGGCGACATGACCTTCCACCTGCGCACCAAGCTGCGGCAGCTCGAAATCCCGAGGCATGCCGACCACCTCCGCCAGGCCCACAGCATCAGGGACACCGTGGATCCTCACGAAGACGCCGAACGGTTGCCGGCCGATGACCGTCGCGATGATGTGCTTACCTACCGGGAGCACCTGGCACGTGGCGGGCCAGGCCTCCTGGATCTTCTTAGCCGCCTCTGGTCCGATGTGCGGCCACACGTACTCGTCCACGCCTTGACCTCACAGATGGCTCACCGTTGGACGGGCACACTGTCGTCAGAACAACAAAAACGCCCCGGAGCGGTGATCGCTACGGGGCATCTTGGCTGTTCAAGGCTGGTGGTCAGGGGCAGGGTCGAACTGCCGACCTTCCGCTTTTCAGGCGGACGCTCGTACCAACTGAGCTACCTGACCCAGAGCGGTCCTGACGGGACTTGAACCCGCGACCTCCACCTTGACAGGGTGGCGAGCACTCCAAACTGCTCTACAGGACCTTGCGTTTCTTGCTGTTTGCGCTCGCTTAGCTTACCAGCTCTTCGGTGGTCTTAGACCATCCGTTTTGCGGGTGCGCTAGGCGCTCGCGGTGCCCCCAACGGGATTCGAACCCGTGCCGCCGCCTTGAAAGGGCGGTGTCCTAGGCCGCTAGACGATGGGGGCTCAGGATTCCCTGTCGCCTTCCGTCGGAGACCTCTGAAGCATAGGGGACGATTGCCCCTGATGCCAAAGCGGCTGACCGGCGGTCGGCGTCGGCGTGCCAGTGACCGGTCCCGTTGGCGACGGGGCGTTCGTTGGCTCTGGGGAAATCATACGTTGCGGGTCGGCCTCCACGTGACGGGAGATGTAGACCGACTGCTCGCCCAATCCGCCCAGCGTGATGTCGTCCCAGGCCTGCAGGCGCCCCGTCTCGCGGTCGAAGTACAGGACGGACGCCTGTACGGGGGTGGGCTGGGCGTGTTCGAGTGCGCGCAGGCCGGCGCCGCCCGTGGAGCCCTGGACGAGCATGCGGCTCCCGCTCGGCAGCATGGTCGTCTTCCGCTCGTGCGTGTGGCCGGCCAGGATCATGGGCGCGGCGCCGCTGAAGCCGCGTCCGACGTCGGGGTCGTGTACGGCGATCACGTCAGGCTTGGCCACCTTGCCCAGATGCGCACGGGCGAACCGGGCAAGGACGGACGGGTCCGAGTCGATGGGTACGGATTTGTCCGGAGTGAACCGCGGGTCGCCGAGGCCGTAGATCTTCAGGCCGGCGACGGTTCGGGTCTCGTCGTCCAGGACGATGGCGTTCCGCTGCCGTTCCACCGCCCGCTGGGTGGTCATCGAGTCGTGGTTGCCCCGGACGTACACGTACGGCACGCCGAGGCGGCCGATCTCGTCCACGAACTTGTTCTCGGCCCTGGTGCCGTGGTCGGAGATGTCGCCGGTGTCGATGACCATGTCCACGGCGAACTGGTCCTTGAGCGAGCGGATGACGTTCCAGGCGATGGGGTTGATGTGGATGTCGGAGACGTGCAGGACCCGGATGGACTTCGGGTCCGGGTCGTACACCGGCAGGGTCGAGACCGTCTCGTAGAGCTTCGAGACGTTCGTGACGAGCTTGGTGAGCTGCGTCCGATACGACTCGAACCGCGTGACGATCGACTCCGCGCTGCCCACCAGTGACGGCGCCGCGGCGATCAGACCCGAGTAGCGCGGCTCCACGAGCGAGTTGGGACGGAACGTCAGGGCCGCCAGCGCCCCCGTCCCGGCAAGCCCCACAGAGGCCGCCAGAAGGCCCACCAGAGCCACTTTGGGGCGCTTGTAGACCATCAGGACGGCCAGCAGCGCCCCCGCCCCCGCACACAGCAACGAGCGGACGACGAGCATGCGGACGCCGTCCAGCAGATCGCCCTCGATCGTGGCGGGCAGGCGGTCGGCCAGCCGCGGGTCCTCCAGGAGGGCGCGGGCGCGTTCCTGGTCGATGTTCTCGAGGGTGATGCGCAGCCGCAGCGGCGCGTCATGCGTGTGGAACGTGAGCGTGCCGAGGGGGCTCGCGTCGACCACCGTCTCGCCGTGCCAGGCGGGGCGGAGCGACATGCCGGTCTCGACCGGGCCGACCTGGGACCGTACGGTGCCGCTGAGGAAGATGCCCAGCCAGGCACCGGCCGCGGCGACGAGGAGAACCGACAGGACCCTCGCGGTCCGCGACCGAAGGATGGCCTTCGACCTGTGGACGAACTTCATACGGATTCTTGCCTACCTGACGGACGGGGCAGAATGGCAAGCGTGATCCAGGTATCGCGGGAGAAGTTCGAGGAACTCGTGGCCGAGGCATTGGACAGCATCCCCCCTGACCTCACCGGCCTCATGAGCAACGTGGTCGTCACGGTCGTCGATGACCCGCCGGAGCCCAACCTGCTCGGCCTGTACACCGGTGTCCCCCTCACGGAGCGCGGCGACTGGTACTCAGCAGTCCTGCCCGACCGCATCGAGATCTACCGCAATGCGATATGTGAGATTTGCGATACGGAAGAGGACGTGATCGAAGAGGTCCGCATCACGGTCGTCCATGAAGTTGGTCACCATTTCGGCATCGACGACGCCCGCCTTCACGAATTGGGCTGGTAACCCTTTGCATTTGGTTGGCTGCTTTAGGTTGCGGTCACCCATGTCGTTCGGGCACCTTAGGTGACATACCGAACACTCTGAGTCAGGCACAGCGGAGTCCTATGGGGGCCATGCGGGCGCGACGGCCGCCGGGGCGGCATCGCCGTGCCGGAACGCCGCGAGTCACATACCGGGAAGTCATCGCCGTCAGGGAGTTCCGGGCCCTCTGGTTCGGCCAGGGCCTGTCGCTCCTCGGCGACCAGCTCGCGCAGGTCGCGCTCGCCGTGCTCGTCTACGACCGCACGGGCTCGCCCCTGGCCACGGCCGCGGTGTACGCGCTGACGTACCTCCCGTCGATCGTCGGCGGCCCGCTGCTCGCGGGGCTGGCCGACCGGTTCGCGCGCCGGGGCGTCATGCTGACCTGCGACCTGCTGCGGGCCGCGCTGGTGGCCGCGATGGCGGTGCCGGGGCTGCCGTTCTGGGCGCTGTGCGTGCTGGTGTTCTTCGTGGTGCTGCTCAGTGCGCCGTTCTCGGCCGCGCGGGCGGCGCTGCTGCCCGAGATCCTCGACGGCGACGCGTACGTCATGGGCTCGGCCCTGCAGAACATGACGAACCAGGCCGTGCAGATGATCGGTTTCGCGGCCGGCGGAGCGATGATCGCCGCGATGGGCCCCTACCGGGCGCTCGCCCTCGACGCCGCGACGTTCCTCGGGTCGGCGCTGATCATCGTCTCCGGCGTACGCCGGCGTCCCGCTCCAGGTCGCGACGGCGCCAAGCCATCCATGTGGACGATGACCAAGGGCGGGGCCAAACTGGTGTTCGGCTCTCGCAAGCTGCGCACTCTGGTGCTCTTCGCGTGGCTGTGCGGCTTCTACATCCTGCCGGAGGGCATAGCGGCGCCGTACGCGGCCACGTTCTCCACCGATGCGCTTCCGGTGCCGGTCATCACGGGGCTGCTCATGGCGGCGATGCCGACCGGGACGGTGATCGGGGCGTTCCTGTTCAGCAGGTTCGTGTCACCGCCGCGACGGCTGCAGCTGATGGGGTGGATGGCCATGCTCAGCTGCGCGCCCCTGATCGTGACGGCGCTGCGGCCGCCGCTCGCCGTGGTGCTCGCCGCGTGGGTGCTGTCGGGCGTCGGCGGGGCGTACCAACTCGCCGCGAACGCCGCCTTCGTGCAAGCCGTACCGGCCGAACGCCGCGGCCAGGCGTTCGGTCTCGTGCAGTCGGGGCTGATGGCCGTACAGGGGATCGGGATCCTCATCGGAGGGTTCGCGGCGGAGAGACTCGGCCCTGAGCCGGTGGTCGCGCTGGCCGGGATCGGCGGGGTGACCTGCGCCGCCGTCCTCACCATGATGTGGACCGAGTCTCGCGACAAGACCGCCCAGGTGCGCGCCCAGGCAGCCGCCTGATCACGGCTGAGGCTTCTGCTCGCCGCTCCAGTCGGTGGTGGACTTGCGCTGCTGCTGCTTGCTGATCACGTCCTGGAGGATCGAGGTCTCGTGGTGCTCGTCGGGCATGAGCAGCCAGCCGATCGCGTAGATGCCGACGCCCAGCCCGCCGAACAGCGTCAGGATCGCCAGCGCGATCCGCACCATGTTGGCGTCGATCCCGACGAACTCCCCGACGCCCGAGCACACGCCCGCGACGATCCGGCCTTTTTCGGTCCTGCGGAGTTTCTTGACCTGGTATTCGCTCATGCCTCAAGACTGCCCGTGGGGCCGGTATTCGCACATCAGGATTACCCCTGGTAGAACCCTGGTAGTCCCCTATGCGAGGAGAGGATCCGCAATGGACGACCTGCTGCGCCTCGACGACCGGCTCAACGCCGACCAGCGGTTGATCCGCGACACCGTCAGGTCCTTCGTCGCCGACCGCGTCCTGCCGCACGTGGGTGACTGGTTCGAGGAGGCCGTCTTCCCCGCGCGCGAGCTCGCGCCCGCGCTCGGCTCACTGGGCCTGCTCGGAATGCACCTCGAGGGGTACGGCTGCGCCGGCACCGACGCGACCTCGTACGGCGTGGCCTGCCGCGAGCTGGAGGCCGGCGACTCGGGGTTGCGCTCGTTCGTGTCGGTGCAGGGCTCGCTGGCGATGTTCCCGATCTGGAAGTACGGCTCCGACGAGCAGAAGGAGGAGTGGCTGCCCCGGATGGCGGCCGGCGAGGCGATCGGCTGCTTCGGCCTGACCGAGCCCGACCACGGCTCCGACCCGGCCGGCATGCGCACGTACGCGAAGAAGGACGGATCCGACTGGATCCTCAACGGCTCCAAGATGTGGATCACGAACGGCTCGATCGCCGACGTGGCGGTGGTGTGGGCGCAGACCGACGAGGGCGTCCGCGGCTTCGTCGTGCCGACCTCGACGCCCGGCTTCTCCGCCCCCGAGATCCACAAGAAGCTGTCCCTGAGGGCCTCGGTCACCTCCTCCCTGTACTTCGACGACGTACGCCTGCCCGCCTCGGCCGCCCTGCCCGGGGTCGTCGGGCTGCGCGGGCCGCTGTCGTGCCTGTCGGAGGCCCGCTTCGGCATCATCTGGGGCGTCGTGGGCGCCGCCCGCGCCTGCGTGGAGGCGGCCGTCGACTACTCCAAGACGCGCGTCCAGTTCGACAAGCCGATCGGCGCGTTCCAGCTCACCCAGGAGAAACTCGCCTGGATGTACGTCGGCCTGGCCCAGTCCCAGCTCACCGCCCTCCATCTCGGCGAGCTCAAGGACGCCGGCACGCTGAAGCCCCGCCAGATCAGCTTCGGCAAGCTGGCCAACGTCCGCGCCGCCCTCGACATCGCCCGCCAGGCCCGTACGATTCTGGGCGGCAACGGGATCACGCTGGAGTACCCTGTGATCAGGCACATGAACAACCTGGAGAGTGTGCTGACGTACGAAGGCACACAGGAAGTTCATACGCTGGTGCTGGGAGAGGCGCTGACCGGGCTGCCGGCTTACCGGTGATGGAGGCGTCGCGGGCAGGGCGGTAATCTCTGTACCCTTGCTCGTGCGAGGGGCGTTAGCTCAATTGGCAGAGCTGCGGACTTTTAATCCGTAGGTTCCGGGTTCGAGCCCCGGGCGCCCTACCACTCCACACCCCATCTGACTTGCACTTTCTCGATCCTCGACCTTCTCCTGCGAGGCGAAGATGTGCGAGTTCATGCTCGTCACATGCTCTTCGGCACATCGGCGGCGATAGCAAGGTCGAAATATTCCGTCTCGTGCTACAGGGTATCGGCACCTCACCAACCGGTAGACAAGCGACAACAGCACCTCGCGGTGGTCGCAGCCACCACCCTGATCGCGTAGCAGAATCCCAGTTCAGAGCACGAAACCGTGTTTCCGAGCGGGACACCCGGCAGAAGGGCCTGGTGGAAGGGTTGGCAGGAGGGACACGCCCGCGCGCGGCCAGGTCTTCGCGGCGCTGCTCGGTGTAAGCGTACGGGATGGCTCGCTTCCGAGGCCGTCGGCGTGGACCCCGGACTCGGATGACTACGCTGGATCTGCAGGGTGGGGAGGTGGCGATCTGTATGGGCAATGGGCACACGAGTGGCCGGTCTGAGCGGGAGGCCATCCTCGGAGCCGAATGGGAGAGCCACAGGCCTGCGGTTTTCGGCGTGGCCTACCGGCTGCTGGGCAGTGTGGCCGATGCCGAGGACGTGACCCAGGACGTGTGGTTGCGGGCGGCCGGAACGGATCTGCGGGGTATCGATGATCTGCGGGCCTGGCTGGTGACGGTGGCCGCACGGCGGTCGTACGACATTCTCAAGAGTGCCCGTTTCCGCCGGGAGACCTACGTCGGGCCGTGGCTGCCGGAGCCACTGCTGACGGGGCCGGACGCATCCGAGCCGGTCCTCGTCGATGAGTCCGTCGGCTCGGCGATGCTCCTGATCATGGAGGAGTTGAGCCCGCCGGAGCGGGTGGCCTTCGTCCTGCACGATGTCTTCGGTCTTGAGTTCGGCCGGATCGCCGAAGTGCTGGATGTCTCCGTGCCGAGTGCCCGGCAACTGGCCTCACGGGCGCGGCGGCGGGTGGCCAACGCGAAGCAGTCTTCGCCACAGGCGTCGCAGGCGGAGCGTGAACGTGTGCTGGCGGCCTTTCGCGCCGCGTACGAGGCCGGGGATCTGGCTGGGCTGGTCAGGCTGTTGCACCCGGACGCCCTCTACGTCACCGACGGCGGCGGCAAGGCCGCCGCGATGCGCAAGCCCGTCTACGGTGGTGAGCGCGTCGCTGAGGTGCTGGTGCGGGTGGGCCGCCAGTGGCGGCCGGACCGCATCGACCTCGTCGAGGTCGGTGGCGAGCTCGCCCTGGCGTTTTACCGGAAGGGCCGTGTCTACTCCGTCGACACTTTGCAGATCGCAGACGGCCTGATCAGCGCGTACCGCAGGGTCATCAACCCGGACAAGCTTTCTCACCTCTGAGCTGTCACACCCCGAGGGGCTGCCTCGTCTCCCTGATGAGAACCAGAACGGGACAGACGAAGGAACGCTCGTGAGCAGATGAGATCAGGTCGGTATGCGTCCACCTGCTGCGTTCCTCCGTCGACGAGCCGCGATGAGCCCCGCGGGTGACCGGGATGCGCGCTCGAGAGCCCCCTCCTAGTAAGGACCTTTATGCAAGCCATCACTGTGCGAGACCGTGAAGCCGGTCTCTCCGGGCTGTCCCTGACGGACATGCCCTACCCCCATGCGGCCGAGAACGACGTCATCGTGCGGGTACACGCCGCGGGCATGACCCCTGGAGAGCTGGACTGGCCAGCCACGTGGACCGATCGCGCGGGCCGTGACCGGACGCCGAGCGTACCCGGGCACGAGTTGTCGGGTGTGGTCGAAGAGCTGGGGTTCGGCACGACCGGCTTGAGTGTCGGCCAGCGGGTGTTCGGCCTGGCCGACTGGGCCCGCAACGGCTCGCTCGCCGAATACGTCGCGGTGGAGGCCCGCAATCTCGCGCCGCTGCCGGCGGATGTCGACCACATCCTGGCCGCGGCACTGCCGATCTCCGGGCTGACCGCCTGGCAGGGCCTGTTCGACCACGGCCGCCTGGTCACAGGCCAGACCGTCCTGATCCACGGCGCCGCGGGCGGCGTCGGCTCGATCGCGGTGCAGCTCGCCCGCGAGGCCGGCGCCCGTGTCATCGGCACCGGCCGGTCCGCCGACCGGGACACGGCGCTTGCCCTGGGCGCCGACACCTTCCTGGACCTGCAGACGGAGAAGCTGGAGGACGTCGGCGAGGCGGACGTCGTGTTCGATGTGATCGGCGGAGACATTCTCGACCGATCGGCCGCCCTGGTCCGGGCCGGCGGCACGCTCGTCAGCATCAACCTGCCGCCCAAGGTCCAGCCCAAAGACGGGCGGGCGGTCTTCTTCGTCGTCGAACTCGACCGCGCCCGGCTCACCGAGCTCGCCACGCGAATGAGGGACGGCCGGCTCAAGCCGGTCATCGGCGCTGTACGGCCGCTCGCTGAAGCACCCGCCGCGTTCGCCCCCGCCACGCGCACCCGGGGCAAGACGATCATCCGCGTCACGGAAGACTGAACAGGAGACCAATCATGATCGGAATGCGGATCGCCGGTAGCGTACTGGCCGTCGCCGCGCTGACTGCGGCCACGCCCCACTCCACCTCGGACCAGCCCGCCCCAGCCACGACGCCGACCGCGGCCGTGACATCGGAGCACCCCACCGAGACCCTCAAGCCACTGCTCGAGCAGAGCCTCCCGAATGTGAAGGGCAAGACGTTCACCTCGGCGATCGTCGACTTCCCGCCCAACGCACGTGCGATGCCGCACCGGCACGGCCAGGCGTTCGTCTACGCCTACGTACTCGCAGGCACCGTGCGCAGCAAGCTCGACGGCAAGCCCGCGACCACCTACCGCCAAGGCGCGAACTGGGTCGAGTCGCCGGGCGCCCACCACGTCCTCACCGAGAACACCAGCCGGACCCAATGGGCCAAGCTCCTGGTCGTCTTCATCTCCAACACCGGAGACAAGCTCAAGGTCGACGACCCTGGGTCGTAGCGCGTCGTACGCAACGGGCGC
The DNA here is from genome assembly GCF_004348995.1 of Nonomuraea terrae. Lineage (GTDB taxonomy): Bacteria > Actinomycetota > Actinomycetes > Streptosporangiales > Streptosporangiaceae > Nonomuraea > Nonomuraea terrae. The sequence continues at coordinate 124,401 of NZ_SMKQ01000002.1, forward strand.
CCACGTGCCCGCACGAACTCACTGCCCCTGCCGGAAACCAGACACCGGCTACCCAGACGCGCCCGAAGCACGGAAGACCGACGATCATCCTTGTCCTTTCGGAGATCTCTCGACGACCGGCGATGGGCTCCTGTGACGCGGGCCTGCAGGGCTGGTCGTGGCACCCCGACCCCCCGCAGGTCACCTGCGCGGTGAAGGGTCGCGGTTCCGGCAGCGGGAGGCACGGATGAGGGACGAGAGCACCAGAAGGGCCAGCGACCTGCCGCTGGGCGTCTTTGATACTGCCCCGGCGGGCGTGGCGGTGTTCAGCGGTCCCGATCATCGGCTGATCTACATGGACGACGCCTACCAGGAGATCGTCGGAGAACGCCCGCTCGGAGCCCCGGCCAGGGAAGTGTTTCACGACATCACCCAGCAGAGATACTTCACGCTGCTCGATCAGGTCAGGGAAACGGGAAAGGCCGTCAGCCTGAAGGACATCCCGTTCGAGTACCGCGATCACCCGCTGGCGGTACGGGAGCGTTACTCCTCGGTCAGCGTGTCGAGGATCTCACTGGAAAACGGCGAGGAAGGCGTGTTGATCATGGCCGTGGAGGTCACGGACCAGGTCGAGTCCAAACGGCTGGGCGGCTCCATCCCCGCGGAGCGGGACAGGTTCCTGCGGCTACCAGAGCCTGACCCAGCTTGAGAGGCAGGAGATCTGGGTGTCCGATTCCAGGGGGGAGGTGATCGAGCCGTGTCCCGGCTGGCACCGGCTCACCGGGCAGCCGTGGGAGGAACACCGCGGTCACGGCTGGCTGAATGCCGTGCACCCCGACGACCGCGAATCCACCAAGACCGACCCGCCGCGGGTGTCGGGGCTGGAGATCGCCGCCCGGTACCGGGCCAGTGCCACCTCGGCGGAGATCGGCGGCGACTGGTACGACTGCTTCGTACGGCCCGACGGCTCCACCGTGCTGACGATCGGCGACGTGGCCGGCCACGACCTGGCGGCGGCGGTGACGATGAGCCAGCTGCGCAACATGCTCAGAGGGCTGGCGGTGGACCGCCAGGAGCCCCCCGGTGACATCCTGCGCCGTATGAACGTCGCCACCGAGTTGCTGAACGGCGAGGGCACGGCGACCTGCATCCTCGCCCACTTGGAAGGGCCGGACAGCGGCGTCTGGTCGCTTCATTACTCAGTGGCGGGCCACCCGCCGCCCCTGCTCGTCACCCACGAAGGCGAGGCACGCTTCCTGGAAGGCGCCGTCAACCCCCTCCTGGGCGCGGGCTACGACATGTCGCGCAGCAGCTCCGTCGCGGTGCTTCCCGCACGTAGCACGCTGCTGCTCTACACCGACGGCCTGGTGGAAGTGCCAGGAGAGCATCTCGACCTGGGACTGGAACGGCTCCGCCGCGGCTCCGCCTCGCTGGCCCGCGAGCCTCTTGACGACTTCTGCGACAGACTGCTCCAGCTGCCTACGGTGTACAGGGACGACGTCGCCATGATCGCCGTACGCCTGCCGGGGATCTGAGCACACGTGGGCGTTGATCGCCCGCCGTCCCGGTCTACCGCCGGAGCAGTCGATCCTCAAGCACGGCCTGCTCCCCAGTAAACCCCTCCGCGTCGTCCCAAAGACGTGACGACAGCGCGCAACCACGACGGCTCTGACCTGTGGATTGGCGGGGTACGTGCCCGCAGGCAAGATCGCGTCTTGTGCTTGTCCGACTGCTCTAGCTGATCATGCTCCGGGTGCTCAGCCGGCTGATGTTGCCGGGCCGCGGTTAGGCATCGAAGGATGTTGAGAGCATGGTGTTGCGTCGTGAGGTGGCGGTGCCGGCATGGCATCGTCGCCTGTTGCGACCGGCCTGGACCTTGTCCCGCTCGAATATTGAGCTACGCGCCCTGAGCTGCGGTTAAGCGGTGTGGTGGCCTTCGCTGATCATGCCGGCGACTAGCTGCTGCCCTTCCCGCCATCTCGAACGGACGCGACCAAGAGCAGAGGCGGTCCCGCCGAGGGACCACCGGATGAGAACGGTCAAGGGACGGCGCCCGCCCTGTCGTTGCTCGTTGGATGCTCTTCGGCATGTGGCACGGCGCACCACATGGCTGGCAAGGTCGTACAGCCGGCTTTTACCGCCAAAGGGCCGGAACCCCACTTGTGGGTGTCCGGCCCCGGCTTTGTTCCGGTCATCCGAAGAGCTGCTTGGCGACGGCGTCGACTGCCTGATCCAGATCTGTCATGGACGATCCCTTTCTGAGTAGAAGCCTTCCGGATCACCGACTGACACACACAGGCAGCCCTTTATTCGCTGGTGCAGGTGGTCGACCGGTCCGTACGATCGAGCTGATGTCACTGGACAAGCACAGCAGACGGGCCTGAGCGGCATCCGCCCGGACCACGGCACCATGTTCGTGCGGTGGATCTGGTGCCGAGCGGTACTGCACCGCGGCTGGTGGCTGGTGACCAGCGTGTACCTCGTCGTCGACGCGCGTCTGCCGGCGTCGGAACTGGTGCTGATCGGCGTCGCGCAGGCCGTCGCCGCGCTCGTGTTCGAGGTTCCCGCCGGTGTCGTCGCCGACACTCTCAGCCGCAAGTGGTCGCTGGTCGTCTCCCATGTGCTCATGGGTATCGCCATGATCACCACCGGCCTGGTCAGTGACTTCCCGCCGTTGATGGCCACGCAGATGCTCTGGGGGCTGTCGTGGACCTTCGCCAGCGGCGCGGATGTGGCGTGGATCAGTGACGAACTCGACGATCCGGTGCGCGTCCCGGTGGTGCTGATCCGGGCGGAGCAGGCCCAGCTCACCGGGACCGTCGCCGGGCTGGCGGGCATCGGCGGCCTGGCCTGGCTCACCGGTCGCAGTATGGCGATGGTGCTCGCCGGAGCAGCCATGCTGCTCCTCGGCCTGTACGTCGTCGTCGGCTTCCGCGAGGAGCGCTTCGTCCCGGTCCCAGCAAGACGGTGGTCGGCTGCCTGGTCGATCCTGGCCCGCGGGTCACGCCTCGTCCGCGGCAGCCGTATGCTGCTCGCCGTCTTCACCGCGACGTTCCTGGTCAACGGCGTCGCCGACGCCCTCGGCCGGCTGTATCCGCTGCGGCTGGTCACCCTCGCACCGGCGGTCGATCCGGTCGCCTGGTTCACCGGCCTGGGTGTGCTGATGTGCCTCGCGGGGGCAGCCGCCCTGCGCGTCGCGCAGCCCCGGATCCGCTGCCCGCACACCGCCCGGCGCGGCTACGTCGTCGCGTGCGCCGTCGCCGCGGTGGGTGCCGTGGGCCTCGCCCTCGCACACGAGGCGACCAGCGGCAGCCTCGCCGTGCTGCTGGCCGCAGGCGCGTTGCCGCTGACCCGCAGCTTCGGCACCATCTGGGTCAACAACCAGACCGTCGGCGCCGTCAGGGCCACCGTACATTCACTGCTCGCCCAGGCCGAGTACGCGGGGAAGATCGCCTGCGGGCTCGCTGTCGCCGTGATCACCGACCTCGCCGGGGTATTCCTCGCGCTTACGGCGTGCGGCGCGCTCCTCGTAATAGCGATCATCATCGTCCAACGCTTCGGTACATCCCATCATTGAGCTATCACCAGGCGATGCGCCGCGGTCGTGTGCCAGAGCCTGATCAGATCGACGCTCTGCGGACCGGCACGAGGGTGCGGGTGGACCCCGTGGCGGCCGTGAAGGATTTCGCGGGATATTCCCCTACGACTGCTGATCGGCCGGCATGCCAGCCACCCGGCCCGCGGGACGTTCCGCGCCGGCTTCCGCCGTGGATGACGGTTGCTGTTCCCACGGTCGTCGCCTGTGCAGCAGGAGTGCGGTCAGGCCGCCCGCGATCAGGCCCCAGAACGCCGCGCCGATGCCCAGGATGGTCGTCCCCGACGCGGTGACCACGAACGTGACCACCGCGGCCTCCCGTCCCTCCGGCTCGGTCACCGCGCCGGCCAGCGACGAGCCGAGCGCCGACAACAACGCGAGGCCGGCCACCGCGGTGACCAGCACCGGTGGGGACAGCAGCACCAGAGCCATGGCCAGGCCGGCACCGAGGCCGAGTGTCAGCTGCCCGGCGCCGAGGGCCACCGTCGCGATCCACCGGCGGCCGGGGTCGGGGTGGGTGTCCGGGCCGGCGGTCAGCGCTGCGGTGATCGCGGCCAGGTTGACGGCGTGACCGCCGAACGGCGCCGCTGCCGCGCTCGCCAGACCGGTCGCGACGAGGACCGGGCGCAGGGGCGGCACGTACCCGTATGTCGCCATGACCGCCATACCGGGGACGTTCTGCGCGGCCATGGTGACGAGAAACAGCGGGATGGCGATGCTCACCACAACGGACGGGTTCAGCGTCGGGGTGGTCAGCTCGACCGAGGGCCGCAGCGCCGCGCCGGACAGGCCGTTGCCGGGCCCGTGCACCGCGATGGCGACGACCGCCGCGACGAGCGCGCCAGGAACGGCCCACTGCCGCAGGTACCGCTGCAACACCGCCCAGGTCAGGACGACGGGCACGGCCAACAGCGGGATGTCGACGACGGCGCGGACCGGTGCGGTGCACAGGCTGAGGATGACGCCCGCCAGCATGGCACCGGCGATCGGACGCGGGATGGCGGCGATCGCCCGGGCCGGCCATGGCGACAGGCCGGCGAGGACGATGAGCCCGGCGCAGACGATGAACGCGCCGACCGCGGCCGGGAAGCCGCCGGGCACGGGACCGGTCGCCACCAGCAGCGCCGCGCCGGGGGTGGACCAGGCGATGCTGATCGGCATGCGGTACCGCAGCCCGAGCAGGACCGCCGCCGCCCCGATGCCGCAGCAGAGGGCGAACAGCCCGGACGCGGCCTGCCCCGGCGTCGCCCCGACGGCACGCAGCCCAGCGAGGACGACGGTGAACGAACTGGCGTAGCCGACCACCGCGCTGACCAGCCCCGCCATGACGGCCCGCACCCGCACGCCCACCCCTCGGTGTCGCCAGTATCTCAAATCGTTCCGTTTACGGAACGGAAACGGAACGACCCTATCGACGTGGCCACCGCGGGACAAGCCCGGCGGCGGAATGCAAGGATTGCCGGGTGGACGGCCGTAACACGGATATCGGGAGCCGGCTGCGGCGATTGCGGGAGGCCCGCGGCATCTCCCTGTCGGCACTGGCCCGCAGCGCCGGCATCGGCAAGGCCACCCTGTCCGGCCTGGAGCTGGGCACCCGCAACCCGACGCTGGAGACGCTCTACGCGGTGGCAGGAGCCTTGGGCGTACCGTTGACGGCCCTGGTTCTGGAGCCCGGCTCACCGCCCACAGAGGCCGTCCGCGTGCCCGGCGCCGCCGTAACGGCCACACTGCTGGAGGTCTTCGAGGAGCCGACCGCAACGTTCGAGTTGTTGCGCATGCGCGTCCGCCCCGGCGTCGTGCAACACTCGCCGCCCCACGCCCCCGGCGTGACCGAACACGTCACGGTCTACGCGGGCATGCTGCGCGCCGGCCCGGCCGACGCGCCCCTGCTGGCCGCGCCAGGCGAGCACATCTCCTGGCAGGCCGACGTCCCGCACATCTACAGCACGGTCGGCCCGGACGAAGCACTGGCCACCCTACTGATCCGCTCCCCCCGCCAGACCTGAGCCACCGAACCCCGGGCCGGCTGATCGCGGCGATGGCCGGAACGCGAGCATGCGCCGGCGTCACGACATCGTCCCCGCCCCACGCGAGCGTGAGACGGGGACGATTCAGAAGATCAGCTCAGAGGCACCGTCGAGGAGGACAGGCCGCCGCGAACGCTGACGGCGGTCACCTTGACCGTGTCGACGTCGCCCTTGGCCACTCGGAGCGTCACCTTCTGTGCCTTCCCCCCGTCCAGGTAGAACTCGGGAGCTTCACCCACGACCCTCGCACCGTCGACCTCGACGGTGTCAGGGGCGACGATCTTGATCTCCTTCGCCTGCTCCAGCGCGGTGGGGATGCGGCCCGTGTTCGTGACGGTGGCCGCGATCTCGTGGGTCGCACCGTCACTCTGGCCGCCCCTGAGCGTCTTCACCTTCACCTGTGAGAGCCTCACCTGCGGAAGCGACTCGGACAGGTAGAGGTTGAAGCGCGCCTGGTTCGCCGCCCACTCACCGATCAGATCCGCGGACGGGTTCTGCGACCAGAACTTGGGGTTGATCCCGCCGACCTCGACCGTGCCCAGCTTGGGGTGCTGGACCGTGGTCCACGGCAGGAAGCAGTCGGTACGGCCGTTCTCGGCGCACCACCGCGACCTCTCCCAGTCGGAGAACCTGTCGTCGCCGTCGTAGTCCTTGAAGTCGCCGCCGTTCCACAGCTCGTCGCCGTACCAGATCGAGCCGTACTGGAAGTAGCCGAAGTCGGGCCCGTGACCGAACAGCGGCTGGGGGTCACCACCGTTGCGGGTGGCGTAGTCGATGTAGACGCTGCCGGTGTAGCGGTAGCCGGTGAACCCGGCGCCCGCCTTGTCGAAGTGCTCGTACAGTTTGCGGTCGCTCGTGTACATGCACTCCTTCGGGTCACAGGTCGAGGGTCCCCGAAGGTGCATGGGCACCCGCGTGTCCATGCTGTTCACCACGCCGATGTTCGTGTGCGACATCAGCCAGGTGTACACATGGCGCGTCTCCGGCTCCGACAACGGGTACGCTCCGGCGCCGCCCTGGGTCAGGTTCCGCCCTGTCGCGTCGTTCTCGGGCATCACGTGCCAGTTGTAGGGGTAGTTGCGATGCAGGTCGAGGCCACCGATGCCGTCCTCGTTGAAGTCTCCGTCACCGTCGTTGTCGACCCCCTCGGAGAACATGAGGTAGTCGCCGTTACCGGCGCCGACGCTGCGCATGACGTTCTTGGCCGGGTCACGTTCGTCGATCACGTGCGTTCCCTTGCCGGCGCCGACGTGCTGGCGCATCTGGCTCAGGTATCCGTCCTTGTTGAGGTCGTCGCCGGAGTCCTCGTCGAGCTTGCCGTCGCCGTCGTTGTCCTGCGGCCGCACCGACGACCGGTTCGTCTGGGCGGTGTAGAGGTACAGGTCGTGCCCGTCCGGGTTGTTGACCGGCCGGATGTAGAAGGCCTTCTCGGCGAGCAGTTCGTCGACCTTCTCGTCCTTGCCGGCCTGCGTGATCAGATGGTGCGCGAGCCACAGCGCACTCTCGGCCGAGGACGTCTCGCCGGAGTGCCGGTTGCCTTCGAAGAAGGCGGCCGGCTTGTCGGTGTCGGCACCGGTGGACTTGTTCGTGATCGTCAACTGGTAGATCGGCTGACCGCTGAAGCTTTCCCCGACGACGTACAGGTCGACCAGGTCAGGATGGTCGTGGGCCCACTTCTTCAGCCACCACTGGATCTCTATCCCGGTGTGGAAGTGGTCGAAGTCCATCTGCCCGGGCTGCTTCGGCTGGACTTGGGGGTACTTGACGACGTCGAAGGTGCTCTGCCCGTCACGCGTGCCGCCGATCGTGATGGTGGGAGTCGTCGGGGTGACGCTCTCCGGGAAGGGACCCGGGTCCGCGGCCGGCTGCAGGCCGACGGCGTGCTTCGTGGCCGAGGACAGCGCCGTGTCGCCGAATGCGACGGTGCCGTCTGCTCCCCACATGGGCGCATTGGTCATGACGACGGCGGCGCCCACCAGCAGGGCGGTCAGCGTCGAGAGCGGGCGAACTATACGCCGTGAGCGGCGCGCCGCCCGCTGTGAATGCGTAATCGCCGGGTCGTGACGTTCGTCGGGTAATGGATGAGAGTTGTCGGAGGAGCCCACGGCAAATCTCCTATCGTCGCCTTGGTGAATGCCTCGCCGATCGGAGGCACGGCAATCACGCTCTAGGCCGGGGGCGCCACCCGACGGGTAATTCCAGTGATCAACGTAAACCACCATTTTCCGGATGTAAATATCAAAGTCGACCGAACTGGTACATCACTCCCCGTTTCGGATGTTTCGGCTGGTTGGCGCCGTGTCATCGACCGGCTCGGCGACCGGCGAACCGGCCGACGGCACCCGGCGGGCCCCGCCGTCGGTCGGTGACGTCGGCGCGACCGAGGCGGACGGGCCGACGGGAGGCAGAAGGTCCACGGCTGAGGGCGATCCGTCACGGGCGAATGGACGTGATCGCACTGCCCGTGGCTCGTGCTCGTCCGCTGTGGACCGGTGGCCCACGATGCCGGCGACGCCTCCGTGGCCACCCGCCGCGATGGTGGATCGGGTCGCCGTCACACGGTTCGAAAAGGAGCCGTGTGAATGGCTGTTCTGTGCACGTGCGTGCAACTCCAATGGACGTGAAATCGACACCGGAGTTCGCCAGGAAACCGCTTCCGGTCGCGCACTTCGACAAAGACGGGATGTGGAGGTGACGAGTTGCATCATGTGCCGGCCCGATCGACATCGGCGGTGATTTGTCGCCTGCTTGGCATCGGCTATCGACTGAATGACCACAGGCGAGTAGGGCGGCGCAGGAATAAAACAGAAAGTGGAACGCAAGAAGACCACGACAGAAGCGGCGCTCTCTCGGCTGTCGCGGGGCCCAAGGTCAGCTGTCCGCTTAACCGCCGTATACGACCGCGCGGCATCTACCGTCCCACCAGGGCGTGGCCACCCACGGCTGCGCGCTCTTGGGCACGGTGGTGAGCAGATTGCGCAGGTAGTGGGTGCGGCACCGCTGCCAGGCCGCGCCGGGCAGGGCGGCGCCGATAGCCTCGACCAGACCGCGGTGGGCGCCGGAGACGACCAGCTGGACGCCGGCCAGCCCACGCGCCACCCCGTAGGAACGCCGGCCAGCCCGCGCCGTCTTCGGCGCTGGTGACCTCCAGACCCAGCAGCTCGCGCTGGCCGTTGGCGTTGACGCCGGTGGCCACCAGCACGTGCACATTGATCGTGCGGCCGCCCTCACGCACCTTCTGCGTCAGCGCATCCAGCCAGACGCACGTGTACGGGCCGGCGTCCAACGCGCGGGTGCGGAACGCCTCGACCTGCTCATCCAGCACCTTGGCCATCTGGCTGACCTGGCTCTTGGAGATGTGCTTGATTCGAGTTGCTCGACCAGCTTGTCCACCCGCCGCGTCGACACCCCCAGCAGACAGGAGGTGGCGACCACGCTGATCAGCGCCTGCTCTGCCCGCCGCCGGCGTTCCAGCAGCCGGTCCGGATAGTACGAGCCCGACCGCAGCTTCGGTCTCGATCTTGCTACTCGAAGGATCACTCGATGGCCGTCTTCATTTCATGACGCCACGCCTGTGACCAGGCCGAACTCGTACACCACTTCCGTGGACGCAACCCATCGTCATCCCCCGGACGTGCGCTCCGAAGCGGAGGGCCGTCGAGATAGATGTCCGCGGGCGGCGGTTCAGGCGCGCACATCCACAGCACGACCGACCCCGCGATCAGTCCCGCGTGATCCCTACGGCAAGCGCGAACCGCCACCCGAACCCCGGCGCGTCCGGCACGATACCGGGCCGCCGGAGTTAGTGTCTTGCTCCAATCCGGGTGCTCACGTTGACGCGAATTGTCCGGCGAATGTCCTCTTTATGCCCTGTCCTGACACCGTGCGGTCGCATGAGCATGGAGCACGTCAGCAAGCGGAAAGACCAAAGGAGGCGTAATGCGCAACTTCGCACGGGTCCTGACTGCGGTGGCGGGCGGCACGATAGTCCTCGCTGGAATCGCCACCCCGGCGCACGCCGAAGTATGGGGTTGCTACACCGACGTGGACACGCGAACAAACGTGGCGGGGGCGGCATGCACGGGCGGCTTCGGCAGCTACCGGGTGGCCGCGAAGTGCAACTCGGCTCACTACCCCTACACGAGAACCGTCGTCGGCCCGTGGGTGACCAAGGTCTCCGGTCAACCAGGACCAGCCTCCATCGTTTCCGGCGATAGCCAAGGCTGCCACGTCGTCGAGGCTTGGACGCAGGTTCGGTAGGTCCAGGACTCTTCGGCTCCGGCCGGGCGGACGCGAATCACATGGGCCAGCTTCCGGAGTGCCGCCACGACCATTTCCGGATCGGTCACGTCAAACACCTTGCCGGGGTGTCGCAGCGGCTAACCGACCGGATCGAGTTCGAAGATCGGGCATGAAGGTGGCCCAGACGATCCTGGATGTGGCTTGGCCTGGTCAGCGCGGTCGAAGACCAGGCCGTAGGGCGACGAAGCCGCCGGGTCAGTCTCCGGCTGTGCGCTCGCGTTCGTATTCGGCGTTGATGCGCAGCGCTTCGGCGAGCTGGTCTTCCAGGATGATGATCCGGCAGGCGGCTTCCACGGGAGTGCCCTGGTCGACGAGTTCCCGGGCGCGCGCGGCCAGACGCAACTGGTAGCGAGAGTAGCGGCGGTGCCCACCGCTGGAGCGTTTCGGCTCGATCAGATGGGCGGCGCCCAGAGCCCGCAGGAACGTCGGGGTGACGCCGAGCATCTCGGCGGCAGTACCCATGCTGTAGGCGGGGTAGTCCTCATCGTCGAACCGGTCCTCGGCCGTAGGTTCGGCCGTGTCCGTAATCCTGCCGCGAGCGAGCGTGTCACCCTCGGCAGCCGAGCGACGTTGATCCATACATTCCTTCCCGTAACGCGCACAGGGGGCCCCGACGCCTGTTGCGCCGGGGCCCCGAAGAGTTCAACACCATCTACCGGCCATCGGCCGGCTTACCTTGTGCACATCCGCCTTACTGAGCGGCGATGATGCGCGGATCGCGGATTCGTGACCGTAGACCACCTTCCTATCTGTGGAACTGCGGTACCCGAGCGGCGAGACTCAGCCGGCAACGGGCGATCCCGATGGCGTCAACACTCCCTTCATCTCTCTTCCGAAACCACTTGCCCAACTTCACCTCGGCAGCGCGTCCACGCTCTGGGCCCCTTACCACTGCGCTGGCCCTTCGCGTCCGACCTTCTGCCGTCAATCTTGACTTCACCTTGCTCCGGGCAGTTCGTCGTGAAGCTGGTAACTACTGCTGCTGCCCGGTGGATCCGTTCCTTGCGATGTCAGAAACGATAGTACCCACGGTCGCGAATGTCTACCACGGCGACGACAGATTTTCAGTGCGAGGTACGGCAGCTTTCCAGCTGCAGATTGCTCGGCCAGGCCCAAGGTGCGGGAGTGGGTGTTCGCCCAGTGATCAGTCCCCAGCTTGACGCCGGTGGCCGCCGGGCTCGCGCCGGACCGGCCGTCACGTCGAGGACGTCGCCGGCCTCGACGGCGTTCAGCGGTCCGATCCTCGGCCGGCCAGGTTTCTCAGCACAGCGGATCAGGGCTGTATCACGTAGTCGGTGCCCGTCGTATGAGATATGTGAGCCATGGCGTCGAACGCCGCGAACACCGGCATGTCAAGGAAGTAGTCGGCCATGCGGGACTGCTGGAAGGACTCCGCGTCGTCGATGTGGGGACGGGCCTCGCGCAGGTTCGCCATGGTCCAGAGCGAGCCAGCGGGGAATGCCGCTTCGATACTGCTCCCGGTAGGCGGCGGGAGCGGCGCGTCGTACCAGGTGCCCTCCGGGCGCTCCGGCGTCGGTTCGCCCACGATGGCGGTACGGCCGTGACTCGACGTCAGGCCGATGGCCCGGTAGCCGTCTCCCAGAGCGGCGGCGAGGTGGGCTCCGGTGGGGAGCAGCAGGCGGCCGCCGCCCTCAGCCGCGGGAGTCTTCTGGATGTGCCAGTTGTGCGCGGCCAGCACGACGCGAGTGCCCGCGTCCCCGTCCAAGAGCCGCAGCACGGACTCCGCCATGTAGACATCACGAAACGTCGATGCGACCTCGAAGCCCTCCGCAGCGGTGGCGCGGTGGAGCTGATCCAGGTACCAGGCCCCGCGCAGGTGCCACAGAGCTGTGTCGTGCTCGGCCCCGTGGCCTCGGCTCCGCTGTACGAAGGTCAGTCGCTGCATGAGGGCTTTCACCTGGCTCAGCGCGCTGGTCAGCGCGTCTCGTTCGCCGGGGCCGAGTTTCTGGTAGCGGGCGAAGGCCCGCATGGTCACCGGATCGTGGAAACGCTCGGCCACCTCGACGGCCGTCTCCAGGGCGGGGAGCGCGTCGGGACAGGCCCGGTTCAGGTAGCCGGCCAGCTCGTCGAGCGCGGGCAAGGGTGATCCGAAGGCGCCGGGGAGGTCGGTTCCGACACATCTGAGCGACGGTCCTTCGGTCGTCTCGTTCCGTTGCCGCATCCAGGTCAACACCTCGTACATCTGTCGGCACCGCCCCAGGGACATGGCGATGCCGGTCTCGGCGACCTGTTCCACCGTCCCGGGGGCGCCCTGGACCCACGCGTCGAGGACCTGCCCCTGGGTGAACGGAGCCTCCAGGGCGTACACGCGGAAACCGCAGCGTTCGACCAGGAAGCGCAGGATGCGATGGCGCGCCTGGTAGAACTCCCGAATGTGATGGGAGCTTTCTCCCAATGCCACCACCCGCGCATCGCCGACGACGTCCCGGAGCGGTTCGAGATCGTCCGAAGCGGCCTCAAGGTCCAGGGTGTCGATGGCGGCCCCGTGGTCGCGTACCCAGCTTGCGAAACTCCTCTGGCCGGTCATCGTTCGTCTCCATGCCGTCGTGGTGAGTCGTGCGCGTGGGCGCCCTTGGCTCGGCTGTCATGGAAGAGCGTCTCGCGGCGCGCCGACAGCGGTCGTCGTTCCGGAGAAGGCGGTTCGGCTACGCAGTACGGAGCAGCCGTGGCTCGAACTACTGCGCTGGTAGTACCCCTGGCCCCACTACCGATCTGTAGGACCGTGCTGGAAGCCGTGGCAAGTGCGCATCGTGCTTGGCGACCCCCGGAGGTTGCCCAGCCGTGCCGGTTCGGCGGACGTACTCAGGTCGGTGATTCCCCGGGCAGTGTTCAGGTGGGGAGAGAGGCAAGCCGGCCCGTGCCGGCGATCGTGGACCGCATGAGTCACTGGTCGCCTTGGCCCGCCGGGATCGGGGTGGTGGCCGGTGCGGACTCCTGGCGGTGCCGGCGTAGACGTCGAGGCGGGCGGCGACGACGTTCGCGCCACGCGCCTCGATCCGGTGGGCCGGCCGTCGGCATGCCTGTCGCAGGGCCCGCGAAAGCGTCGGTGCCGGCGAGCTTGATGCCGCGACCGGACCGGTTGCGCTCGTCGATCGGTGCTTCAGCGGGACGTCGGTGGTCAGCTCGCGGCCAGGTCCATGCGGAGGAACTCGGTGATGCGGAGCAGCCTCGGTGGGCGTGGCGCCTCATCGGGGAGCGCCTGGAACGCCTCGTCCTCCCCCACCAGGCGTGGGGCGACGAGTTCCATCTCCCTCCCGTCGGCCCGGAGCCGCGCGCCGTCGGCTGCCAGGACGTTCTGCACCCAGTCCGAGCGCGATCCGTACACCAGGACGAAGAGGTAGCCGCCGTCGACAGGATACGCATCGAGAGGCGTGCGGTACGTCGCGCCGGAGACGCGACCGACGTGCGTCAGCACCGGCCACTTCCCGCCCGCGATCGCGCGAGGGTTGAACACCCGTTTGTTCACGTGGCCCCACCATCTCGGCATCGGCATCGGGATCTCCTTCTCTCGCCCCGTCGGGACGCGTCGCGGTCGCCGAGCCCCAGCTGATGCGGGGCCCCAGAAGCCTTACACCCGTAAGATGGCTTACATTTGTAAGGCTGGCTTACGCTCGTAAGGTTGTCAACCGAACTCTGGAGCCGTCGTGTCCCCGCCACCGCCGCAACCACTCAGCAGAGATCTCGTGCTGGAGGCCGCGATCCGGGTCGCGGATCGCGGCGGCGTGGAGGCGATCACGATGCGACGGGTGGCGCAGGAACTGGGCGTGGAGGCGATGTCGCTCTACCACCACGTACCGAACAAGGACGCGATCCTCGACGGCGTGGTCGACATGGTCTTCGCGGCGATCGAGCTGCCCCGTGCCGAGTGCGACGACTGGCGCGACGCGATCCGGGCGCGCGCCTCCTCCGCGCGTGCGGTCCTGTCGCGGCACAGCTGGGCTCTCGGCCTCATGGACTCCCGTCGCAACCCCGGGCCGGCGACGCTACGTCACCACGACGCCGTCCTCGGCGCCCTCCGCGAGGCGGGGTTCACGCTGCCGATGGCCGCGCACGCCGTCTCGCTCATCGACAGCTACATCAGCGGGTTCGTCCTCCAGGAGGCGAGCCTGCCGGTGATGACGCCGGACGATGTCGAGGAAGTGGCCGGCGGCATCCTCGAGCGTCTGCCGGTGGACGAGTTGCCGTACCTCACAGAGATGATCGTCGACCACGCCCTGCGGCCGGACTACGACCACACGAGCGAGTTCGGCTACGGCCTGGACCTGATTCTGGATGCGCTCGACGCACGCCGGAGGCGGACCCCCGATACCGCTACGTGAGAAATGCCAGGGCACGGACTGGTCCGGAATGCTGCGCTCAGGCCGCCCACATCTCTGATGATCTAGAGATCTGATCCTTATGTCTCGTATTGTCGCCGCGTGGCCACTGTGCTCTGCGTACCACAATGGCAACGTTCGGCGTCGGGCAAGGCGCTGCGGCTGGTGGTCGGCGCCCACCGCGCCGCCGAGCTCGTTCCGGCCGATGCGGTGGTGACGGTGCCGGTGGCCGAAGCCGGTGGGGACAAGATCGCCGGGGTCCGCGCGTTCGACGTGCTCGTGGAGAACCAGTGGCTGACGCGGCAGGCACTGGCCACCATCGACGACCGGGTGATCACCGTCGGCGGCGACTGCGCCGTCGACATCGCGCCGATCTCCGCGGCCCACGCCCGTTATGGGAACGCGCTGACGGTGCTGTGGATCGACGCGCACCCGGACGTCTACAGCCCGCAGACCCTGCCCTCGGGGGCTTTCCACGGGATGGTGGTACGCGCGCTGCTCGGCGACGGGCCGGCTGGCTCGCGCTTGAGCGGCACCTCACGCCACAGCAGGTGATCACCGCCGGCGAGCGGGCGGGTGACGCGTCCGAGCACGAGTACCTGGCGGAGACCGGCCTGCGCAGGTACGGCGTCGACCCCGGCGAGGCCGAGGTGATCCGGCGGCTGGGTGCGGCGCTGACGCGTTGACGCTGCCTGCGGTCGACTGCCGAGGCGTCACACCGTCGTCTGGAAGTTCTGCGTGCCGATGACCCGCAGCAGGTCGAGTTTCTCCCGGGCGTCGGTGCCCTCGGTCGGGAAGAACGCCATCACCATGAGGTCCGCTTCGGGTGTGAGCAGGATTTCGCAGGTCAGGTGGAGCATGCCGACCTCCGGGTGCAGAAGCCGCTTGCGGGCGGAACGGCGTACCGCGACCTCGTGCCGTTCCCACAACGTGCGGAATTCCGTGCTGCGTTTCAACAGCCCGTGCACCAGGTCCACGACATCGCGCTCGCCGGCGCGGCGGGAGTACGTCGCCCGCAGATCGTTGACGAGCGCGAGCGAATGCCGTGGCCAGTCCTCTTCAGGGACGCGGGCGCGTGACGCCGGCTCGGTGAACCATCGCCACGCGGTCTTGCGCGAACGGCCGGCACCGTGGTCCTGACTGCTCAGCACGAGGTCGGCGAGGGCGTTCTGCCACAGCACCTCGTGCAGATCGGTGCAGATGCAGACCGGGACATCCGTGAGCCGGCCGGCCAGGCTGATCAGCCCTGGGCGGATGTGCCGCCCGGCACGGCGTGCCGGGGGCGCCAGTCCGGCCAGGTGGAAAAGGTGGTCGCGTTCGTCCAGCTCGCAGCGGAGTGCGCGCGCCAGGGCGGCCACGATCGGCTCGGAAGGGTTCGCGCCACGGCACTGCTCCAGCCGGGCGTAGTAGTCGGTGGACATGCCGGCCAGCTGGGCCACTTCGTCCCGCCGCAGACCGGGTGTGCGGCGCCGTACGCCGTCGGGCAGGCCGACATCGGAGGGGCGCAGCAACTCCCGGCGGCGGCGGAGGAAGTCGGCGAGCCCTGCGCGATCCATCACGTTCACCAGTATCGGCCGCGTCCCACCGGTCATCCAGGGACGGGTTGTCCCTGGATGAGTCAGGCCTGTTCCAGGAGCGCGGTGACACACACAGTGGAGACATGACAACGACAACGCGACTCGGCACCCGCCGCCTCGGCCGCACCGGTCCCGCCGTTTCCTCACCCGGGCTCGGCTGTATGGGCCTGTCCGGCGCCTACGGCCCTCTGGACGACGACGAAGGTGTGCGGGTCGTGCACGCGTACCTGGATGCCGGCGGCACGCTGCTGGACACCGGCGACTTCTACGGTTCGGGACACAACGAGCTGCTGATCCGGCGCGCGCTGGAGGGCAGGAGCCGTGACGACGTCGTGCTCTCCGTCAAGTTCGGCGCCATGCGGGGCCCTGACGGCGGGCTTGTCGGGATCGACGCCCGGCCCGCCGCGGTGCGGAACTTCCTGACGTACTCGTTGCAGCGTCTCGGTACCGACCATGTCGACATCTACCGCCCGGCCCGGCTCGACCCGTCCGTGCCCATCGAGGACACCGTCGGCGCGATCGCCGAGCTGGTCGACAAGGGCTACGTTCGTCACATCGGCCTCAGCGAGGTCGGGGCGGAGACGATCCGCCGCGCCGCGGCCGTCGCACCCATCTGCGACCTGCAGATCGAGTATTCGCTGCTCACTCGCGGCATCGAGGACGAGATCCTGCCCGTGTGCCGCGAACTCGGCATCGGCGTCACCGCCTACGGTGTGCTGTCCCGCGGCCTGATCGGCGGCAGCGGGGCCATCGAGGGAGCTCGGACGATGTCGCCGCGTTTCCAAGGCGCCAATCTCCAGCACAACGGCGCCCTCGTCGCACGGTTGGCGGAGCTGGCCGCGGCGAAGGAGGCCTCCGTCGCGCAGCTGGCGATCGCCTGGGTGGCGGCGCAGGGTGAGGACATCGTGCCGGTGGTCGGCTCGCGACGCCTGGAGCAGGTCGTCACGATGATCGACGGCGGCCGCGTCTCTCTCGGCGCCGAGGAGCTCGCGCAGATCGAGGACCTGATCCCGCGCGGCGCGGCCAGGGGCGACCGGTACCCCAGCCAGGCGATGGCCCAGCTGGACAGCGAGCGCTGACACGCCGGCTGCGACGACAAGGCCGTCCGGCGTGCGGGTGGACCAGGGCGAGCCGATCAGAAGGGGTGGCCGTTCTCCGCCCGTTGCCAAGCCTGGGTGAACAGGTCGGGCAGCGTGCCGGGCAGGCCGCCGCGCCAGTTCCTCACTTCGCTCCGGTCGTAGGACAGCGTCACCCCGAGGAGGTCGGCCTTCCAGGTCTCCATCGGCGTCAGTTTCTTGGCGGAGGCCCAGCCGCCGGGGAGGAAGACGGTACGCCCCGCGCGAGAGCGCTTGTCCTGGACGACCAGGGCCGCGTCCACGAGGGCGGTCATGGCCTGGCGGTGCCGCGGCGCCTTCCAGCCGTTCCAGGTGCGGATGTTGGCATCGTTCGGGTTCGGCAGGGCGAGCAGCTGGAGGTAGAGGGTGGCCGCGTCCTCGGTCAGGGTGTGCCGCTCGGCGACACGGCGTACCAGGTCGGGGAGGACCGCGCGGGGGTCGCTCTCGTAGCGGCCGTCCGGAAGAGCCCCCGTGCGGATCCGCTCGACGATGCGTTCGCACGCTTCGCCGCGCAGCCACTGGAACGCCCTGAGGCTGCGGTCGCCGTACGGGCTCACCACGGCTGACAGCAGGCGGGCGCGCTCGTCGCCATCGTCGTGGCAGGCGGGACGGAAGAAGATCCTCGCGTACCGGCCGTCCTCGCTGGGGGCGGCGATGCTGAGCCCGTCGTCGGCCGTCGGGTGGTCGACGAGCGGGTAGGAGGCGTGGCCGAACGTGTGACGCAACACTTCGATGGAGTGGTCGCCGTGGGGCGTCGATCCCGCGTGCAGGAGGAGCCCAGGATGGGACAGGCGCTCGCGCATCAACCGCACCACCTCGGGCACCCCCGCACGCACGGGGTCGCCGGCCGGCAGCTCGCCGTAGGCCCACCGGATCAGCCTCGGCATGGAGCAGAGCAGCTCGTCGAACGGCAGATGGCCCTCACCCCGGAGAAAGCATCCGTGCTCGTTCCGCCTCAGTGAGGTGTCGACATCGCGGGTGAGCCGGGTGTCGGCCGCAGGGGTCGTGAACGTGGCCCAGATTTCGGCCGCCGACATGCTCTGGTCGGCGACCTTCAGCGCGGCGGCGAACGTCGCCTCCGGCATCGGCACGCGCCGGCCGTGACGCCCGCACCACTGCTCGGCGATCCGCCGCGCGAGCGTCACGGCACCACCGGGTTCCCACAGCTCGGCGGGGTCGGCGGGAAGGACGTCGGCCAGCAGGTCCAGCCGGGCCGCAGTGTCCAGGCGGCGCAGCTCGGTGCGAGCGTCGTCGGCCTCGGCAGTGGTGATCCCCATGACCTTGCGTTCGGTGGCGTCCGGGAACGATCTGGTGTAGCCGGCACCCGGAACGCCCGCCAGCACCAGGGCGGCCGCGGCACGGCTCATGCCGGTGCCCTCGGTCAGCTCCTTCACCGCGGCGGGGTCCCACGGCATGGGGCCGCGTTCCCGGATCAGCTCGGTCAGCGTGCGGAGCTGCCCGGCGCTCCCCCAGCCGCGCGGGACGTCGTTCACCTCGACGACGGGCCCCAGCGACGGCGGCGGCTGCTCGCCGTACCGCAGATCCACGAAAGTGCGGTGGTTCCGGTTGGAGAAGTGCCAGTACGTGGCGACGGCGGCGCCGTTGTCGTCCCGCGAGACCCAGGAATCGGTCGCGACCACCCCCACGCGGAGCCGCGCCCGCGGGTCCGCGAACGGCGTCGCGGCCCAGGTGTCCAGGAAGGCCAGCAGGCGCTCGCGGTGTTCCTCCTGGGTGAACGGCGCGGCGGCGCGCAGGGCCACGGCGCCGATCCGCCCGATGAACCGGGTCCAGGTGCCGCCGCCCGCCGTGCCCGGAGGCGCATCCTCGGCAGGTGCCACCTTCCCGGTGAGAAGGTCAGCGGTCAGCGCGATGGCCCGGAGCGTCCCGGCCCGCCAGTGGCCGGTCGCGTCGATGAGTCCGTAGAGCGCGTAGGGGAGCTGCTCGTCATCCGCATTGATCGTCATCGGGCTCGATGATGACAGACCGCAACGTCTTCGGCCGGTTCAGATCACGTCGTGCGGCCGTGAGGGTGTCCTGCTCGCCCCTCGCCGCAGACGCATGATCGTCGTTGAGCAGGGGCTCGCGCGGTGCGTGCGACTGGACTGCCGAACTGAAAACGAGCTTGTCGGACGGTGGCGGCAACCTGCTCTTGCGGTCGTTGCCGTGCCAGGCCACACGCTCAGGCGGGAGTGGCTGCAGGTCGGCGTGTTCGTGGTCGTTGTGCGGGCTCATGTCGCATCACCTTTTCGCGAGCCGTTTCGGGAGTCTCCCTGGGAGGCCGGCTGATCGTGGTGGGCGCGGTCGGGAGATCGAGGGAAGAGGTGTTCGTCAGTGTCGTCGAGGAGTTCCTGGAACAGGACGTGGTAGTGCACCATGGCCTGTCGCAGGTCCTCGGCGGAAGCGCCGCCTCGGGCGACGCGGGCACTGATCTCGTAGGCCTGCCGGTAGCGGTGCAGCATGCGATCGTGCGCCAACGGCGAGTCCGGTTGCTGCTCGAAGCCTTCGGCGAGGTATCCCCTCTCGACCAGGACGGACGTGAGCAGGCGATCGGCCGCCCTTACCGCGGGCCCCGGCGCGTTGGCGAACTGGGTCTGGATCGCGGTCCAGCGTTCGCTGTACGCCCGCTGTGACTCGGTGGTGAGCGGCTTGATGTCAAGGATGATGATCTGCCCTTGCCGGGCTCGCCGTACCTGATCTGCCCCGCGGCGGTTGTCTCCTTCGTTCGGAACGGCTCGCCTGCGGGAGCCGATGCGTTGCCGGCGCTGCTCCACCATGACGAAGCCGATGGCCGCCACCAGGATCACCGCGACGGCTACTGCGACGATTGTGGTCATGTCTGCCTCCAGGGGAGTGGCTTCTGCCTTCACCGCCCGGTGCTGGTCAGGGCCGGCGTTCGCCGGGAGACCTGCGGCCGCGGCGTCGCCCGGGGTCGTCGCCAGGCGGGGCAGGCGTGCTGGGCGGTGGCCGGTCGTCGATGTCGTCCTGCCGGCTGCGGGCGGTTGACTGGCTCCAGCGTGACCTGGTGCGGACCAGAGGCAGCAACAGCCCGAACGCTCCGCCGAGCATCAGGATGACGCCCGCGACCCGCAGCGCGAATCCGCCCACCGAACCGTCGGCCAGGGCGAAGGTGAGGACGGCGCCGCAGGCGATGACCGCGACGGCTCCGGCGCTGGGCTTCACGCAAACCTTCTACCGCCTCCGGAGCCCGAACTCCGGAGGACGTTGAGCAGATTCATCGGCGACCGGCCCGGTCTGCCGAGCGTCGGCCGGTGATCAGGTTGTGGCCGAGCAGCAGGGCTGCCGCGCCGGCGATGGCGCACAGCCAGGTGGACAGGTCGAAGAAGCCCTGGACGCCGGACAGGTGGAACATCTGGGTGGCTACGAAGCCTCCCAGCAGCGCCCCGCCGATGCCGAGCGCGAACGTGATGATCAGACCTTGTGGGTTCTTGCCGGGGACCAGCATTCTGGCCACCGCGCCGGCGACCAGTCCGAGGATGATCCAAGCGATGATGCCCATGGCCGAGCTCCTCTGGCGGTGCATCGATGGCTGCATGGATCGGTCTTCCGGACCGGTCGAAGCAGGAGCCGCTCCGCCCGCGTGATCGCCGGCGGTCGAACTCGTTCACCACCAGCCGACACCCGCGCGTGCCGTACCGAAACAGTGGATCGGGAAAGGATCCATCTCCAGAACCGATGACCGGGCTTTCATGGTGCGCACAGCGTTCAGCCGGCGTCATCGCTGTGGCCGGCGACGCTCGGAGCACTTTCGCCGAACACCGGGGCGACGGGTGCGAGCCAGCCGAGCCGCTCGGCCAGGTGCCGGGCGCTGTCGATGACGGCGGCGATGTGCGGAGAGAGATTGGCCTCGTGCCACAGCAGTGACCACGGGTAGTGCGTCGCAGGCTCGGTCAGGGGCCGCCAGGTGGTGCCCGGCCGGTTGGAGGTGCGGAAGGAGGACGGGACGCAGTGCACGCAGCGGTGCTGAAGGACGAGGTCGGCGGCGGCGCGGCTGCTCTGCACGGTGCCCTCGTAGATGGTGGGCGTGAAGCCGGCCGAGCGGCACAGCGCGATGACGAACCGGTTGAGCTCCGGGGTGTGTGCGTCTTCGCCGAGCAGGAGCAGTTCGTCGGAGAGGGCGGCGACGGGCACACCGTCGAGGTCGGCGAAGCGGTGGTCGTCGGGCACCAGCACGCCGAGCGGATCAAGTCTGATGAGCTTGGACGTCACCTCGGCCGGCGCCTGGGAGGCGTGCCCGATGGCGATGTCCAGGCGGCCGTCGGCCAGTTGCCGGTACTGCTCGGGGGTGCCCGCTTCGACCTGGTGGATCGTGAAGTCGGAGTGGCTGTGCTGGAGCTCGTGCAGGATCTGCGGCATGGTGTCGTAGCCGGCGTCGATGATGCCGGCACGCAGGGTGGGCGCCGAGGTGACGGCGTTGCGCGCGACCTGCCCGGCCCGGCTCACGTGGTCGAGGATCTGACGCGCCTCGATGAGAAAGGCGGAGCCGGCCGGGGTCAGATCGACGTGGTGGGTGCTGCGGTCCAGCAGTCGCACGCCCAGCTCGCGTTCGAGCCGCTGGATCTGCTGGCTCAGCGCGGACTGGACGATGTGCTCGCGTGCGGCTGCCCGGCCGAAATGTAACTCTTCGGCCAGCGTCACGAAATAACGCAGCTGACGTAGCTCCATGCCCGCCACCCCTTCCCGCCCGGGCGGCGCCGATGCGGGCCGTCTCCTCCAACTCTAGGCGCCTCGTGGAGTGTGGGCCTTGGAGGGAACGCCGGCGCTGCTCACCGGGCGGGGGCGGCCTTCGCGCTCACGGCAGGGCAGCGCCGGCCTGCTGGAGGGCGGTCAATGCTTGGGCGCGTCGTCAACCTTCCTGCCGGGCTGTTCCGGATCGGGCTTGCCCGCGACACGCCGGTTACCGGTGGCGCGGCCGAGGCGCCGCCCGATCCAGCCCTGGAGTGCCTGTACCTTGTTGCCGATCTCCCATCGCACACTCATCGCGATCTTCCTTTCACCGCTCAGCTCGGCCGGCGATCTCCGTGAGACAGGGCGGACACGCGGCTTGGAGCCCCAGTGTCCTTCGCGGCCTCCGACGCGGAAACGAGCAATCACCGTTCCGGTCATCACGGGGATCGATGAGCCGGCGGGCGGTGTCAGGGCGTGACGGCGGCGTCTGGTTCAAACGGCCCGGCGGTGCACGTAGCACCAGCGCCAGGTCGACCTCGGTGCCAGCGCGGCGACCACCGGGTGGTCGGTCTCCCGGTAGTGATCCCTGGCGTGGCCGCCGCCCACATCGTCGGAACAGGCCACCCAGCCACAGGTCAGGCACACCAGCAGGCGCGTCCAGCTCTGGCCTAGGGCCAGACATTGCGTACATTCGGGTGGTCCGTACTCCACGCTCACGAGCTGGTCGATGTGTCTGCAACGTGGGGGCTGACCGTTCAGGCCTGCGCGGTTGATCGCGTTCGCTCCTTGTGCGTCCAGGGTCATGACGGCTCTTTCACAGTGACGGCGACGCAGGCTGCGCCGGCTGGTCACAGTCAAGGTGATCGACGGGCCGGTGGAAACAGGCGATCCCAGCTAGCCTCATCACCTGCGGCGATAGTGAGCCTGACGACCCTCGCACCGGCCGACGAAGGCGGCGACCTCGCGTGCCGGTCGCACGGCGAGCCGTTCCCTCCATGACGTGGGCGGGCGCCCGATCCTCATGATCGGGCGCCCGCCCGATCCTCATGATCGGGCGCCCGCCCGGCTGTGCCGGGAAAGAGGCCTGCTCAGTGGCGGCGGGTGATCGATTTGTGTTCGATGTATTCGGTCAGGCCCACTCGGCCGTATTCGCGGCCTACGCCGCTTGCCTTGTAGCCGCCGAACGGGCCGTCGAAGCTGATCGGTGAGCCGTTCAGGGTGACGGTTCCGGTCCGCAGGCGGCGGGCGACGGTGAGGGCGCGTTCGGTGCTCGCGGACCAGACGCCTCCGGACAGGCCGTACTCGGAGTCGTTGGCGATCCGTACCGCGTCATCCTCGTCGTCGTAGGGGATCACGACCAGGACGGGGCCGAAGATCTCCTCCTGGGCGATGCGCATGCGGTTGTCCACATCGGCGAACACGGTCGGGGTGACGTAGTTGCCCTTCTCCAGGCCCTTCGGGACCTCCGGGCCGCCGGTCACCAGGCGGGCGCCCTCCTCGACGCCGAGCTTGATGTAGTCGATCACGCGCTGCTGCTGGTCCCGCCGGATCATGGGGCCGATGAAGGTGTCCGGCTCGGAGGGATCGCCGACCTTCAGCGACTCCACCATCTCCTTCAGCGCGGCCACGATCTCGTCGTAGCGGCTGCGCGGGGCCAGGATCCGGGTCTGCAGGATGCATGCCTCGCCGTTGTTCCCCAGGGACCCGGAACGCAGCCCCTGCATCACCGCGGGAAGGTCGGCGTCCTCCAGGATGACGGCGGCGGACTTGCCGCCCAGTTCGAGGCTGACCCGCTTGAGGTGTCCGCCGGCGATGGAGGCGATGCGCCGGCCGGCCCGGGTCGATCCGGTGAACGCGATCTTGTCGATGTCCGGGTGCGAGACGAGGTACTCGCTGGTCTCCCGGTCGGCCGGCAGGATGCTGAGCACGCCCTCGGGGAGCCCGGCCTCGTGGTAGAGGTCGGCCAGCAGCATCATGCTCAGCGAGTTCTCCGGGGAGACCTTCAGCACCACGGTGTTGCCGGCCAGCAGGGCGGGGGTCAGCTTCGCCGTGGCCGCCGAGAACGGCGAGTTCCACGGGATGACCGCGGCGACCACGCCGATCGGCTCACGCCTGACGACGGTGTCGTAGGGCGCCGAAGGATCCGACGGCTCGACGGTCTCCTCCCAGCCGAGCTCCTCGGCCGCCTTGAGATAGGCGTTGACCTGGAGGGTCAGGAACGGCTGGCCGGCCTTGGTGAACCAGCCCGCCGAGCCGTTCTCGGCGGAGATGGCCGCGGCGACCTCGTCGGCACGGGCCTCGCGCAGCGCGTTGAGCCGCCGGATCACCTCCTGCCGCTCCTTGGGGTCGGTGTGCGGCCACGGCGCGTGGTCGAACGCCTTCCGCGCCGCGGCGACGGCCGCGTCCACGTCGGCGTTGCCCGCCTGGGCCACCCGGCCGAGTACGGACTGGTCGTGCGGAGAGCGGATCTCCAACAGGTCGGGGTCGCTGGGCGTCACCCAGGAACCGCCGATGTAGAGCTTGTCGCGGACGATCATCTGTCGCTGCTTCTCTCGTCGAAAGGTTTCTGTGGGGGCCGGACCATCCGTGCGACGGGCGTCTGCGAGAAGTCGCCGAGCCCGTCGAGGTCCGTGGAGACGCTCACCTCGCGCCAGGCGGCGTCCTCGGCGGCGCGGGCCTCGGCGATCAGCGGCGCGAGCCAGGCCGCGTCCGAGCCCAGGAGGAGCCGTACCGGAGGCTCCGGCTCGTCCGTGATCCGCAGGATCACGGACGCCATCTTCGCCGGGTCGCCGCGCTGCACGTCCGGGTTGTCGCTGTACGTCCGTACGAAGGCGCCGACCGTCGGCTCGTACTCGTCGTGGAGGGGCGGCATGGGGAGCGGGGCGGCGGCCCAGGGTGTCCGGATGCCGCCGGGCTCGACCAGCGTGGCGTGGACGCCGATGGGAGCGACCTCGCGGGCGAGGATCTCGGTGAAGCCGCCCAGCGCCCACTTGGCCGCCTGGTACGCCCCGAGCCCAGCCTGAGCGCGCCGGCCCCCGATGGTCGACACGTTCACGATGCTGCCCCTGCGTCGGGGACGCATCACCGGCAGGGCGGCGCGCACCATGTTGACCGCACCGAAGAAGTTGATCTCGACGTTGCGGCGGAACTCCTCTTCCGGCATGTCCTCGATCGAGCCGGCGCTGCGGTAGCCGGCGCTGTTCACCAGCACGTCGAGGCCGCCGAACTCGCTGACCGCGTACCGCACCGCCGCGCGGGCGGCGGCCGTGGAGGTCACGTCCACGGCGCGCACCCGCAGCCGGTCATGGGGCTCCGGCAGGCCGTCGACCGTCAGGTCGGTCGCCAGCACGTTGTGACCGGCCCGCAGAGCGGCCTCGACCAGGTGTCTTCCCAGGCCGCCGGCCGCTCCGGTCAGCAGGAAGGTCTTCATGCGAGGTCGGTCGACCGGCTGACCTCGGCCCACTTCCTGGCCTCCTCCAGTCGCGCCTCCTCGGCGCTGAGGGCGATCTCGAGGGCGTCGGTGCCGAGCAGCAGGCGCAGGGGCGGGTCCTGCACGCCGACGACGTCGACGATCGCCTTCGCCATACGCGCGGGGTCGCCGGGCTCCTTTCCGCTGTAGTCGGCGAACTCCTTCAGCCACCATCCGACGGTCTGCTCGTAGTCGGCGCTGATCCCGCCGGCTGAGATCGCCGCGCCGGCGGCCCAGCCGGTACGGATGCCGCCCGGCTCCACGATGGTCACCTTGATGCCCAGCGGCGCGACCTCGTTCGCCAGCACCACGGAGAAGCCCTCGACGCCGAACTTCGACGTCTGGTACGCGCTCAGCCCGGGCGTGCCGCCGACCCGTCCGCCGATGGACGAGATCTGCACGAAATGCCCGGAACGCTGGCGGCGCATGACGGGCAGCGCCGCCCGCGTCACGTTGATCACTCCGAACAGGTTCGTCTCGACCTGCGCCCGGAACTCGTCCTCAGGGAAGTCCTCGATCGAGCTGGTGGCGGCGTACCCGGCGTTGTTGACGACCACGTCGAGGGAGCCGAACCGTTCGGCCACCGCCGCGACGACCTCCCGAGCGGCCGAGGACGAGGTGACGTCCAGCGGCATGGTCTGGAACCGCCCGGGATGCGCTTCCGCCAGGTCGGCCGGCGACTCCGGCCGACGCGAGGTCACCGCGACCTGATCGCCCGCCTCCAGGGCCGCGAGCGCCAGAGCCTTGCCGAGTCCTTGGGAACCACCGGTGATGAGCCACGTCCGTGCCATGACACGTCCCTCCTGTTGCGATGAGCCCGCCATGTGCGGGCGCCTTAGCGGTGTAGACGATCTGAACTTAAATGCAGCACTACTGTAGCAGTAATTATTTCTATCGCGTCGAAAATGTTGAGGATGATCGGGTAACTGCTACTCGCTGGTAGGCTGGCGGCATCATGAGAGCTGATGCCGCACGCAACCTGGCCGCGGTCCTGCGTACGGGGGCCCGGCTGCTGGCCGAAGACCCGAGCACCTCGATGTCGGCCATCGCCAACGAGGCGGGCGTGGACCGCACGACCGTCCACCGTCGTTTCGCCACCCGCGAAGCCCTGCTGAGCGCCGTCTTCCAGGCCAAACTCGACTCGGCCGAACGAGTCCTCGACGAGGCGCGGCTCGTGGAGGCCCCCGTGGCGGTCGCGCTGCACCGCTACGTGGAAGGCATCATCCCCGTCAGCCGTGAGTGGCCGGTCGACACGCGGCGCATGATGCAGAAAGACCCCGAGGCCGACCGCCGGCGCCAGGAGCAGAGCGCGCGGCTGGACGCCTTCGTCCAACGCGCGGCCGACGAGGGTCATCTGCGCCCCGATGTCTCACCGGCGTGGGCGAGGGCGGTGCTCGACCAGCTGGTCGACAGCATGGCTCACCGGTTTCCCGAAGTGGCGCCCCCTCAGGCGGCCGACCTGGTCGTGGACACGTTCCTGAACGGCCTCGGCGCCACGTAGTCGTACCGGAGTAGTTGTACAAGAGATGTTGTCCATATAGGGTCCGGACATGTCCGACTCTGCGCGGCGTGAGATCCGGGACTCCAAGGTGCTGGCCGCGATGTCCCACCCCCTGCGGCGGCGGCTGCTCGACGTGCTGCGGCTGGACGGCCCTTCGACGGTGTCGGCGTTGTCCGCCAGGACGGGACAGGCCGTCGGCAGCATCAGCCATCACCTGAAGGTCCTGGCGGCCGGCGAGCTCATCGAAGAGGTCCCCGAGCTGGCTCGCGATCGGCGCGAACGCTGGTGGCGGACGACGTCGGGCCGGATCGACTGGTCGCCGTCGGACTTCCCGGACGACCCCGTGGCCGAGGCCGCCGAATCCCTCGTCCTGGAACGGCAGGCCGCGCTGGCGCGGCAGTGGTTCGCCGAGCGCGACGGCTATCCCGAGCCATGGCGGCGCGCGGCGTTCACCTCCGACCACTGGGCCTGGCTGTCCGTCGCCGAGCTCGCCGAGCTGGAGGAGAAGATCCTCGCACTGCTGACCGAGCTGGCGGCCAGTGAGATCCCCGACGACGGCGCGGAACGCCGATCCGTCTTCCTGACCGTACGCGCCGTGCCCGCCAAGCCGTGACCACAGCCACGCTCCTGCGGATGCGGGAGTTCCGGCTGTTATGGGCCGGGGAGACCACCAGCGTGCTCGGCAGCTCGGTGGCCGGTGTCGCGCTCCCGCTGGTCAGCGTGATGACCCTGGACGCCGGCACGTTCGTCGTCGCGCTGGTCACGGCGGCGGCCTGGCTGCCGTGGCTGCTGATCGGGCTGCCCGCCGGCGCGTGGGTGGACCGGTTGCCCAAACGGCCGGTGATGCTGGCGTGCAACACCGTCTCCATGGTGGCGTTCGCGACCGTGCCGATCGCGGCCTGGCTGGACAGGCTCACGGTGACGCACCTGGTCGTCATCGCTCTGGTCGGCGGCGTCGCGAACGTGTTCTTCAGCCTCGCCTACCGTGCGTTCCTGCCGCTCCTGGTCGGAAGCGATCGGTTGATGGAGGCCAACGCGAAGCTCCAGGGCAGCGAATCGGCGGCCAGGATCGCCGGGCCTGGGCTGGCGGGGCTGCTCGGGCAGGCGTTCGGCGCGGTGAGCGGGGTGCTGGCCGACGCGGTCAGCTTCGGCATCGCCGTGCTGTGCCTGCGGCGCGTACGCGTCCACGAGGCGCGACGGGCCGCCGCGGAACGGCGGCTGCTGTCGGAGATCCGCGACGGGCTGCGGTTCGTGGTCCATGACCCCTGTCTGCGGACGCTCACCGCCTTCAGCGCGATGTCGAACATCGCCTTGATGGGCTACCAGTCGATCCAGGTCGTCTTCCTCACCCGCGAGCTCGGCGCCGGGCCCGGGCAGGTGGGGGCCGTGCTGGCGCTGGCCGGTACGGGCGGGCTGCTCGGCGCGATGGTCGCGGGACGGGTCGCCGGCCGGGTCGGAACGGCTCGGGCGTTCCTGGTGTGCGAGGCGTTCGCCGCGCCGATGATGCTCCTCGGCCCGCTCGCCGGCGCCGGCGCGGGCCTGGCGCTGTTCGCCGCCGCGGGCTTCGGCATGAGCGCCGGCATCGTCGCCTCGAACATCGTGACCAGCACGTTCCGTCAGCAGTATTGCCCGCCTGCCCTGTTCGCGCGGATCACGGCCAGCACATCCGCGCTGAACTACGGCGCGGTGCCCTTGGGCAGCCTGCTCGGCGGCGTGCTCGGCGAGACCATCGGCGTCCGCCAGGCCCTGTGGACCATGGCGGCCACCCAGCTCTCGTCCGTCGCCCTCCTCTTCCTCAGCCGGATCCGCCCGATGCGGAACTTCCCGGCGCGATGACGACGGTCAGGAGATGGCCGCCTGCGATGCAGAGGTCTGCTCGGCGGCAGGCGCGGGGGTCACTCGGGCGGGTCGTCGAGGAGGCGGAGGTCTGACGGGCCGATCGTGGCGGTGGCCAGCAGGGCGGTGATCAGATTGTGGTTGAGCGCGTTGCCCAGCGGCGGCGGGATCTCCTCCTCCAGGAGCCCGGACACCTTGGCGCTGAGCCGCTTGCGCGTCTGGGTGACGATGTGGGCGGCGCGTTTGGCGGTCCAGCGTTCGCCGGGGCGCAGGCGGGAGAGCTCGTCGGCGACCTGGGCCCAGGGCAGCGGCTGCGGCCACGGGTCGGGCCGGAGATAGCGCTGGCCGAGGCAGACCAGGACGAGGCGTTCGAGCGGGCTCAGAGGCCATCCGGCCGGCTCGCGGGTGTCGGCCTCCCGGCGGTCCTCCGGGCCGGGGGGCGGCACGCTCCTGACGACCCGTACTTCCAGCAGGTGTTCCTGCTCGGGGGCGACGATGAACAGCGGCGTGTACGCCACCGGGAGCGTCGTACGGTGCCCGGTGAGCACCAGCTGCCCGCCCGGCAGGCGGATGGGGAGTTTGCCGAGGTTGTACAGGGCCCATCGCCCGGCTTCGCAGGTGAGGTGGCCGTGCCGCCGGCTGACGTACGGGTCGTTGGGGCCGACGCAGACGTGGACGTCCGGCTCGCAGCGCCCGAACACCACATCGAAGCCGGCGTCGGGCGCGACGCGGATGCCGCCATGGGCGCCCTGGACGTACAGGGTGCCGGGCACGGCCGGGGGAAGCCCGTCCGCGAGGGAGCCCTTGGGCAGGAACTCCACCTTGGTCGGGGGTCTGCGCGTCGTTCCTGTCATGCCGCCGATCCTCCCCACACGGCGCCGGATGTCAACGGTAGCCGCCGGCTTCCGGGAGGGCTCCCGACCCTCTACCGAAGGTTATTCTGTCGTAGTTACCGACAAGTAGGACTGTGGGAGATCCACTGCGTGCAATGAGAATGACCGCATGGTTGACTTCACGCCGCTGACGACCGGTGACCCTCAGGAGTTAGGTGGCCTGGAGCTCATCGGGAGGCTCGGCCAGGGTGGGCAGGGTGTCGTCTACCTTGCCCGCACCCCCATGGGCACGCACGTGGCCGTCAAGTGGCTGAGCCCGTCCGGCGACGAGGAGATCGCCGAACGCTTCCTGCGGGAGGCAGAGGTCGCCCGCAGGGTGGCGCCGTTCTGCACCGCGACCGTGCTCGGCACCGGCGTCGACGGCGGCCGTCCGTACATCGTCAGCGAGTACGTCGAGGGCCGTTCGCTGGAGCGGGTCGTCAGGGAAGGCGGCCCGCTCGCGGGCGCGGACCTGGAGCGGCTGGCCATCGGCACCGCCACCGCGCTCGCCGCCATCCACGAGGCCCACGTGGTGCACCGCGATTTCAAGCCGGGCAACGTCATCATGGGCACCGGCGGCCCACGGGTGATCGACTTCGGGATCGCGCGCACGCTCGGCCCGGCCACCATGACGAGCAGCACGCAGATCGGCACGCCCGCGTACATGGCTCCCGAGCAGATCATGGGGCACGGGCTGGGGCCCGCGGCCGACATGTTCTCGTGGGCCGGCACGATGGTCTTCGCGTCCTGCGGACGGGCGCCGTTCGGCACCGGCGTGACCCACGCGGTGATGAACCGGGTGCTCAGCGAGCCGCCCGATCTGGGCGAGCTCGACGGACGGCTGCGCGAGGTGGTCGAGCAGTGCCTGGACAAGGATCCGGCGCGGCGGCCGACCGCCATGGAGGCGATCAGCCGCCTGCTGCGCAACCCGGCGCCCGGCGCCGACCCGCTGGTGGAGGGCACCAGACAGGCCGCCCCGAAGGAGGCCCAGCACACCGGCGGGCCGTCGCGCCGGCCCGTGCTCATCGGCGCGGGGGTGGTGACCGCGGCCATCGTCGTGGCGGCCGGGATCGCCGTGCCCACCCGGCTGTGGTCGAGCACGCCGCCGCCGGTCGCCGCCGAGTCCGGCGCCCCGCCATCGCGGCCGACGACTCCGGCCGCGCCCGCCACGCCCGTCAGGGCCACGCTGCCCGGCGGCGACGTCACGATCTACGAGCGTTCGTCCGACCCGATCAAGCTGACGGCGTACGAGATGTACGACAAGAAACTCGACGAGGACGTCGACTACGCCCGGCAGTCGCTGCAGGGCGAGTTCGTCAGGTATCCGGGCAACCTGGAGTCGCTGGTCTCCCCCAACGGCCGCTACCTCGCGGGACGGCCGCACGACTACACCTCCGACGGCTACGACTCGATCCTCATCACCGACCGCCAGGCCGGCGTGAGTTTCCGGGTCAAGACCGTGCGCAAACCGCTGGACACCAGCGTCCGCACCTGGTCGAAGGACAGCTCGAAGATCCTGCTCAACCTCAACGAGCGCATCGAGGACGACAAGGGCAAGGAAAGCTGGATCTCCGTCGGCTTCGCCGTCGTGGACGTCGCCAACAGCGACGTGGCCCAGAGCAAGGTACGCGTGGTCGACGTGAACGACGCGTCCATCCGCGACAGCGACTTCGGCTGGGACGCCGCCGAGCAGGGCGTGGTCATCGACTACGGCAAGGACGAGGGGCTGCGCTTCTTCGACGCCTCCGGCAAGGCCACGCGTGACCTGCCGGGCGTGGGGCCGCTGGCGTCCGGCACGATCGACATCTTCTCGCCGTCGGGGAAGACGTTCGTGACCGACTGCCCCGACGGCGGCGACGGCCACCACTGCCTCTGGGACGCCGCCACCGGCAAGCAGGTGCGCCGGTTCTCCTCCGACTGCGACAAAGTCCTCGGCTGGTACGGCGAGTCGCACCTGTACTGCTGGGAACAGGACAACAACCCGAAGGACGAGATCCGCGTCGTGGCGTTCGACGGCAAGCTGATGGACAAGCTGCTGGAGGCCGACGACGACGCCGACATCACCCCGGTCTACACGAACAACCCCGCCAACTAGCGGGAGGCGGAAATGAGCGCAGGCCGCAGCGTCGTCGTCATCCCGGGCGGGCGGTACGGGCCGCAGGCCGGGCTGCTCGCCTACGTCGGCGAAGCGGCCCGCCGCCGTGACGCCGCCGTGGAGCTGGTCTTCTGGCGGCCGCCGGAGGACCTGGTCGTGGCGGAGGCGGCGCCCTGGGTCAGCGGCCAGGTGACGCCCCTGGTGGAGGGGCTGGACCGGCCGGTGCTGATCGGCAAGTCGCTCGGCTCGTTAGGGGCCGCCGTCGCGGCCGATCGGGGGCTGGCGGGCATCTGGCTGACGCCGCTGCTCACCGTGCCCGCGTGCGTGGCGGCGCTGCGCCGCGCGACCGAGCCGTTCCTGCTGGTCGGCGGCACTGCCGACGGCTTCTGGGACGGCGCGCTGGCGCGGGAGCTGACGCCGCACGTCGTCGAGGTCGACGGCGCCGACCACGGCATGCAGGTGCCGGGGCCGCTGCGCCGGACGGCAGAGGTGCTCGGCGACGTGACGACGGCCGTCGAGGCTTTCCTCGACGGCGTCGTCTGGCCGCCGGGAGCGGCGTAACGGTCAGCGGTGGAGGGCGTCGGGGGCGTCGTCCTCGACCAGGAAGCCGCCCGACTGGTGATGCCACAGGCGGGCGTAGGGGCCCTCGGCCTTGAGCAGCTCGCTGTGGGTGCCCTGCTCCACGATGTGTCCGCGGTTGAGCACGACCAGGCGGTCCATCCGGACGACGGTGCTCAGCCGGTGGGCCACCACGATCGCGGTGCGGTCCTGCATCAGCTGCCACAGGGCCTCCTGGACGAGGAGCTCGCTCTCGGAGTCGAGGGCGCTGGTCGCCTCGTCCAGCAGCAGGACCGGGGCGTCGCGCAGGATGGCGCGGGCGAGCGCGAGGCGCTGGCGCTGGCCGCCGGAGAGCTTGACGCCGCGCTCGCCGACCAGGGTGTCGAAGCCGTCCGGCAGGGACTCGGCGAACTCCGTCACGTGCGCCGCCCGCGCCGCCCGGAGGATGTCGTCGTCGGTGGCGCCCGGCCGGGCGAAGGCGATGTTGTCACGCAGCGACCGGTGGAACATGGCCGGCTCCTGCGGGACGTACGCGATGAGGCTGCGCAGGTCGGCCTGGCGCAGCCGGGTGATGTCCTGGCCGCCGATCAGGATGCGGCCGCCGTTGATGTCCATCAGCCGCAGCAGCAGCCGGGTGAGCGTGGTCTTGCCGCCGCCGGACTGGCCGACCAGGCCGACCTTGGCGCCGCTGGGGATGTCGAGGTCGAGGCCCTGGAACAGCGGCCGGCCGTCGGTGTAGGAGAAACGCACCCGTTCGAAGCGGACGCCCGCGTCGGCCGGGCGCAGCGGCTGGGGATCGGCCGGGTCGGTCACGGACGGCGGCACGAGCAGCAGCTCGGTGAACTGGGCCGCCTCCGTGAGCACGGTCTCCATGCGCCGGTAGATCTGGTTGAACTCGAACATCATGCCGATGGCGTTCGTGTAGTAGGTGAACGTCACCACGATGGCCTCCACGCCGAGACCGCCGCGCAGCGCGACGGCCAGCAGCAGGCCCACGGCGCTGGTGAGCACCGACATCGGGGCGACGACGGTGTCGACGCGGAGGTTGCCGTAGTCCCACGAGCGCAGCGAGAGCCTGCTCGCCTCGGCCATCCTGACGCGGTTCTCGGCGGCTTCGCGATCCTCGGCGGCGAAGGCGCGCACGGTGTCCATGTTGGCCAGCACGTCGGCGACGTGGCCGGACACCCGGACCCTGGCGGCCTCACGCTGGTCGACCAGCGCCTGGCGGCGGCGGATGAGCGGGGCGACGAGAAAGCCGGTGACGATGATGAGGCCCACCAGCACGAGCACCAGCAGCGGGTGGTACTGCCACAGCACCACTGAGGCGAAGAGCAGCGGCACCAGCTTGGCCATGATCGAGAACGCGACCGTGTCGACGAAGTCCTCGAACCGGCCGGAGAAGCCCAGCACGCGCTTGGTCAGCGAGCCCGCGAAGTTGTCGTGGAAGAACGCGGCGTCCTTCGTCAGCAGCTCTTCCATGCCGACCACGCCGAGCCGCTCGATGCCGCGGGCGTCCGTACGGTTGAGGAAGTGCAGCCCCAGCCGCCACAACACCTCGCCCGCCAGCAGCATCGCGGCGAAGGCGAGCACGAAGGGCAGGAGCGTGGCGACGGTGCCGTCACCGCCGCCGGCCAGATGGCCCACGAGCCCGGCCACCGCCAGCGGCGCCAGGTAGAACAGGCAGATGTTGCCCATCGCCGGCAACGTCAGCGCGGGCACCGCCACCGGCCACTGGCGCTTCAACTCACCGCAGTAGTGGCGCAGCGCCAGCAGAACCGCTGATTTCCGTGGTGTTGTACCTGCTTGGGAGCCCTCGCCCGACGCGAGCACAGTCATCCGTCCTCCCCCGAACGCCGACACCCACCGTGGCCATGCTGCCGCAGGACGTGAGTCCGGAGCCAACGATTTTCCGGCCGAGCGACCCGGCGCGGCGGCCCGGCGCCGCCGCGCCGGGGGCGGTCAGCGCAGCACCGTCGAGACCTTGTTGCCGGGGTGGTCCTCCAGCACGGCCGTCACCTTGCTGGTCGAACGGGGCTGGTCGAACGGGGCTGGTCGAACGGGACACTGACGGGTGTGGTGTTTTTCGCGAACCGGTTTCGATCATGGGGCG
This sequence comes from Nonomuraea terrae, assembly GCF_004348995.1. Lineage (GTDB taxonomy): Bacteria > Actinomycetota > Actinomycetes > Streptosporangiales > Streptosporangiaceae > Nonomuraea > Nonomuraea terrae. The sequence continues at coordinate 158,460 of NZ_SMKQ01000002.1, forward strand.
CGGGACCGTAGGCTGGCGTCCCCATGACCCCACCTACCTCTTCATCTCCATGAGCCAACAGCCGATCCGCATCCTGTTCGTCGGAGGTCACGGCAGGTCGGGCAGCACGCTGGTCTCCCGGGCCCTCGGCGCCGCCGAGGGCGCCGCCTGCGTGGGCGAGCTGCGCTACCTGTGGACACAGGGCGTGACCAAGAACCAGCTCTGCGGCTGCAGCACGCGCTTTCGCCGCTGCCCGTTCTGGAAGGCCGTCGGCCGGGCCGCGTTCGGTGGCTGGCGGAACGTGGACGCCCGCGAGATGGCCCGGGTGCACCGCTCCGTCATGCGCATCCGGCACGCCCCGCGCCACGTGCTGCCCGGTGTCTCCGGCGGCTTCGGCCGCGACGTCCAGACGTACGCCGAGACCATGGCCAAGGTCTACCGCGGGATCGCCGAGGTGAGCCAGAGCCCGGTGATCGTCGACTCCTCCAAGTTCCCCACCTCCGCGCTGCTGCTGCGCCGGGTGCCCGGCATCGAGCTGCGCATCGTCCAGCTCGTCCGCGGCCCGCACGGCGTCGTGCACTCCTGGTCGCGGCAGGTCCACCGCGCCGACAAGGGCGGGCGGCTGATGGCCACCCACTCCCCGGCGCAGACCGCCGCCGAGTGGCTGGCCTTCAACGCCGTCATCGAGTCCTTCCGCCTGACCCGCACCCCGTGGACCCTCATGCGGTACGAGGACTTCGTCGACCAGCCCCGCGAGGAGCTGTCGAGGGTGCTGGAGTTCGCCGGGCTGCCCTCGGCCGACCTGCCGTTCCTCGGCGACGGCACGATCGACCTGCCCGTCGACCACAGCGTGGCGGGCAACCCGATGCGCATCCGTACGGGCGAGGTGCCGCTCAGGGCGGACGAGGAGTGGCGGACGGTGATGGGCCCGGGCCGCCGCCGCATGATCACCGCCTTCACCGCCCCAGGCATGCTCCGCTACGGCTACCCGCTGCGCTGACGGGCCGGCCCGCGTCGAGCCGGCTTGTGTCCGGCATCCGCACGGACGGCCCTCGGCACCACCTGTCCGGGCGTCCCGACGCAGGTAAGGTCGGCCAGGTCGCGCGGGAGCGTGGACAGCGCCCGCGCAACCGCAGCCGGGCCAGGGCGTACCCGGCCGTCGAGTCCAGCAGCACCCGCCCCGGCGTGACCACCACGGTGACCAGCGGCGGGTTCGCCGGCCAGAGCGGCATGGCCGTGCGAGGCGCTCCGCCGCCGGGTACGTGACTCCTGCCAACCGCCGTGAACCCGCGAGGGAGCTGTCGCGTGACCCCATCCGGCAAGGTCCTCTACGTCATCGTCTGCGCCGCGGGGCCCGCCTCCGCCGTCGGCCGCCTCGTCACCCTGGCCCAGGACGCCGGCTGGACCGTCCAGGTCGTCGCCACCCCGTCGGCCCTCGACTTCGTCGACGTCGCCGACCTGGAGCGGCGGACCGGCCGGCCCGTCCGCAGCCGCTACCGCAAACCGCACGAGCCGAAGCCGCCGCGCGCCGACGCCATCATCGTCGCCCCGGCCACGTACAACACCGTCAACAAGTTCGCCCACGGCATCGCCGACACCTACGCGCTCGGCCTGCTCGCCGAGGCGCCGGGGCTCGGCATCCCGGTCGTCGTCCTGCCGTTCGTCAACACCGCCCTGGCCGCCCGCGTCCCCTTCCGGCAGAGCGTCGACCGCCTCCGCGCCGAAGGTGTACACGTCCTGCTCGGCCCCGGCCAGTAC
>NZ_SMKQ01000300.1 GCF_004348995.1 Nonomuraea terrae
GGTCAGGGGCTGGGGATGCCGTTGCCGTTGCGGCCCTGGCCGGCGAGGACCTCGTCCAGGGACGGGCGGGGCTCGTCGCCCTCACGGAAGCCCGGCTGGGCCAGCTGGATCAGGACGCCGTGCGCCTCCTTCGGGTGCAGGAACACCTCCTGCCACCGCGGATCCGACCGGTTGAGCCCGTGCAGGCGGTAGCCGCGGGCGGTGAGGCGTTCCACGGCGGCGCCCAGGTCGTTGACGTGGAAGTTGAGGTGGTGGACGCCGCCCCGCCCCCTGCTGAGCTCGAAGAAGCTGTCGAAGAACGTCGATCCGGCCAGCGGCTCCATCAGCTCCACCTTGCCGCCGTTGGCGTAGGTCAGCTGGAGCGTGCGGTAACCGGCGACCCGGTTGTCGCCGCCTCCGCCCAGGTGCCGGCCGCCGAGCAAGTCACGGTAGATCGGCAGCAGATCCCTGATTCGCGGCGCGGCCACGGCCGTGTGGTCGAAGGACACCTCGAGACCGTCCAGTTCCAGGTCCACGCGGGGGGCTCCTCACTTCTCGGAATCCTAGAATTTCATTCTAGCCGCAGACGCCTCGCTCACTCTTGACGGAGCCCCCTGTGGGGAGCAGCATCCAAGAAGGCAATTCTAGAGCTAGCTTCTAGAATAACTCCGGGAGGCGAGAAGAAAGGCTGGCCCATGAGGCTGTCCTATGTCCGCGAGCTCGACGAATACCCGACCGGCGCACGCCGGATGAAGATCCTCACGATGGCCGTGCTGGCCATCCTCATCGGCTCCTACGAAGGGCAGATCGCGCCCGTCGTGCCCCTGCTGCTCGAAGACCTCGACATGTCGCTGGCCACGTACGGCACCGTGTCGGGCCTCGCGGCGGTGGCCGGCGCGATCGCCTCCATCCTGGGCGGGCGTCTGACCGACCGGCTCGGCCGCGTACGCCTGCTCATCCCGCTCATGGCGCTGACGGCGGTGCTCTGCTTCGTCATGACCCTCGTGCACACCCCGCGCGACCTGCTGATCGTCCGGATCGTGCTGGCGTTCGTGGACGGCGTCGCCATGGCCAGCACCGCACCGCTGATCCGCGACTTCTCCCCCCGTCTGGGACGCGCCCAGGCGTTCGGCTTCTGGACGTGGGGCCCGGTCGGCGCGAACTTCCTGGCCGCGGCCGTGGCCGGCTGGACCCTGCCGATCTTCGACAACTCCTGGCGCTCGCAGTTCGTCATCATGGGCTGCTTCTCGCTGGTCATCTCAATCGTCATCGCGCTCAACATCGCCGACCTGTCACCCGAGCTGCGCGCGAGAATCCAGCACACCGAACGCGCCGCCACCCCGGTCGTGGACCTGTCGGCTCCGCCACGCCTGCGCTCCCTGTTCAGCCGGCCGAACATCTGGGCGCACGTCGTCGGCATCTCCCTGTGGCTGGTCCTCTACGTGACGCTGTCCCTGTTCGGGCAGACCATGCTGGTCGGGGCGCTCGGCGTCAGCAGCGCGGAGGCATCGACGATCATGGCGGCGTTCTGGAGCCTCAACCTCATCACCCTGATCGTGACGGGACGGCTGTCCGACCGTACGCAGCTGCGCAAGCCGTTCTCCCTCGGCGGCACCGTCGCGGCCGTCCTCGTCACCGCCTACCTCGCCGTCGAGCTCGGCCGGCAGGACGTCTCGACCGGCACGCTGATGGTGACCGGCGCGCTGCTCGGCGGCTCACTCGGCGTCGCGTACGCCCCCTGGATGGCCAACTACTCCGAGGACGCCGAGGACGCCGACCCGCGCCTGCAGGGCACCGCGAGGGGGCTGTTCGGGTTCCTCAGCAAGGGCATCGCCGTGATCGGCCTGCTCGTCATCCCGCACGTGGTCGAGGCCACCGGCTGGCAGACCTGGCTCTTCGTGGCCCTGGGGTGTCTCGTCCTGTTCATCCCGGCGATCGTGATGTTCAATGGGCCCTGGCGGCGCTCCGCCCGCACCCCCGCGCCCGTCGCCCTCGGGGAGGCTGACTCATGACCGAGCTGACCGACGTCGCCGAATCCGACCTGCGCGGCATCCGCGACCTCGACATCGACGACGTGCTCGCGTACGTGCACCGCGACCTCAAGCGCCTGCCCGACTACACCGAGCTGTACAAGCGATACCTGCGCCAGCGCTGGGACGTCTACGAGCTTGACTTCTCCCAGGACGTCGCCGACTGGCGCGAGCGCATGACGCAGGAGGAGCGCGACGCCTTCGTCGGCATCTCCGCCGGCTTCCACCACGGGGAGCGGCAGGTGGAGGTGGAGCTGCCGGTATTCATGCTGGGCGGCTCGGAGGAGTCCAAGATCTACATGTCCAGCCAGATCGAGGACGAGGCCCGCCACACCGTCTTCTTCGATCGCTTCTACCGCGAGGTGGTCGGCATGCCGGGCGACTCCGTCCAGGAGGTGCTGGACGCGTCGTTCGAGCACGTGTCGGAGACGTTCGTCGGCCCGTTCGGGCTGCTCGCCTACCAGGCCGACGAGCTGCGCAAGGACCCGGAGGACCCGGCCGCCCGAGTGCGGTACGGGACCACGTACTTCCTGTGGATCGAGGGCGTGCTGGCGCTGTCGGTCATGAAGATCACGCTGACGTACTGCCGGGAGCGGGGGTTCCTGCCCGGTTACTACACCGGGTTCACCGCCACGTGCCGCGACGAGGCCAGACACGTGCAGTTCGGGATGCGGTTCCTGCGCGACTCCGTGCAGGAGGATCCGCGACTGCTGCTGCAGATCCACGAGACGCTGCGGACGATCCTCGCGATCAACGGCGCCGCCAGCCGCCGGCTCGCGCTGGAGTCGCTCGGCTGGACGCCTGAGGAGGTCAGGCGACTCATGATCCGCCAGCTCCACATGAAGCTCACGGACGTCGGCATCGCGATCCCGCCCGACATCCGCGAGATGGTCTCCCGCATCGAGCCCGAGCTGGCCGGAGGCTGACACATGCGTTTCTTCACCCCGGAATGGGCCGAAGCCGCCCGGGCCGCCGTGGACGCCGGTCCTGAGCGGGCGGGCAAACTGCCGACGTACTGGAACTGGATCGACCGCGCACGCACCGGCTACACCGCCACCTGGGCGCTCGGCGTGCGGGAAACGGGCGAATATCTGGTGCTGCGCTGGAAGGACGGCAAGTGCGCGGAGGCGGAGATCACCTCCGACCCGAGCGCGGCCGACTACGTCCTGGCCGCCGGCGCGGACACCTGGCGCGAGCTGCGCGAGGGCGCCGATCCCGGTCGGGTGGTGATGTATCGGCAGTTGCGGCTGGAACGGGGAGATGTGCTGGCGTTCTTCCGCGTCATCTACTTCTTCGTCGAGTCCCTGGCCGCCCTCTCCCGCCTCAGAACCGATTGACCCACCCGGTCTGAACCCCGGAAGCCACCGAACGTCCGGCACATCACCTGCCCGACACCGCCGGGCAGGTGACCTCACCAGCACCGCCCGAATGTTCACCTCACCCGCGCTACCAGGCACTCACCCACCCCCGCAGCCCACCTCACCGACGCCGCCGAACCATTCGAGCAACCAGCAGTACCGGATCCGAACCGGGCACTGCCGGGCAGTTCCGCTCACGCACGCCCCGAAGTTCACGTCACCGGCATCGCCGGGAAGTGCCGTGACGGTGGTCTCGGAGGATGATGCGTCCCGGCCCGTGCGCCGCGTCGCAGTACGGGCCGTGCACGTCTATGCCCTCCAGATCGGCGGGGAAGGCGGCGCCCGGCCGCAGATCCCGCGGATCGAGGGTGAACGTCATGCGCGTGCCGCTGCCGGTGGGCGGATCGAACACCTCGACCTCGGAGACAGGCCGGAGACCGGCGAGGTCCTGGCGGAAACCCCGTCCGTCGCGCCACATCTCGACGGACGCCTTCTCACACAGCGCCGCCGCTGCCGCCGGCTGCCACCACTCGGGGCCCAACAGGGAGCCGAAGTAGCCCAACGCCGGAGCGTCCTGCCAGGCGTGCGGCTGATCCACCGTCACCCTCAAGCAGAGATCGCCGACGATGTCGATCCCGGCCGACAGGGAATGCACCTCTGCGACGCTCGCCGCCGGATGCGCGACATGCCCCGCGACCGCGGACAAGACCTGGGTCGGCAGTCGTGGGTCACCGAGCGCCACACCGAAGTACATGCCAGGGCGCTTGCGCACGTGCTCGTCGAAGTCGAGCACGGTGATATCGGCCACGCTGTACTCCCGACCCGCCACGGGCGCACCTCCCAACGAAGGCCCGGCAGTTTCACCAGCGTCGCGTGGCATACCGCGTCACCACCTCGACGGGCCCACGAGCCCGGCGTTGCGGCGGCCGGCCACGTGCGGGTCAGCGGGCGTCTCCCTGGAGGTCGCCGGCCACGTGCGGTGGGTGGTGTGACGTTGGCTGTGCCGTAACGGATGAACTCCGTTACGGCGCCAGGCCACTCACCGTCAGTCGCGACGCAGCTCCCAGCACGTCACCCGGCGCGGGCGCGCGGTGTGGACGTCGGCTGCGCCGTAACGGACGAACCCGTTACGGCGCCAGGCCACTCACCGTCAGTCGCGGTGCAGCTTCCGGTACGTCACCCGGTGCGGGCGGGCGGCGTCGGCGCCCAGACGCTCGATCTTGTTCTTCTCGTAGTCGGCGAAGTTGCCCTCGAACCAGAACCAGTTCGAGCCTTCCTCCCACGCCAGGATGTGGGTGGCGATGCGGTCGAGGAACCACCGGTCGTGCGAGGTGATCACCGCGCAGCCCGGGAACTCGAGCAGCGCGTTCTCCAGCGACGACAGGGTCTCGGTGTCGAGGTCGTTGGTCGGCTCGTCGAGCAGCAGCACGTTGCCGCCCTGCTTGAGGGTGAGCGCCAGGTTGAGCCGGTTGCGCTCGCCGCCCGACAGGACTCCGGCCTTCTTCTGCTGGTCGGGGCCCTTGAAGCCGAACGCCGCGATGTAGGCCCGCGACGGCATCTCGACGTTGCCGACCTTGATGTGGTCGAGCCCGTCGGAGACGACCTCCCAGACGTTCTTGTTGGGGTCGATGCCGCCCCGGGTCTGGTCGGCGTAGGAGATCTTGACCGTGTCGCCGACGATGATCGACCCGGTGTCGGGCGTCTCGCTGCCGGTGATCATGCGGAACAGGGTGGTCTTGCCCACGCCGTTGGGGCCGATGACGCCGACGATGCCGTTACGCGGCAGGTCGAACGTCAGGCCCTCCATCAGCAGGCGGTCGCCGAAGCCCTTCGTGAGCTCGTCGGCCTTGATCACCGTGGTGCCCAGGCGCGGGCCCGGCGGGATCTGGATCTCCTCGAAGTCGAGCTTGCGGTGCTTGTCGGCCTCGGCCGCCATCTCCTCGTAGCGCTGGAGACGGGCCTTGCTCTTGGTCTGGCGGGCCTTCGGGTTGGAGCGGACCCACTCCAGCTCGTCCTCCAGGCGCTTCTTGCGCTTGACGTCCTTCTGGCCCTCCACCTTGAGCCGCTGGGCCTTGGCCTCCAGGTAGGTGGAGTAGTTGCCCTCGTACACGAACGCCCGGCCGCGGTCGAGCTCGAGGATCCAGCCCGCGACGTTGTCGAGGAAGTAGCGGTCGTGGGTGACCGACAGGACCGTGCCGGCGTACTTCTCCAGGTGCTGCTCCAGCCACTGCACGCTCTCGGCGTCGAGGTGGTTGGTGGGCTCGTCGAGCAGCAGCAGGTCGGGCGCCTCCAGCAGCAGCTTGCACAGGGCGACCCGGCGACGCTCACCACCGGACAGCTTGGTCACGTCGGCGTCGGGCGGCGGGCAGCGCAGCGCGTCCATCGCCTGCTCGAGCTGGCTGTCGAGATCCCAAGCGTTGCGGTGCTCGAGCTGCTCCTGCAGCTTGCCCATCTCCTCCAGCAACTCGTCGCTGTAGTCGGTGGCCATCTGCTCGGCGATGTCGTTGTAGCGCTGGAGCATCGCCATCGTCTCGGCGACGCCTTCCTGCACGTTGCCGAGGACGGTCTTCTCCTCGTTGAGCGGCGGCTCCTGCTGGAGCATGCCCACCGTGAAGCCCGGCATGAGCTTGGCGTCGCCGTTGGACGGCTGCTCCAGACCGGCCATCATCCGGAGCAGCGTCGACTTTCCGGTGCCGTTCGGCCCCAGGACACCGATCTTGGCTCCGGGCAGGAACGACACAGTGACGTCGTTGAGCACGACCTTGTCGCCGTGCGCCTTGCGCACGCGCTGCAGCGTGTAGATGTACTCCGGCATGCCCCCTAGCTTAGGGGCTCTCCAGCCAGGCTTCCGCCGCTCCTCCCGACGCGCACCCGGCCCGCTCGTTCGCGCCGGTCAGGAGGCGGGCTCGTGAGGCAGCGAACGTGGCGGCGGGGACTGCACGGCCGGAACGCAGACGCGGTCGCGCCCCAGCTCCTTGGCCCGGTACAGCGCCAGGTCGGCGGCGGCCAGCAGGTCGATGAGGTCGTCGCCGTGCACGTTCATCAACGCGACCCCGGTCGAGACGGTCACCCTGACCAGGCTGTCGTCCACCGGGATGGCCATGAGACTGACGTGCGTGCGCAGCCGCTCGGCCACCTGGCGGGCCTCCACGTTGTCGGCGCCGGGCAGAAGCACGACGAACTCCTCGCCGCCGAAGCGCCCCACCACGTCGTAGTCGCGGAGCTGGCCGCGCAGCGTGCTCGCCACCCCGACCAGCACCTGGTCGCCGACCAGGTGGCCGTGGGCGTCGTTGACCCGCTTGAAGTGGTCGATGTCGATGATCAGCAGGGCCAGGCTGTCGCCCGTGCGGCGGGCGCGGACGATCTCGGTGTCCGCCTCACGCTGCCAGGCCGCCGCGTTGAGCAGCCCGGTCTTGGCGTCCGTACGGGCGGCGGCCTGGAGCTGGGCGTGCAGGAGGCTGCGCTGGAGCAGCACCACGGGTGGCAGCGCCAGGATGAGCAGGGCGAGGTTGAGGCCGCACAGGATGGCGACCGTGACGCCGAGGCACAGCTCGACGACGTCCAGCAGCACGCTCTCCCGGTCCCACAGGACCTCCCGCCAGGTGATGTCAGGGTCGGCCGTGTGCGCCGCGACGGCGATGAGCCCGATGTTCAGCAGGGCGAACAACACGGCGGCCGCCACCGCGGACAGGATGGGCGGGCCGCTCCCCCGCGACAACGACCACGGGTCCTCGACGACCTGGTGGAAGGCGACGCTGGCCGTGCAGCCTGCCAGCCCGATCGCCGCCGAGCTGAACACCCGCCGGTGCAGCACCGTCGCCCGCACCCGCACCTGGAGCAAGACCTGCAGCACGATGGGGGCGAACAACGCGTAGAGCGGTGGCAGGAGCAACGCCACCGGCAGCCACCAGGCCGACAACAGGTCTCGCGAGACACCCGCCGGCATGCCGAGCCGCCTGCTCGCCTCGATGCACACTGCCCCGCACGCCATCAACGCGCCGAAGGTGAGCGCGTCCTGCCACCGGAAGGCGGTGGACGCCCCCAACACGGCGATCGCCCCGAGATCGAGAGCGACGATGGCGCACAGGTAGAGCACCAAGCTGCGACGTTGCCCGAGCAACGGCCAGCGACCAGCAAGCGTTGACACACCGCCGCGAGACTTGACCGAGGCGTGACCGGTAACCGCCATCCCGTCTCCTCCCTGACTAACGATGTGTAACACAATAATTGCGGAGGGTGCGTCGCGCGACGGGAACCGGTACGTTGACAGCCGACCCGCCCCAGCCAGGAGCGGGCGGCGATGGAGCGCAGCGCTGGAAAGGAGCGACCATGGTGCGGGGCGTAACCTGGACCGACCAGCTGCCCTAGCCAGATTGATACGGGGCAACACACCATCGGCCCACCTTCGGGGGTGTCACTGGGACTTGGCCGATGCCCCCTCCTCCCC
>NZ_SMKQ01000301.1 GCF_004348995.1 Nonomuraea terrae
TCCCGGGGCCGGGGCGGGATGCGGCCGGGTGGGGCGTCGAGGTGCGGGACGGCGTCGAGGTCGTGCCGGGCGCCTCGGCCGGGCCGCCGGTCTTCAGCCCCGACGGCCGCCTGCTCGCCCTGCCCGGCGAGGGCGAGGTACGCGTCTGGAACGTCGCCGAACGCCGCCTGACCGGCTCCTACCCCCTGAGGGACCCCGGCCACGGCCTGGCATTCTCCGCCGACGGCCGCGTCCTGCGCTACCTCACCGCCACCGGCTCCGTCGTCTCGCTCGACGTCTCCGGCCTGCCGGCGCCGTCCGGCGACGACCACGTGGCCGAGTTCTCCGGCAACGGCCGCGTCGCCGCCAAGGAGGTCGGGAACACGATCGAGCTCACCGACGCCGTGCGGCACACGACGCTCGGCCGCATCGACGCCGCCGGCGACCTGGCGTTCGACGCGGCCGGTCGGCTGCTGGCCGTCGCGGGCGACCCGGTGACCGTGTGGGAGGTGGCCGGCGGCAGGCGGGTGGCCGCCATCGAGGCGGGCGGCGAGGTCCCGTCCGTGGCGCTCTCCCCCGACGGCCGCACGCTGGCCACGGCGCGCGGCGGCGTCGTGGAGACCTGGGACGTCCGCACCGGCCGCCGCATCAAGGCGTACGAGGGGGCGGGCGCTCCGGCGCTGGCCTTCAGCCCCGACGGCACGACCCTGGCCGCCGGCGCGCGCCTGCTCGACCTGCGGACGGGTCAGGTCACCCCGCTGGAACGCGCGGCCCGCGCCGGTGACGGGGCCGAGGCGACCGCGCTGGCGTTCTCGCCCGACGGCCACCGGCTGGCGTTCGGGCTGGAAGGCGGCCCGGTGCTCCTCTGGGACGCCCGCGATCGCACGCCTCTCGGCACGATCGAGGCGGGCCCCGCGCCGGTGGACGAACTGCGCTTCTCCCCCGACGGCGACCTGCTGGCCGTGGACGCGACCCGGACGTCGTTGTGGGACGCCCGTACGCTGCGCGAGGTCGGCCAGATCGGCTCGTGGGCCGGCGGGCTCGCCTTCAGCCAGGACGGCCGCCGGCTGCGCGGCGTCGCCCTCGACGGCACCGTACGCGAGACGGCGGTCGACCCGGCGCTGGCGGTGCGGGAGGTGTGCGCCCGCGCGGGCGGCCCGCTGAGCAGGGCGGAGTGGACCCGCCTGATCCCGGAGAGCGGCTACCGCGACATCTGCTAGGCCGTTGTCGGCGTGGCGTTCCCGGAAGCGGCGGACCGAGCCGAGTCGGTGAGGCCGGAGACGTCGACGGAATCCAGCGGGATCGGCGTGAACATGGGCGGCTCCTCCTCGGGTGTCAGCGCCGTGGGGCCATAGATCCAATCGGTGAACGAGTAGTCGTGGGTGTCGCGGGCCCGCAGGAGCGTGTTGCGCCGGAGGCGGGCGACGCCGTCCAGGTGCCACAGCTCGCCCCAGGCGCGGGCCGTGGTCAGGACGCGTCGGCAGTGTTCGGGACGGACGGCTTCGTAGGCCGCCAGGGCGCCCCGCCAGTCGATCGAGCCGTCATCGGCGCGGCGCGCGGCGACGTGCTTGGCGAGCACCCAGCCGTCCTCGATGGCCATGACCGCGCCCTGGGCCATGTACTGCAGCGGCGGGTGGGCGGCGTCGCCGAGCAGCGCGATGTTGCCGTCGACCCACGTCATGATGGGGTCGCGGTCGAACATCCGCCACCAGCGGTCGCGCCACATCAGCGGGATGCCGGCCTGGACGTCCGGGCAGGTCGCGGCGAAGGCGTGGTCGAGCTCGTCGGGTGTGCCCCAGTCCTCCTCACCCGCGAGGGCCTTGGGGGACTCGAAGACCGCGACCTGGTTGAGCATCTCGCCGCCGCGCAGCCCGTAGCGGACGAAGTGGCAGCGCGGGCCGACGTGGACCGAGACCTCGCTGAGATCGACGTCGCGGACGTCGCGGTCCAGGGCGCTCGGCGCCTCTACCGGGCCGGCCCGGTCCTGGAGCTCGGCGCCTCTACCGGGCCGGCCCGGTCCTGGAGCTCGCCGCCCACTCCCCCTCGGTCGTGTCCCGGCTGCGGGCGGTGGCCCTGCCCACCTGCACCGGCTGGTCGACGTGCTCGACGAGTCCGTCAACCTGGCGGTGCGCACCGGGGACACGGTCCGGTTCATCGCCAGCGTCGAGTGCTTCCAGAGCCTGCGGGTGGGCTCCCGTGAGGGCATGGTGTTCCCCGCCCACCGCACCACGGCGGGACTGCTCCTGCTGGCCGAGCTGACCGACGAGGAGCTCGAGGCGGTCTACCCGGCCGAGCGGTACACCGACCGTCCCGGAGACCGGCCCGACCTGGAACGGCTGCGTACGGAGCTGGCCCGGGTGCGGCGCAACGGTTTCGTGCTCAACCAGGGCCGCTCCGAGCGCGGCGTGGTGGCGATCGGCGTGCCGCTCCGGGCCCGGGACGGGGACGCCCTCGCCGGCCTGTCGGTGTCGATGCCGAGCGGGCGCTATGACCGGCACCGGCTGCCATCACTGGTCGACGCCCTTTCCCACGCCGCGCTCGCCATCGAGTCCGGTCTCGCCCGCGGCATCTGAACGGGCACCGGACGCCATCAGTCGTCCGGGTAGAGCTTGAGGATCTTGCCCTTGGGGCTGGCGACGAGGTAGCCGGAGCGGTAGCCGTCGGAGACGTAGACCAGCAGCACCTGCCGCATCGCGGCGAAGGCGTAGTCGGGGTCGACGATGAGGTAGCGGGAGGTGGGCTTGGGCACGCCGAGGTCTCTGTTGGCCCTCCTGAGCAGGGCGGGGATGGCGTCCCAGTCGAAGGCGCCGAGGTCGACCAGCGGCGTGCCGACCTTGCCGCCCCTGCCCGCGTGGATGACCGCGCCGTCACGGTAGGCGTAGGTGTCGTAGAGCTCGGGGTCGTCTTTGAGCGGTACGTCGATGGAGGCGTACGTCGGGTAGACCACCATCTCGACGATCTTGCTGCCGCCGATGACCGGGCGGAGTTTGGTGATCATGCTCCGGATGCCGGAAGGGGTCAGGAGGTTCTCCTCCTCCGGCTCCGCGGTGCCGGTCGGTGAGCCGGTCGGCAGGCCGGGGGCGGAGGTGGGCGTCACCCGGCCGGCGTACGGGACGGTGCCCATCCCCGGCGCGGGGAGGAAGTGCCAGACCAGCACCCCGGCCACCACGACCGCCGACAACGACAGCGCCACCGCCGCTCCCGCGCCGCCGCGGCGGCGGGGCCGCGGCCCGGGGACCTCCCACGACGCCGGCCCGTCCGGCGGGACGGCGCCGGACGACGACACCGGCCCCCCGGAGCGCTGGGCCCACCCCATGGACGCCGGCCCTCCGGGCCGCTGGGCCGATCCCATGGGGGGCTGCTCCGGCGTCGAGGGATTCCGGCCGGGCGTCCCTGCGTCCGGCGCCGGAGTCCAAGGATCCCGGTCCGGTGTTCCGCCGTGCCGCGCCGACGCTCCGGGATCCCCGTCCGGTGTCCCCTGCTGCGCCGGCGTCCAGGGGTCCCAGTCGGGCTGCGCGGACGTCCAGGGACGCTCGGCCGGACCCATGGGGGCGGGCGTCCTGGGATGGTGACCCGACGCCCTGGGATGCCGGGCCGAGCCCGTGGCGTGGGGAGGCGCGGGGGCCTCGCCCGGGTCGGCCGCCGCGGCCAGCATGAGGTCGAGGGTCTCGGCGTCCGGCCGGGCCGCCGGGTCGCGCGTGAGCAGCGCCTTCAGGACGGGCCCGAGCGGCCCGGCGCGTCCGGGCGGCGGCACGTCCTGGTTGAGCACGGCCGCCAGCGTCGCCAGCGTGGTGCTCCTGCGCAGCGGATGCCGCCCCTCGACGGCGACGTACAACATCATGCCGAGCGACCACAGGTCGGAGGCCGGATCGCCTTCGACGCCGTTGATGCGCTCGGGCGCCATGTACTCGGGCGAGCCGATGAACGCCCCCGTGGCCGTCAGGTTCGTGGACTCGCGTACGGCCGCGATGCCGAAGTCGCTCAGCACCGACCGGCCGTCCTCGCGCAGCAGGACGTTGGCGGGTTTGACGTCGCGGTGCTGGATGCCGACCGCGTGCGCGGCCCGCAGCGCGGACAGCACCTCGCGGCCGAGGCGGGCGGCGTCGGCGGGCGGCATGGGGCCGCGCTGGATGCGGTCCTGCAGCGAGCCGCCGGTGACCAGCTCCATGACGATCCACGGGTAGCCGTGCTCACCGGGGTCGACGATGTGGTGGATCGTGGCGACGTGCGGGTGGTTGAGCCGGGCGAGCGCGCGGGCCTCCCGCAGCACCCGTGCCCGCAGCCCGCGGGCGCCGTCGTGCCCGTCCATGGACGGATAGGGCGGACGCACCTCCTTGAGGGCGACCTCGCGGTGCAGGGCGACGTCCCAGGCCCGCCACACCAGGCCCATGCCCCCGCCGCCGAGCCGCTCCACGAGTTCGAAGCGGCCGTCGATCACCCGATTGCCCATGCAGAGCAGCGTAGGCCGGACACGCCGCCCGCGGCCATGAGAAGCGTTATCAGAGACGAGATCGAGTCACACGGTCCTGACCAGGCTCTTCTTTCCAAGACCCGGCTGGGGAGGAAGCGCCGCGCAACGCCACGGGCGGATACGAGAGGGGGCATCCGGGACGTATCGCGGTCCGAGGGTGGCCGCAATAGGTCCTAGTTTGTCCTCCATGGATCTCCTCATCAGCCGCAGGGCGCTCAACCGGGCCACGCTCGACAGGCAGCACCTGCTGCGCCGTACCGACCGGACCGTGGTCGAGGTCGTGGAGCACCTCGCGGGGTTGCAGGCGCAGACCCCGCACACCTGGTACACCGGCCTGTGGAACCGCATCGAGGGCTTCGACCCCGCCGACGCCGCCGGGCTGCTGCTCTCGCGTGAGCTCGTCCGCATCGTGCTGCAGCGCTCCACCATCCACCTGGTCTCGGCCCGCGACTGCCTGGCGATGCGTCCGCTGCTGCAGGAGGTCACCGGGCGCGGCACCAAGGGCGCGTACGGCCGCGAACTGGCGGGTGTCGACCTGGACGAGCTGGCGGCGGCCGGACGGACGCTGCTGGAGGAGCGGCCGCTGACGTTCGCCGAGCTGGGGCGGACGCTGGCCGAGCGGTGGCCGGGGCACGACCCGCAGGCGCTGAGCATGGGCGTGCGCTGGCTGGTGCCGCTGGTCCAGGTGCCGCCGCGCGGCCTGTGGGGCAGGAGCGGCCCGATCGCGCACACGAGCGCCGAGTCGTGGCTGGGTCTCCAGGCGCCGCCCATGACCCCGGCCGAGCTGGTGCTGCGCTATCTGGCGGCGTTCGGGCCGGCGTCGGTGATGGACGCGCAGACCTGGTCGGGCCTGACCCGGCTGGGCGAGGTGGTCGAGTCGCTGGACCTCGTCCGGTTCCGCGACGAGAACGGCAGGACCCTGTACGACCTGCCCGGCGCCGTACGCCCGCCCGAGGACGTCCCCGCCCCTCCCCGCCTCATGTCCGACTTCGACAACCTGTTCCTGTCGCACGCCGACCGGTCGAGAGTGATCCCCGAGCGGGCGAAGGAGGTGCTCAAGGGGTTCGCACGGGCGAACGTGGCGCCGCGCGCCATCCTGGCCGACGGCGTCATGGCGGGCGACTGGACGGTCACGCGCGCCAAGGGCGTCTCCACCCTGGGCCTGCACCTCTGGCAGCCGGTCGGCGCGCTCGACGAGATCGAGAAGGAGGCGCGGCGGCTGCTGGATTTCCTGGCCCCTGACGACGAACACGAGGTGAGGGTGTTCGACGGCCCTTCCAGGCCCTGACCTGCGCAAGGGCCCTGACCTGCGGTTTTCGTTCCAGGTTCGAGGGCAGGCGAGGTTGGAACGCATCCAGGGGAAGGAACGCTACGATGACCGACGTTTCCGGCATGGGTTCTCAGCCCGGAGACAAGCGCGAGGTGCTGACCAACCGTCAGGGGCACCCCGTCCACGACAACCAGAACCAGCGCACGGTCGGCGCACGCGGCCCCGCGACGCTGGAGAACTACCAGTTCCTGGAGAAGATCAGCCACTTCGACCGCGAACGCATCCCCGAGCGGGTCGTGCACGCCAGAGGAGCGCTCAGCTACGGCTCCTTCGAGGCGTACGGCAAGAT
The DNA here is from genome assembly GCF_004348995.1 of Nonomuraea terrae. Lineage (GTDB taxonomy): Bacteria > Actinomycetota > Actinomycetes > Streptosporangiales > Streptosporangiaceae > Nonomuraea > Nonomuraea terrae. The sequence continues at coordinate 6,070 of NZ_SMKQ01000301.1, forward strand.
CGGCGACGAGCCGATCAGCAGGTACACCAGGGCCAAGCTCTTCCAGGAGCCCGGCAAACGCACCGACGTCGCCGTACGGTTCTCGACGGTCATCGGCGGGCGCGACTCGGCCGAGACCGCCCGCGACCCGCGCGGCTTCGCGATCAAGTTCTACACCGAGGACGGCAACTGGGACCTCGTGGGCAACAACCTGGCCGTCTTCTTCATCAGGGACGCCATCAAGTTCCCCGACGTCATCCACTCGCTCAAGCCGGACCCGGTGACGTTCCGCCAGGACCCGAACCGAATCTTCGACTTCATGTCGCAGACGCCGGAGAGCATGCACATGCTCGTCAACCTGTTCAGCCCGCGCGGCATCCCGGCCGACTACCGGCACATGCAGGGCTTCGGCGTGAACACCTACAAGTGGGTCAACGCGCAGGGCGAGTCGTTCCTGGTCAAGTACCACTGGATGCCCAAGCAGGGCGTCCGCAGCATGACCGCGGCCGACGCCGCCGCCGTCCAGGCGAACGACCTGGGTCACGCCACGAAGGACCTGCACGACGCCATCGAGCGCGGCGACTACCCGGAGTGGGAGCTGCTGGTGCAGCTCATGAGCGACGACGACCACCCCGAGCTGGACTTCGACCCGCTGGACGACACCAAGGTCTGGCCCGAGAACGAGTTCCCGGCCAAGCCGGTCGGCCGCATGGTCCTCAACAGGAACGTCGAGAACCAGTTCGCCGAGAACGAGCAGATCGCGTTCGGCACCGGCGTGCTCGTGGACGGGCTCGACTTCTCCGACGACAAGATGCTGGTCGGGCGGACGTTCTCCTACAGTGACACGCAGCGCTACCGGGTGGGGCCGAACTACCTGCAGCTGCCGGTCAACCAGGCGAGGAACGCCGCCATCCGGACCAACCAGCGCGACGGCCAGATGACGTACTTCGTCGACACGGCCGGGGAGAGCCCGCACATCAACTACGAGCCGTCGGTACGCGACGGGCTGCGCGAGGCCGAGTTCGGGCACCCCGACGATGTCGGGCCCGTCATCTCGGGCCGGCTCACCCGTAAGCGCATCCCGCGCACGAACGACTACACGCAGGCGGGCCAGCGTTACCTGCTCATGGAGCAGTGGGAGCGCGACGACCTCGTGCACAACCTGGTCACGGCGCTCAAGGACTGCGACCGGGTCATCCAGGAGCGCATGGTCTGGCACTGCCTGCTCGCCGAGGACGATCTGGGGCTGCGCGTCGGCGAGGGCCTCGGCATCCGCCCGGACGACGTGGCCCACCTGGAGCCGCTGCAGAGCCAGGACCTGACGGAGGAGGACCGCAACCGCCTGGCCAAGCTGGGCAGCAACGGCCCCCGCGAGGTCTCGGACCTCAAGATGACCCACTGCGTCCCGAACGAGCGGGCCGCTCACGCCGAGGCGTGACGCGACACCGCCGCGGGCGCCGGCCTGGGCCGCTGCCCCAGCGTGCCCTGGCCGCCGCGGACGCCGGTCTGGGCCGCCGCGGGAGCATGCCGGGGCCGGTTGGTTGACGCCGGCCTGGTCACAGCAGGCCGGCGTCCTCCAGCAGCTTGCCGATCCGGCGGGTCTCGTCGTCGTTCAGCGGGATCTGCGGCAGCGCGGTGACCGGGCAGTCGATGATCCCGCGCAGGTGCAGCGCGGCCTTGAACGCCCCGAGGCCCGACGAG
>NZ_SMKQ01000302.1 GCF_004348995.1 Nonomuraea terrae
CAGCGCGGTCAGTTCCGTATCCCAGGACACGACAAGATCGTAGGTCAGAGCGCATGTCACGCACTGACGATGAAGCAACTACATCCCGTGGCGGAGCCAAACGAATCAAGATCTACGGATGTAGTACCTGCCTCACTCCACGCCGGATTCTGCCGGACCATCTCGAATCCCTGCCGCTCCAACGCCGCCTTGGTATCCGCGACGCCCTTGGCATAGCGATTCTCGCTGAAGGTGAAGGTATAGCGAACACCATCGTGCATCTTGTTGCGGATGAGGTCCCCAGGCGTTCTTGTCGGGTTGTCCTCAATCAGCTTCGCCAACTTCTCCTTGTAGCGGTCGGGCCCCTTGAGCACATGCTCCGGGAAACCGGCCATGTCCGCGCCAAGCTCTCGCGCCGTCGCCTGGACTCCCGGCGTGATCCGTGCCTCGGCTGCCCGAGTGCGCGTCAGAGCTTGGTCCGCCAGGACATTGAGATCTGGCTCTAGGCTGACTCCTTTCCACTCCCAGGTGCCGTCCGGAGTGATGCGTGGGGGAGCGACTTGCGGCCCAGCCTTCGCCTTGGCCACCTTGATCAGGTCCGTCATCTTTTCGACGGCTCTTGCGGCGCGGCTCGCTCCTGATGCCGCGCCACTCCCGCCCGCAGTTGCGGCGGCGGCCAGAAGATCGGGGACGAGGCGGCCGAAGGCGCGGTCGGGGTTGGTGGTCCAGGTGTCCCAGTCTGTGACCGCCTTCAGCAGCTCGACCGGGTTCTGCACCCCATAGATGACTCCTCGGGCGCTGTCTTCAATGTCCCGCTGCCAGCCGCCGGGGTCGATGGTCTTGCGTACCCCGGAGAACTGCCACAGCATCCCGGCCAGTCCGCCGATGCTCTCCAACGAGCCTTTGGCGACCTCGGCCGCGTGGTTGCCCGAGTTCTGGTCCAGGTCGAGCGAGGACTGCACGCCTTGCCAGACCCGATCCCAGAAGCCGCCGAAGGTGGGCAGCGGCGCGCCGGGAGCGAGCAGTTCAGATTTCACGAACACGGGCACCCCGTGCTGGAAGGCCGGGTCGTGGGCCTCCATTCGTTCGAGCAAGACGATGCGCCGGTGAAGCTCGGGGATCTGCTGCCCGGCCCACGCGGCGATGCCCCGGATGGTGTCGGCCTGCGTGGTGGCCAGCCCCGCGCCGCGCAGCAGGCTCCACAACGCGGCGCCGCCGCCCTCCAACGCGGACTCCGCCTTGCGTAACTCGTCCTGCAAGGCCCGGACACCGTCGGGCACCATGCCATCGATGTTCATGGCTACCCCGCTGATGTCCGGGCGAGCAGGGTGCGAAGCTCATCCACCGCCGAAGTGCAGGCTTGGAGGAGCGCCTGCTTCTGAGCGGCGAGTTCGCCGCCGAACCGGTCGGCAGCCGGCCCGGTCCAGACGCGCTGGCCCATCAACCCCACAGCGCGATCCAGACAGCCCTTGAGCTGGCCGGTCAACTCCTCTGCCTGGCGTAAGGCCTGCTCTATCTGTTCCCTGGTCATAGGCGTGCTCCCGGTTGAGGCAGGAGCATGGCCGTTGTCGTTTGCGGCTGGGGCCGTTCCAAGGACGCCAGGCAGGTGTGGGTTGCTTTCCGCTTTGCCCTCATCTGGGATCCTCTGGTCGTTTGAGGTCAGTTATCCCTGAGAGCACCGTGACGACAGGAGGGCAAGCGCGTCGAGAGGAACTGCTGAACCGGCATAGAGCTCATGCACGGTCAGAACTGTCGGTGCTCCCGCTCATACTCGCTTCAACACCGCACATCAAGGAGAAGCCATGGCGAGGGGCTCCAGGAGGAGAAGCGGTAAGCGGAGATCGCACAAGAGACAGTGGGCCGTCACGGCCGTATGCGTCTTAAGCGTGGCCGTCGTGTGGTTCATCGGCAAGTATCCAGGTTGGGCCGTGGGGATCGCCTGCCTGCTCGCCATGATGTTCACCGGCGGGCTCATCATCCGGCACCGCGCGATCCAGGCGGAACGACGACGGTTTCTGGCCGCGAATGTGGAACTGGAGAAGGTCGATCGCATGTCCGGCGCTGCGTTCGAGCATCTCGTCGCCGAGCGGATGATTGCTGATGGGTTCCGTCAGGTCCGCGAGCGCGGCCGTACTGGTGATGGCGGGGTGGATATTACGGCCCTCGCTCCGGGACACGGCCGGTATGCCGTTCAATGCAAGCGTTACAGCAAAACGGTCGGTGCTCCTGAGGTGCGCAACTTCCTCGGTGCGCTGGCTAATACATTCGCCGGCCACACCGGCGTTCTCGTTACCTCCGGCCACCTCACCAAACAAGCCAGACTCGAGGCTCTAGGGGCGCGGCAGCCGCTGATCCTCGTTGAACGCGACCGACTGGCGGACTGGCTTCTGGGCACGGTCTCGCTACTGCCAGCAAGCTCAGCGAGGATTCTGGCGGAGGACGAGGCGGTGTGACGATGGGCAAAAATTTGTCGGAGCGATTAACGACCGCTTCGCTGCTTTGCTTCATATGAGGAGGCGTCAGAAAATCTTTCGGTGGTACGCCAAATACTGGGGATCGATGTCGTGACCGGCGATGGTGCGCAAAGGGCCCCTCGACTCGCCCGTAAGTCTGTCGATCACCGCGAGGTCGTCCCTGATGGTGAGCGCGCCCAGGTCGAAGAGCACGTGGTCGTTGGGACAGAGGCAGAGGAGGTTGCCTGCCACGTCGTGACCGTCGTGCGGGCTGCCGAGCGGGCGGATGTGGGCCCCCTCGGCGTACGGGCCGTGGGGGAGCAGCAGCCGAGTTCCGCAGATTTGGCAGGTGTGGTCGTGCAAGGTCTTGATCAGCCGTGAGAGCGCGTTGTCCCGGATGATGCGCCTGACCGTGGCGGGGCGGCGGCCGGGAGTGCGGACGTCATCGGAAGGTGGAGGCGGCTCGTCGTCGGCGGCGTCCAGGCCGACGCGCGTGAGCAGTTCGGTCTGGTCCTTGTCCTGGAAGTACGTGCTGAGGAGGTACGCGCTCGCCTTAGCCCGTACGGCCTCGTTCTGCGCCACCAGGTCGTACACCCACTCGCAAAGACCGGAGATCGGCTGGTTTCGGCTCATCCACCCCAGAGGCGGGCTGCCGCTGGGACGAGGCGGCTCTCGATGATCGGGCAGGGTCCATAACTCGAAGTGCGTGAGCTTCAAGACCGGGTACTCGGGATTGGGCCTGTCGCCGTCCAGGCCGTACTCTTTGATGAGGGCACTGATCTCAGCCCGGGTGACGTCCCAGGGAACGAGGCGTTCCTCTCGGCGCGCGGCTCGGCCGAGGGCCCACAGCAGCGTGAGCGGCTGGTGCCGCTTGGGTCGACCGTTCGAAAGGGCGGTGTCGAGATTTCTGATCTTCTCGAGAAACACCTCGGCAGGCGACGCGTCCTGGCGGTCAGTGACGAGAAACCCTAGGTGGCCGAGGGTCCTGCCGACCGTGGCAGCTCCTCCAGAGAACTCCGAAGCGCGAAGCGGACGTCCGCTGACACCACGGTGCGCCACGCCGGCGATGGGCTTGGAGTCGTAACGACGCCCGTTGTGGACCACGAAGTAGTCGCGCGCTTCACGGTAGCCATACCGCTCCAGGAAGGCATCGCGGCCCAACTGGTCGTACTCCTCGATGGCCGCTAGGACCATCTCGCGATCAAGGTCGGATAACGCCATTGGATCACGATATGTCTGGAGACCGACCGCCGTGGGGGCGCTAAATAATCTGACTGGCTACAACAGCGGATCCCCGGGCGGTAGCTCAGAGCTTCGGACACTCTCGGTCTTGTGCTGATGCTTTCTGCGGGTTTCCCTGACCTTCAGGCGGCGAGCGGCACGCTGTTTGGCGCCAGCGGCACCGGTGCCTTACGAGGCAACAATGTGATCCAAGGCTCAGGTGAGCTGGGGAAACGTCTTCAAGATCGTCCCCCGTATGTCCCCTGATCAAGGTCCTACGGCTGCATATGGCGACCCTCAGCGACCTATCAGGCGCCTGACAAGCAAAAGACCTGCGGCTGAGAAACCGCAGGTCAGAGGCTGAAATGCCTGGTGGAGAAGCGTGCCCCCGGCAGGATTCGAACCTGCGGCACCCGCTTTAGGAGAGCGGTGCTCTATCCCCTGAGCTACGGAGGCGGACCTACGTAAGCCTAGCGAAAGTACGGCACTGTGTGCGACGTGCGGGGCGGGTCACTTTGGCCGGGCGGGTTATGGGTGCTCTGAGCTGCGGTAAAGGCATGGCAAGTGATCAGAATCTGGATCTTGGTGCGCGGATAGCGTCTGCCTGTGACCAGGAGGCGATGTAGGCAGGCACGCCGGCGGCCCGTTGTGTTGTTCGGGGCGTTGCTGGCGCCGGCGATCCTTGCCGGGGGGCTGTTGGCCGGGGAGATGCGCGGCCTGAAGCGGGGGGCGCAGGCGGCCGAGGCCGCTGAGTGGGCTGGAGGCATGGCTCGCTGGAGGGGGTTCGAGCCGGTGCTGGTGCCCGAGCCCGCGCATCCCGATCGGTGGTACGAGGGCAGTGTGCCGGCGGCGGTGCCGGTGGTGGTGCGCGAGAGGCGGCCGACGGTGCCGCAGGCGCGGGAGTCCGTACCTCCTGAGGTGGTGGAGGAGCCCGTGAGGCCGGTTCCGGTGCGGACGGCGGAGGAGGAGTGTCCGGGGGAGTGGGTGGACACCTGGTTGTGGGAGGTGTGCCTGGACCGGAAGCAGGAGTTGGCGGCCCAGGAGAGTTGGCTGCCTGGGATATGAACCGGATTGGGTGGGTGTGCGTACCCCGAAGTGTGCTGGTTCGCCGTCGGGTGGTGACCTGGTGTGCGTGTTCTGGAGGGGTGCGGAACGGTCTGTACATAGCGGGTGATTTGTCCCATAACAGCTCTTCGGAGTTCGGTCCGGGCACTCCGGGTGCTGTAGTAACGTGCGTGCCTGACCAGGGTAACGAGATTGCAAACGGAGGAGTCGAACGTGCCATCCCCTCGATCAGCGGGTCTGATCGCGGTCGTCATGGCGGTGGCTTCTCTCTTCGTGCCCAACGCGCAGGTGCCGGCGCAGGCCCAGGTGCAAGAGCGGGTGCGAGAGCGTGATCCGGCCAATCTGACCGAGTTGCGGCGCGAGGCCGAGCGGTCGGCCAAGGAGCTCGAGGAGGCCACCAAGGCGCTGGAGAAGCGGCGGGCCGACATCGCGGGCTCCGAGAAGGAGCTCAAGTCCAAGCTTGACTCGCTGCAGCAGATGGAGCAGCGGCTCTCGGTGATGCGGCAGCCGGTGTCGCAGTTGGCCGAGTTGCTGTACGAGCAGCCGCTCGCGTCCAACGGAGTCCTTCCCTTCATGTCGGGTGACGCGGACGAGCGCACCTTGCGGGCGCTGAGCGACGTGAACCAGATGGTGTCGGTACGCCAGCAGGCCGTCGAGCAGACCAGCACGCTGTACAACCAGGCCGAACGGCTGGCCGCCGAGGCCCAGGAGCTGCGGGCCGGCAATCTGCTCGCCGAGGCGCAGCTCGCCGTCGAGGTCGACACGTTGCGCCAGCGGTCCGACAAGATCGTCAAGTCGTTGACCGCGGCGCTGGTGAAGCTCGGCATCAAGGTCGACAAGGTGGGGCGGGCGGCGCTGGGTTGCAACCCGCTCCGGGCGGCGACGGCGGGCGACTATCCCAACGGGCTGATCCCCAAGAGCATGCTCTGTCCGTTGCAGCAGAAGGGGTTCAGCCTCCGAGCCGACGCCACGATCGCTTTCGTCAGCCTGAACGAGGCGTTCAAGAGGCAGTTCGGCAAGCCGATGTGCGTGACCGATGCCTATCGCAGCCTCGCCGAGCAGCAGTCGGTCTATTATCGGCGGCCTGGGTTCGCCGCGGTGCCGGGGCGGAGCAACCACGGGCTGGGGCTGGCCGTCGACCTGTGTGGCGGGGTGGAGCGGTCGGGGTCGCCGGAGTTCGTGTGGATGGAGAAGAACTCCAAGCGGTACGGGTGGTTCCACCCGGCATGGGCCTACAGCAACCCGTTCGAGCCGTGGCACTGGGAGTACGACCCCAAGATCGATTCGCAGCTCTGAGGGGCGTCAGCCGGGTCTGATGGTGATCGAGAGGCGGCCGTGCGCCTGGGCCGCCGCGAGCTCGGCCGCCTGGGTCGGGGTGGTGGCCAGGACGATCAAGGCGCCGCCGTGGGCGTCTCTTTCGCGTACGGGTGGGATCGTGATCACCGTGGTGCCGGACGTGATGTGGCGGGCCGGCACGCCCTCCTGCGAGGCGGCCAGGAGGTCGACGGTGGCGCCCGGCGAGATCAGGGACGCGGTCGCCGCGTCGGCCAGGCGTACCGGGGTCGCGACCAGGCCCTGCGGAAGGTGGTAGGACGCGAGGAGCCGGACGTCGGTCAGCGGCTCGCCGCGGCGCATGGGCGTCGCCAGGGTCTGGCCGGGGGTGATCTCGCGGATCGCACCGGCGGGCGGCGGATCGTGCGCGACCCGGTGGAAGTCGCCCGTACGGACGGGGCCCGGCGCCAGGTCGCGGGATGCCACCAGCACGGTGGGGGCGCTGGTGACGGCGGGACGCGTGGCGAGGTAGGCGGATATGACGGACACGGCGGCCAGCGCCGCCGCGACGAGGCGGCGGCGACGGGCGTAGCGGGTCAGCCAGGCGTGGAGGGTCACGGCAGGTCGAAGGGGAGCTTGATGCCGTCGAGCGCCGAACCGCATGGGCACGGGCGCTCTTCAGGCAGAGCCTGGACGGTCTCGGACACGAGGGTGCGCATGCGAGTGACGTTCTGCGCGAAGAAGGCCAGCACCTCGTCGTGGGTGACGCCCTCGCCGGCCTCGACTCCGGCGTCGTGGTCGGTCACCAAGGAGATCGACGTGTAACACAGGGCCAGCTCGCGGGCCAGGATGGCCTCGGGGAAGCCGGTCATGCCCACGATCGACCAGCCGTTGCTCGCGTACCACTGTGACTCGGCCCGGGTGGAGAAGCGCGGGCCCTCGATGACGACGAGGGTGCCGCCGTCGACCGTCTGCCAGCCGTCGGCCTGGGCGGTGCGTACGGCCACGGCCCGGCCCGACGGGCAGTAGGGGTCGGCGAAGGAGACGTGGACGGCGCCGTTGGCGTCGTAGTACGTCTGGGCCCGGCCAGAGGTGCGGTCGACGAGCTGGTCGGGGATGACGAGGGCGCCGGGGCCGTACTCGGCCTTGAGTGAACCGACGGCGCTCGGCGCGAGCACCTGGCGCACGCCGAGAGAACGCAGCGCCCAGAGGTTGGCACGGTAGGGGATGCGGTGCGGTGGGAAACGGTGATCTCGCCCGTGTCTGGGGATGAACGCCACGGAACGCGAGCCGATCCGTCCGACGGTGACGGTGTCGCTGGGCGGCCCGTAGGGGGTGCTGAGCTCGATCTCCTCCGCGTCGTCGAGCAGGGAGTAGAAGCCCGATCCGCCGATGACGCCGATGTCTGCGCGTGTGACCATGGCGCGAGAGTATCCGGAGCGGCGAGCCGGGGTCGGGGCTAGAGCGGCGTTCTGTGGATAACCCGGGTTTCGGCCTGTGGACAACCCGATCGCTCGGCGCCCTCGGGAAGTTCGGTGGGAATCGGCCGGGTAGCGGTTCGTTCAGGAGCGGGGCTCGAAGCTCCGGAGGCGGCGGGCACGAGGCAAGTCCGTCATCGCGCGAGGAGTGCGGCGGTGACGGTTGAGCGAGCGGTTGCCAACCTGGGGCCCGGGCGTACGGGGATATGGTGCCGGCCCGGGGCGGAGCTGATGGGCAGCGGGGACGTGCCCG
>NZ_SMKQ01000303.1 GCF_004348995.1 Nonomuraea terrae
CTCCCCCCACAGCCCGACCACAAGACCGGCGAACTGCCGAGGATCTGCCACCAGCACACCATCACCGTCCGCAAGGACGACCTCGGCCACCTCGACAAGTTCCGCCAGGACGTGGCATACCTCAGTCCTGCCTGGATCGGAACCTACAAGTCCGTCCGGGCCAACACCGAGGGCCTCAACGGCAGAGTCAAGGGACACGATCTTGATCTCGGCGACCCGAAGAACCGGCTCGCCCACGGCCGCGTCGCCCAGACCATCCTGCTCGCGCTGCTCGTCACCGTCGCCAACGACCACTTCCTCGACCAGTGGCGCCACACCCACCAGCCCCCAGACGAGCCCGACACACCCGCCGACGTCCTCGAGATCCCAGCAGAGCACATCGACCGCACGCCGCTCACGGGCCGGAGCAGGCCACCACCCGCCCCATAACGCACATTTCAGATCACCTTGTCGCAGCACCCAGCCCGGCCGGGCCTTCCCGGACACCTGCTCCGCTGCTCCCAAACCAGGACGAACCCGATTCGGAAACCCCTGAAACGACAAGATCCCGCCTGATCGCGATGATCAGACGGGATCCCGTCAACCTCAGTCCAGCCGTCTCAAGAACGGCCCCTGGTGGAGATGAGGGGATTCGAACCCCTGACCCCTTCGATGCGAACGAAGTGCGCTACCGGACTGCGCTACATCCCCAAGGACTCGACCAGATTAGCAAACTCCAGAGGGTCCTCGCGCCATCGATCTCAGTCTCCGACCGCACGCCTGGGTGGTTCCGCGTACTGGTCGAACAGAACGTCCTGCTGCGGCGGCATGAAGTCGATGATCTCAGCCTCCGCCTCAGCGACGACGCGCTGCTGCTCACGCAGCCTTCGCCGCCGCTCCGCACGCGCCAGGCGGGCGCGTTCGCGGCGTTCCCGGTCGACTTGTACGGCCACGCGCAGGAAGACCGTGTACGTCAGCATGACGACCACGGACGGAGCAACGCCCCACCATGGGATCATGTGCACGGCCGCCGTCACGATGGAGGCCAACACCAGCAGGGCGGTGAAGAAGAGCAGCCGCCGCCGGCGCGCCACGATGATGGCGCGGCGGCGGAGCCGGAATTGGCGGACGTCGACCTTCTCGACTTCCGCCGCAGGCGTGCCGTCGTCTTCGTCGCCGTCCGAAGGGTCCAGGTTGTCGAGGTCGGGGAGTTGATGCTCGCCGGTGTAGTGCTCTTCGAGCTCCGCCAGCTCAGCGAGATTGGTCTTGTCTCTGCGCAGCCACATAGGGATCAGGACGCAGAGCCACATCACGACGATGGCCAGGTAGAGGAGGACGCCGCTCACGACCACCTCCAGGCGAAAAGCCGCCTCCGGGCAGCACGAAGACGCGGCTGTGTTCGTTGCGTCTTCAATGTGCTCACGTCACGCACCGTAAGACCGCGTGTCACTGATTGACGAGCATTCGGTGCGGTGTGTCGCGAGATCGTCAAACCTCTTCGACGGGAGACCCCCCGTGAGCAGCCGACTCACGCGCGCGACGCCATTGCACGAGAAGGCCGCCGGGGGCGTCCTCGACGGTCAACGCGTAACACATGTGGTCGCGCCAGGCTCCATCGATGTGGAGTTGGCGACGCCGTATGCCTTCTTCCCGGAAACCCAGCTTCTCAACCACCCTACGGCTGGCGTGATTCTCGGGGCGGATGTTCGCCTCCAGCCGATGCAGCCCGGTGGTGAAAAAGCAGTGGTCAACGGCCATGGCGAGCGCGGTCGGGGTGATGCCCTTGCCCGCCAGGGCGCCGTCGATCCAGTATCCGACCTGGGCAGAACGGGCAGATCCCCACACGATTGCGCCGACGGTGAGCTGTCCGGCGAAACGCCCCTCGTACGTCACCACCCACGGCAGCGCCAGCCCCTGCCTGGCCTCGCGGCGCAGGGTGCCGACCATGGAGACGTACGGCCCGAGGCCGGTTCTGAACAGGGGCGTCTCGGGGTTGCTCGGCTCCCACGGACGCAGCCAGTCGGCGTTGCGCAGCCGGGTCTCACGCCACACGCGTACGTCGCTCAGCCGCAGCGGCCGCAGGCCCACTGGCCCTTCGTTCAGGGTCGCCGGCCAGCCACGAAGTCGATCCACATCTCTCATCATCCCCCCATCGGGCACGATGTCGCCATGGGGATTGACGGTCAGCGCGGGTGATCGCCGCCCTGGATCTGCTCGACCGTGTGCCGCAGAATGGGAGCCAGTACGGCGACGCCGTCACGCACCCCACCGGACGATCCGGGCAAATTTACGATCAAGGTCTTGCCCGCCTGTCCCGCCAGTCCCCTGGACAAAATGGACGTAGGCACCTTTTCCCGATTTGCCAGGCGGATAGCCTCGGCGATGCCAGGAATTTCACGAGAAATTACGCGAGAGGTCATCTCCGGGGTCAGGTCCATGGGCGTCACCCCCGTCCCACCCGTGGTGACGATGACGTCGTAACCGTCGGCGAGACCCTTCCGGAGCGCGGACTCCACCGGATCGCCGTCGGGCACCACGACCGGGCCGTCGACCTCGCAGCCGGCCGCCTGACGCAGCAGATCGGCGAGCAAGGGCCCTGATTCATCCTCATAAATCCCAGCAGACGCCCGGTTCGACGCCGTGATCACCAGTGCGCGCATCAGTCACCGTCCCGAGTCCACCGGCCGGTCTTGCCGCCCAGTTTCTCCTCCACCCGCACGTCCGTGATCACCGCGGCCGGGTCGACCGCCTTCACCATGTCGATCAGGGCCAGCGCCGCCACCGAGACCGCGGTGAGCGCCTCCATCTCGACCCCCGTACGGTCGGCCGTCTTCACCCGGCACGTGATCGCCACGCCCCAGTCCTCGACGTCGAGGGTCACCTTCACCCCGTGCAGCGCGATGGGATGACAGAGCGGGATCAGATCAGGCGTACGTTTCGCCCCCATGATCCCCGCGATCCGCGCCACCCCGAGCGCGTCGCCCTTCGGCACCTCCCCCGACCGCAGCAGCGCCACGGTCTCGGCCGACAGCAGCACCCGCCCGGTGGCCGTGGCGCTGCGCGCCGACACGTCCTTGGCCGAGACGTCGACCATGCGGGCGGCGCCGGTCTCGTCGATATGGGTGAGTTCGTTCACAGCCTCATCACCTCCACCGAGGCCCCGGCGGGCACCTCGGTCACGTCCTCGGGGACCACGATGAGCGCGTTCGCCGCGGCCAGGGCGGCGAGCTGGTGAGAGCCCTGCCCGTGCACGGGCGAGACCGTGCCGTCGCCGGCCAGCACGCCCCGCAGGAACGACCGCTTCCCGGACGGGGAGCGCAGCGGCTCGGTCGTCCGCGCCGCGACCGTCTCCGGCAGCCCGGCGGGCAGCCCGCGCATCTTGTCGAGCGCGGGGCGGACGAACAGCTGGAACGACACGAACGACGACACCGGGTTGCCGGGCAGCGCGAAGATCGGCACCTGGTCGTCGCCCAGCACGCCGAAGCCCTGCGGCATGCCCGGCTGCATGGCCACCTTCACGAATCCGACCGTGCCCAGCGGCGACAGGGCCTCCTTGACCGGTTCGTACGCCCCCATCGACACACCGCCGCTGGTGATGACCGCGTCGGCGCGTACGAGGGCGGTGTCGAGGCGGTCGAGCAGGACGGCCGGATCGTCACCGACGGAACCCGAACGGAACCCCTCGCCCCCGGCCTCGCGGACGGCGGCGGTCAGCGTGAAGCTGTTGGAGTCCCAGATCTGGCCGAGGGCCAGCTGGCCACCCGGCTCGACCAGCTCCGAACCGGTCGAGATCACCACCACGCGCGGCCGCGGACGCGCCAGCACGCGCTTGCGGCCCACCCCGGCGAGAATGCCGAGCTGCGCCGCACCGATCACGGCGCCGGCCTTGAGCACGACCTCCCCGGCCTGGACGTCTTCGCCGGCCCGGCGGATCGCGTGGCCAGGCTCGGCGCGGCGGTCGATGAAGACCGAGACCGTCCCGCCGTCGGTCCACTCCACCGGCACGATGCAGTCGGCCCCGGCCGGGACGGGCGCCCCGGTCATGATGCGTACAGCATGGCCGGGCCCCACGGCGCGCAGCTCACCGGAGCCGGCGGCCACGTCGTCGATCACCGGCAACGTGACCGGGAGCTCCTCGAGGTCCTCGGCGCGGACGGCATAGCCGTCCATCGCCGAGTTGTCGAACGGCGGCAGCGGCACCGGCGACGTCACGTCTTCGGCCAGGGTCGCCCCCAGCGTCTGCTCCAGGTCGAGCTCCAGCGGCGCCAGCGGACGTACAGTGGCCAGGATCTCGGCCAGATGCGCGTCAACTGATTTCATCGAGGAACTCCCGCAGCCACGGCACGAAGTCCGGCGCCAGATCTTCCCGATCCGCGGCGAACTTCACCACTGTCCGCAAATAGTCGAGCTTGTCGCCGGTGTCGTAGCGGCGGCCCCGGAACAGCACGCCGTGCACCGGCCCGCCGTCCTCGCGCCCGAGTGAGGCGAGCGTGCGCAGCGCGTCGGTGAGCTGGATCTCACCGCCCCGCCCCGGAGGCGTCTTCTCCAGCACCTCGAACACCGCCGGGTCGAGGACGTAGCGCCCGATGATCGCCCAGTTGGACGGCGCCTCCTCGGCCGGCGGCTTCTCCACCAGATCGACCACGCGGACGACGTCGTCTTCCGCCGTCGCCTCTATGGTCGCCACGCCGTACAGGGAGACCTGCTCCTTGGGCACCTCCATCAGCGCGATCACACTGCCGCCGAATGTGTCGCGCACCGCGATCATGCGCTGCAGCAGGCGGTCACGGTGGTCGATCAGGTCGTCGCCGAGCAGGCAGGCGAAGGGGTGTCCGCCCACGTGATGCTTGGCGCACAGCACCGCGTGGCCGAGGCCCTTGGGCTCGCCTTGGCGTACGTAATGGAGCGTCGCCAGTGAGGCCGGCTCGCGGACCTGGGACAACCGGTGCTCATCGCCCTTGGCTTCAAGGGCCTCCTCAAGCTCGAACGCCCGATCAAAATGGTCTTCGATGGACCGTTTGTTTTTGCCGGTGACCATGAGGACGTCGAGCAGCCCGGCAGCGGCCGCCTCCTCGACGACATACTGGATCGCGGGCTTGTCGACGATGGGCAACATCTCCTTGGGTGTCGCCTTGGTCGCCGGGAGGAACCGGGTGCCCAGACCCGCGGCGGGCACGACGGCTTTCGTCACAGGGTCGAAGTCAGCCATGAGTAGACCCTAGTGGAGGGATCTGTGGACAAGCTGAACCTGCGCCGCGAGCTGAATGCGGCGCGCTCACGCCTTTCCCCCGAACAGTTGCGCGCAAACGCCGTCAAGGTCCGCGAAACGCTGCTGGAGCAACCATGGGTCCAGATGGCCGGTCTGGTGGCTTGCTACTGGTCAACGGGGTCGGAGCCGGATACGCACGGGCTCGTGTTCGCTCTGTGGAAACACGGCGCCACGGTGATCCTTCCGGTGCTGCGGGAGGACAACGATCTCGATTGGGCGGTGTACGACGGCCCCGGCACGCTCGCCCCGGGCCGCCACGGGATCATGGAACCGGTCGACACCCGCCGCGGCGTCGAGGCGATCCGCACGGCCGCGCTCGTGATCGTCCCAGCCCTGGCGGTCGACCGGCGCACCGGCGTCCGGCTCGGGCGGGGCGGCGGCTCGTACGATCGAGCTCTGGCCCGGGTCGGCCCGAACGTTCCCACGGTGGCGCTGCTGCACGACGGCGAGCTCATCGACGATGTGCCCCACGAGCCCCACGACCGGCACGTTCGCTACGTCATGACCCCTTCCGGACTCACTAGTCTTATGTGAGCGCAGATACGAGAGGGGAGCCAGATGACACTCGATGTCTGGCTCCTCCTCGGTGCCGCGATCGTCATCGCGGCCATCGCCGCCGTACGCCTCGTCCACCGCAGCGGCCTGCCCACCCTCCTCGTGTTCCTGGGCCTGGGGGTGATGCTGTCGGCCGGGTTCGGGGTCTCGTTCGAGAGCCCTCACGCGGCCCAGCAGATCGGCCTCACGGCGCTGGCGGTGATCCTGGCTGAGGGCGGTCTGACCACGACGTGGTCCCATGTGAAGCGTTCCGTCCCGATCGCGATGGTGCTGGCGACCATAGGCGTCGCGGTCAGCACCGTCGTGGTGGCGCTGGTCGTACAGGCGGTGCTCGGGCTCGACGCCACGACGGCGCTCATCCTCGGCGCGGTGCTGGCCTCCACGGACGCCGCCGCCGTCTTCTCCGTGCTGCGGCGGCTGCCGCTGCCGCCCCGGCTGGCGGGCGTGCTGGAGGCGGAGTCGGGCTTCAACGACGCCCCCACGGTCATCGCGGTGATGCTGCTCAGCACGTCGGCGCATCCGGGGGCGGGCCTGGGCACGTTCCTGCTGGAGACCCTGATCGAGCTGGTCATCGGCGCCGCGGTCGGCCTCGCCGTCGGCCCCGCGGGCGCGTTCGCCCTGCGCCGCGTCGCCCTGCCCGCCTCAGGCCTGTATCCCATCGCCGTCCTCGCCCTCACCTTCGTCTCGTACGGCGGCGCCGTCCTGCTGCACGGCTCGGGCTTCCTGGCCGTCTACCTGACCGCGCTCATCCTCGGCAACTCCCGCCTGCCGCACCGGGCGGCCACCCGGGGCTTCGCGGAGGGCGCGGCCTGGCTGGCGCAGATCGGGCTGTTCGTCATGCTGGGCATGCTGGCCGACGTGCACGAGATGCCGTCGGCCATCGTCCCCGGCCTCATCACCGGCACCGTCCTCGTGCTGCTGGCCCGGCCGGCTTCCGTGATGGTCAGCTCGGCGGTGGCGCAAGGGCTGCGGCTGGGCCGGGTGAGCTGGCGCGACCAGGCGTTCCTGTCGTGGGCCGGGCTGCGCGGCGCGATCCCGATCGTCCTGGCGACCATTCCGTGGGCGGCCGGCGTCGAAGGCTCGAAGGACATCTTCAACCAGGTCTTCGTCATCGTCATCGTGTTCACCTTGCTCCAGGGGCCGACGCTGCCGTTCGCGGCGCGGGTGCTGGGGGTGACGGCGCCGGCCGAGGTCCACGACCTGTCGGTGGAGGCGGCGCCGCTGGAGGAGCTCAACGCCGACCTGCTGCAGGTCAGGATCCCACCGGGCTCCCGGCTGCACGGCGTCGAGATCTTCGAGCTGCGGCTGCCGGGCGGCGCCGCGGTGACGCTCGTCGTACGCGACGGCCGCTCGTTCGTCCCGGCCACGTCCACCCGGCTCCGGGTGGACGACCAGCTGCTCGTCGTCACCACCGCCGCCTGCCGCGAACAGGTCGAGCGCCGCCTGCGCGCCGTGAACCGCAGCGGCAAGCTGGCCGGGTGGTTCGGAGAGCGGGGGTTGGAATAGGTGTTTCTGGCAATCGGTTACCATTAGCAGTCGCATCGCTCGAGTGCCAATGCTGATCGAGTGTCCATGCTTGAAGGAGGAGCGCGTGCCGACCTACCAGTACGCCTGCAATGACTGTGGTGAGCAGCTCGAGGTCGTCCAGAAGTTCACCGACGATGCGCTGACGGTCTGCCCCAACTGCCAGGGCAACCTGCGGAAGGTGTTCTCCGCCGTCGGCATCGTCTTCAAGGGCTCTGGGTTCTACCGCACCGACAACCGCTCGTCGTCGACCTCGTCCTCGGCGTCTTCGTCCTCGACTTCCTCGAAGTCGGAGGAGAGCAAGCCGTCGACCGACTCGGGTAAGTCCACCACCCCGGCGCCCTCCCCGGCGGCCGCCTCCAACTGACCCGCCCACGGC
>NZ_SMKQ01000304.1 GCF_004348995.1 Nonomuraea terrae
GTCCCACCCTCCCCTTTCCAGGGGCCGAGGGACAAGGGATCGCGGCGGCAACGTCACCCCGGCCGGACTGCCGGTCACCGGCAACATGCGAGGACGGCCGGGGACCCGAGTAATGAGACCGCGGATCGGGGGCAAGGGCGTCAGGGAGAGGAGGGGGCGAAGTCGTCTCTTGTCCGCCACGCTGTCGTGGCGGCCCACCTCATCGACGGGCCCCGCACGCCGGAGCGGGACGGACGCACAGGCCCGCGCGGCGCCCAGGACCACGAACGAACGCAACCGAGAGCGCATCCAGGTGATCGCGATGAGACTCTCCAAAGGGGAACAGCGGGCCCTCGAAGAGATCGAGGAGCGGCTCGCCTTCGAAGACCCGGATCTCGACGCCCTCCTCGCCAGGACGTACCAGGGCGAGCCTCCTCCGCCCAAGGAATGGCGAGGGCCTCGCACCGTGCCCGGCTACGTGTGGCGCGTCACCGTCCTGATCGGCGTGTGCGTGTTCCTCATCGTCGTGGGGCTGCTCCTCACGACGCCCGGGTGAGCCGGCGCGCGATGTCCCCCGGCACCCGGCGCCGGTGGAAGGGCGCGCCGGCCCACCAGTACAGGTGGCCCAGCAGGCCGCGCGGGTGGAAGATCGCGCGCTGCCCGTACACGGTCCTCCCCTGCTCCTCTCGGCAGGTCAGCTCCAGCCACGCCAGGCCGGGCAGCCGCGTCTCGGCGCGCAGCCGCAGCAGGCGGCCAGGCACGATCTCCTCCACCCGCCAGGAGCCCAGCGTGTCCCCCACGCGCAGCCGCCACAGGGCGGCGGGCGGCGCCGGCACGGCGCGGCTGCGCTCGTTCGCGTACAGCACTCCGCCTGCCCAGTCCGGGTCGGTCGGCAGGGGGTCGCTCGGGGCGCCGGGGGCCCGGGCCGACGTCCAGCGGGTGGCGACGTCGGCGTCCTTGATCCGGCGCAGCGCCAGGTCCACAGCCTGCTCGAACGCGACCAGCCCGTCCGGCGGGTCGGGGACGTACCGGGCGATGTCGTGCTCGCGGCAGACCGTCTCGTTGCGCAGCGACTCCACCAGGGGACGCGCCACCCGGGCCGGCACCGGGGTGACCAGACCGACCCAGAGGCTCGACAACCGCGGCGTGAGCACCGGCACCGGGATGATCAACCGGCGCGGCAGGCCCGCCACCGCGGCGTACCCGCGCATCATGCCGGCGTACGTCAGGACGTCGGGGCCGCCGATGTCGAACGCCCGGTGCACGTCCGGCGGCAGCCGCGCGCAGCCGACCAGGTAGCGCAGCACGTCCCGGATCGCGATCGGCTGCGTCCTGGTACGCACCCAGGAGGGCGTGGTCATGGCCGGCAGCCGCTCGGTCAGGTAGCGCAGCATCTCGAACGACGCCGATCCCGAGCCGATGATGACCGCGGCACGCAGCACCGCCGTCGGAACGCCGGAGCCCAGCAGGATCCGCGCCACCTCTTCCCTGGACCGCAGATGCGGCGAGACCTCACCGCCCGGCGTGAGGCCGCCGAGGTAGACGATGCGGCGCACACCCGCCCTGCGGGCCGCCGCGGCGAACGTCGAGGCCGCCGCGCGATCCCGGGCGGCGAAGCCGCGTCCCGACCCCATCGTGTGGACGAGGTAGTACGCGACGTCCACGCCCTCCAGCGCCTGACCGGTACGCAGCGGATCCGTCGCGTCGGCCACGCCGACCTCGACCCGCCCGCACCAGGGCCGCTCACGCAGCCGGGCAGCGGAACGCACCATGCAGCGGACCGCGTGGCCCGCGCCGAGCAGCTCCGGCACGAGCCGTCCCCCGATGTAGCCGGTCGCCCCGGTCACCAGACATCGCGCCATCGCCATCCCCCCGCGAACGCGCCTCACCGCCGACTGCCCGCCCAGGGCGGGTCCTACACCGCCCGCCCGGCCAGTGCCGGTCGCGAGGAGGCAGAGGCCGCGCGGCGCGGGTCACAGGCGCTCGAACCCGCGCATCCGCTCCCAGTCCGTGACCGCGGTCTCGAACGCCGCCAGCTCCGCCCGCGCCGCCTGCGCGTAGTGGCCCACCACCGCGTCGCCGAACACCTTGGCGGCCAGCTCGCTCGTCTCCCAGCGGCGCAGCGCCTCCGTCAGTGCGGTGGGCAGCCGGGGCACCGACGGGTCGGCCAGGGCGTTGGCCGTGTGCGGGGCGGGCAGGGGCAGCCGGTTCTCGATGCCGTGCAGGCCGGCGGCCACCATGGCGGCGACGGCGAGGTAGGGGTTGGCGTCCCCGCCGGGCACCCGGTGCTCGATGCGCAGCGACGCGCCTGAGCCGACCACGCGGATGGGGCAGGTGCGGTTGTCCCGGCCCCACGTGATGCCGGTGGGGGCGAACGCGCCGGGTTGGAGCCGCTTGTAGGAGTTGACGTTCGGGGCCATGAGCAGGGCCAGCTCGGGCAGGCAGGCGAGCTGACCGGCCACGAAGTGCCGGAACAGCTCCGACGACCCGTCGGCGGACTCCTCGTCGGCGAAGACCGTGGCGCCGTCCGTACCGCGCAGCGACAGGTGGACGTGGCAGGAGTTGCCCTCGCCCTCGTCGAACTTGGGCATGAACGTGAGCGCCACACCCTCCTGCCCGGCGATCTGCTTGGCGCCGTTCTTGAACAGGACGTGCTTGTCGCAGGTCGCCATGGCCTCGTCGTAGCGGAAGACGATCTCGTACTGGCCGGGGTGGCACTCCCCTCGGGCGGTCTCCATGGGGAGCCCGGCGCGCACCATCTCGCGGCGGACGCGGCGTACCACCGGTTCGATCTCGGCCAGTCCCTGCAGGGAGTAGTCGACGTTGTAGCGGGTGCCCGTTTCCAGGCCGTGGTAGCGGCGTTCCCAGGCGTCCCGGTACGTGGTGCGGAAGACCAGGAACTCCAGCTCGGTCCCGGCGAGCGCGGTCAGGCCGTGTTCGGCCAGCCGGTCGAGCTGGGCGCGCAGCACCCGGCGCGGGGCCACCTCGACGGGCTCGCCGCCCGGCCAGACGGCGTCGGCCAGGACCAGCGCGGTGCCGGGGTCCCACGGCAGGGCGCGCAGGGTGGCCGGTTCGGGGCGCAGCACGAAGTCGCCGAAACCGGATTTCCAGGCGTCAATGGCGTAGCCGGGTCCGGTGCCCATCTCCACGTCGGAGGCCAGCAGGTAGACGCAGGCGCCGAAGCCCTGCCGGGAGACCTCGTCCAGAAAGTACGGCACGGACAGCCGGCTGCCCTGGAGGCGGCCCTGCAGGTCCGGCACGGCGACGATCACCTCTTCGATCCGCCCGGCCTCGGCCTCGGCGCGCAGCTGCTGGTAGGTGAGCGCTGTCATCGGGTCTCCTCCGTGCGGGCGAGCGGGTTGGCGACCGTGCCGTGGACGACGTCGAAGCCCTCGTCGCGTTCGGCGCGGTCGTGGAAGCCGCCGCCGAGCAGCTGCTCCCGGTTGAGCGCCACCCGGCCGAACTCGGGGGCGAACAGGCCGAACGCCTCCGCGCGGCCGGCCAGCTCGGGGAAGCCGGCGTGGTAGCGCTCGATCTCCTCGCGTACGAAGCGCCAGAACTCGGGCTCCGGCACGCCGAGGTGCTCCTCCACCAGCGGCGCGAAGAACCGGAAGTGGCCGGCGAAGACCGCGCTGAGCAGCGAGTGGGCCAGCTCGCGGGCGGGCCAGCGCAGCAGCACCTCGCGGGCGCGGCCGGACAGGGCGGCGTACTCGGGCAGGTCGTCCGGCAGCAGGTTGACGTCCTCGGCGAAGTCCTTGACCGCGATGCCGGCGGGGACGTCGGCGGTGTCGTACAGGATCACGGTGTTCTCGCCGTGCGGGCAGTAGGCGACGCCGTATCGGTAGAGGTGGTGCAGCAGGCCGGGCAGCAGCGCCGACAGGAGCCGGGCCAGCCAGGCGCGCGGATCGAGCCCGGAGCGCTCGACCAGCTCCGCCACCAGGGCGCGGCCGTCCGACCCGACCTTGAGCAGGGCGGCCATGGTGCGCGCCCGTTCGCCCGCGCCGAGCAGCGCCGTCACCGGCTCGCGCCAGACCGCGCCGAACAGCTCGTGGTAGCGGTACGGCGCGTCGCGCACGGACTCGTACAGCGGGTGCCGGACGGCGACGGAGGCGACTTCTCCGAGCGGGTGGAAGCGCAGCTCGTCCCGCAGGTACGGGTCGGCGGCGCGCAGCCCGTGCAGCCAGGCGCTCACGTCGGGCGCCGCCCGGGTCGGCTCGGTGGACAGCCCCCGCCACACCAGCGTGTTGCGGATGAGCAGCGGCACCTTGACGTTGCGCCGGTCGGGGCGGTCCAGGTTGGCGAGGGTGCGGACCGACTGCAGCGGGCGGTAGCGGTCGGGGCCCTCGCCGAGCAGCACGATCCGCCCGCCCGCCAGGTACGGGGCGAACAGCGGCGCGACGGCCTCGTCCCAGTGAAACGGGTGCACGGGCAGCCACGTGAACCCGGCGGGGTTCAGGTCCGTCCCGGCCTCCAGCGCGACGGCGAACCGCTTGCGTGTCTCTTCGTCCAGTTCCTCGCCCAGCAGCGTCTCCTGGTCCAGCCCGGGCCCTCCGGAGTATTCGGCCAGCGACCCGTGCACGGCCGCCCACAGCAGCCGCACCGACCCGGCCGCCTCGGGGGCGTAGGCGGCGGCGTCCGAGGCGGCGAACCCGAGCCTGCCCTTGTTGAGCAGCATGCAGGGGTGCCCCTCCTGCTGTGCCTCCAGGTCCAGGTGGTCGAGGTCGGCGAGCCGGGCGGCGGGCAGGGCTCCGGACAGCAGCCGCGCCTCGGCCTGCCGGGTGGCGGTGAGCTCGCGCAGCACCTCCGCAGTGGCCGGGCCGTCCCAGCCGAGGACGTGACGCGCGTCGAGCAGCAGCAGTTCCGGGCCGGCCTCGCCGTCGGCGGGGGCCGGGTGCCGCCGCAGCGTGCCCTCTTCGACGCGCCAGGCGCCGAACGTGCCGCGCGCGGCCCGGAACGTCCAGCACACGCCGTCGCCCAGGTCCAATCGGTACGCGCCGGGCCGGCCCGGCGCGGGCTCGGGGACCAGCAGTTCCTCGTAGGCGAACTCCTCGACGGCCTTGACGAGCAGGCGGCGGCCGGCCCGCTCCCAGGCCTCACGGGCAGAGAGGTTCATCGGGGGATCTCCTTGACAACGGGTCGCCGTGCGGCCACGACCGCGGCGAGCAACGGACGACGGCGGCCAGGACGCGTCCGTCGTCGGGGCGGTGGTCACGTCAGCGAGCTCTCAGGGGTGGCGGCCTCCATCGCGCCGGGCAGCCGGGGCGCCCCGAACGTCGTCCACGCCGCCCGCGCGGGCACCGGCACCACGGTGCGGCCGGCGACCGCGTTCAGGATCCTCGCCGCCCGCCACGCGCCCAGCGTCAGGTCCGGCGCGCCCACGCCGTGGCTGTGCATCTCGGCGTTCTGGGCGAACACCGCCCCGGACACGCGCGGGTCCAGCGCCACCCGGTAGTCGCCGTCCACCTGGTAGCGGCCCTTGGCGTCCCAGTCGATCAGGTCTGCCAGCGGCTCCAGGAACGCGGGGCGGGCGGCGGCGTACCCGGTGGCCAGCACCACGGCCGAGGTGCGGACCTGGAAGAACGCCTCCTGCTCGCCGTGGCGGCAGGTCAGGGCGTACCCGTCGCCGTCGGCCGCGGCCGAGACCACTTCCACGCCGGGGTGCAGCGCCGCGCGCGGCTCGGCCCCGCCGATGGTCCGCTCGTACAGCTCGTCGTGGATGTCGCCGAGCGTCTCGGCGCTGACGCCCTTGTAGAGCTGCCACTGCTCGCGGACGAGCCGCTCGCGGCGGTCCTCGGGCAGGCCGCGGAAGTAGTCGACGTAGTCGGGGGTGAAGTGCTCCAAGCCGATCTTGGAGTACTCCATGGGGGCGAAGGCAGGGGTGCGGGACAGCCAGCGCACGTACGGGCCGCCCGCGCCCGTGCCGTCCTGGCGGCGCAGCAGGTCGAGCACCACCTCCGCGCCCGACTGCCCGGCGCCGACCACGGTCACGTCGCCGGCGGCGGCCAGGCGGTCGCGGTGGGCGAGGTAGTCGGCGCTGTGCAGCACGCGGCCGGCCTCCAGCAGCGGCCGCAGCGGCTCGGGCACGACCGGGACCGTGCCCACCCCCAGCACCACCTGCCGGGCGTGCGCCGTCGCGCTCGCCCCGGCCGCCGACCGGTACGTCACCGAGAACGCGCCCGCCGTCTCGTCCCAGCTCAGCGCGGTGACCTTGGCGTCGAACCGGCACGAAGGCAGCCGCTCGGCGACCCATCGGCAATAGTGGTCGTACTCGCGGCGGGGGATGTGGAAACGCTCGGAGAAGAAGAACGAGAACATCCGGTCGTGGCGGCGGACGTAGTTCAGGTACGACCACTGGCTCGTCGGGTCGGCCATCGTCACCAGGTCGGCCAGGAACGGCACCTGGAGCACCGTCCCCTCCATGAGCAGGCCGGGATGCCAGGAAAAGGCCGGTTTGGCGTCCAGGAACAGTGCGTTCACCTCCGGCACGCCGTCGCTGAGCGCGGCCAGGGACAGGTTGAACGGACCTATGCCGACGCCGAGCAGGTCGTAGGGGGCGCTCACCGCTCCACCTCCGTGAGTGGGTTCGGAAGGTCGATGTAGACGGACTGGGTGCGGACGTCGCCGACGAGCTCGTCGCGGCCGTCCACGCAGGTCAGGTAGTTGGCCTTGCAGGGCAGCGCGGGCGCGTCCAGGAGCAGGTCGAGCAGGCCCTTCGCGCCGGGCTCCGCCGCGCGCAGCCGTTCCAGCGCGGCGCGCAGCACCCGCAGCAGCGCGCCCTCGTCGGCCAGGCCGAGCGCGCCGAACGCGCCCACCAGGCCGAGCAGGTTGTTGACGCCGAGGTAGTAGGCGACCCGCTCGTCCACGAAGCCGTCGTCGAAGACCACGTCGACCTCGCCGAGCCCGGGCAGCAGCGACTCCAGCTCGGCGGCGCGAGAGGCGGCCACGTAGTAGCCCTGGCTGTCGCGGTACCAGCCGGCGCACGGCAGGCCGTCGTCGCCGAGCGCGACCAGGGTGTTCTGGTGGTGCGGTTCGAGGGCGATGCCGTACCTGGCGTGCAGGCGGATCAGGGGGACGGCGAGCACATCGAGGTAGCGGGTCAGCCACAGCGCCGCCGCCTCGCCCGGCGGCAGCCCGTGCGCGCGGACGGCACGCTCCAGCGCGGCGGCCAGCAGCGCGCGGTGCCGGGGAGGCGCGCCGTCGCCGGGGCCCGTCCGCTCGGCCAGCAGCCCGGCCACGCACAGACCCTCGCGGACGCCGCCGCGGAACGGGTTGTCACGGATCGCCGTCTCCAGGCCGGTCTCGGGGCCGGTCTGCGGGCCGTCCACGCCCGCCGACACCCAGGCGAAGTCGCGCAGGATCGCGAACTCCGGGTGCTCGGCGCGCAGCCACCCGCCTGGCCCGGCCGCCAGCAGCCGGGCCGCCCGGACACCGAGGCGCATCTCCCCGCGCAGATTGTTGCGCCGGGAGTTGGTGATCCGCAGGCCGAGGGAGAGCTTGAGCATCACGTCCGCGTCGGGGCGGTGCACAGTCCGCACCGACGACGTCGCGTACCACTCGGGACCGGACGGGCCGAGCGGCCGCAGCAGCCCCGCCTCCACCAGCGCGGCCACCTCCGGGCGGCGCAGCACCTCGCGCGCCTGCCACGGG
>NZ_SMKQ01000305.1 GCF_004348995.1 Nonomuraea terrae
CTCCCTACACTGCCCCCGTGCTCACACCCCACTATCCGATCACCACCCCCCGGCTGACCCTGCGCCCCTTCACCACCGCCGACCTCGACGCCCTGCACGCCTACGAATCCCGCCCCGACGTCACCCGCTACCTCTACTGGGACCCACGCGACCGCGACACCACCCGCGACCTCCTCGACAAAAAGATCAACCGCACCGCCATCCACCACGAAGGCGACGCCATCGACCTCGCCGTCACCCTGCGCGACACCGGCCACCTCATCGGCAACTGCCTGCTCATCTGGACCAGCGAACAACACCGCCAAGGCGAGATCGGCTACGTCCTCAACCCCGCCCACCACGGCCACGGCTACGCCGCCGAAGCCGCCCGCGCCCTGCTCCACCTCGGCTTCACCGCCCTCGGCCTCCACCGCATCGTCGGCCGCCTCGACGCCCGCAACACCGCCTCCGCCCGCGTCCTGGAAAAACTCCACATGCGCCGCGAAGCCACCCTCATCGAGAACGAATTCGTCAAAGGCGAATGGTCCAGCGAACCCATCTACGCCGTCCTCGCCACCGAATGGACACCATGACCATCCACCACCTCGCCCTCCGCACCGACTGGGAAAACGCCCAGCACGCGGGGGAGTACCGCATCTCCACCCTCGGCCGCACCCTCGACCACGAAGGCTTCATCCACTGCAGCCGCGACCACACCCAGCTACGCGCCGTCCACACCGCCTACTACAGCCACGTCACCGAGCCGCTGCTCGTCCTCGACATCGACCCCACCGGCCTCGACATCCGCACCGAGAACGGCTACCCCCACCTGTACGGACCCCTGCCCATCACCGCGGTCACCGCCGTACACCCCTACACACCCTGAAGGACCGCGTGGACACCCGCACCGCCGCCCAGCGCTTCGCCCACACCTGGCAACACGGCTGGACCCACCACGACACCGACGCCATCATCGCCCTCTACCACGACGACGCCGTCCACACCAGCATGCCCTTCCGCCCCCCACACCAGGGCAAACAGGCCATCGCCGACTACATCCGCTGGTCCTTCACCGGCGAAACCGACCCCCACGCCACCTTCGCCACCCCCATCGTCGACGGCGACCAAGCCGCCATCGAATTCCGCGTCCACGCCCACGAAAACGGCCGCCCCATCACCCTGGCCGGCTGCGTCTTCGCCCGCTTCGACCCTGACGGCCTCGCCGTACGAACCCGCGACTACTGGCACACCACCGAAGGACACCACTGACCTGTCAGCGCGGCCCCCGCACCTGCGACACCACCGGACGCGGACGCTCCACCTGCTGCGCCCGCACCTGAGACTCATCCACCGGCCGCCCCGCCACCTGATCAGCGACCTGATCCACCACCTCGGCCCGCCGCTCGGCACACCCGCCCGCGCAATAACCGTTCGTCACGATCAGCCGCCCACGCAACGGCGTGTACGACTCCTTACCGGACGCGGGCCGAACACCCTGACACACCGGACATAACACCGACTCGTTTCCCACGTGCTGCTCCTCTCCGCGCGAATAGCAGAAACTCCACCCTAAATCGCGCAACCCGACAAGGACAGCGAATCAACCGAACGTCAACCGAACCGTCAACACCGGCATGATCACGAGCCGGGGAGACGAGCGGCCGGACACCGGCCGGCGAAGTCCCTGCTCACCAGCACCGCGGCCACACACCACGCGACTCCCGCCCGCCGCACCGACCGCCACCGACAGGCCGCGCCGAATCGGAAAACTGTCCCGCCAGTCCCACGCGTCCAGGGGAGCGCTCACCCCTTCCGGAACGGTCTACTTGACATAATGTTCATTATCGAGCATCGACCGGAGGGCCCGCATAAACCGCCCGCACCCGGGAAGACGCCCCGCATGCCCGCCCAGATCGCACTGCAGATCAGCCCCGGCATCATCGCGCTCAGCGCCGTCCTCACCGCGGCCGCCATCTGGCTGATCATTCTCGCCGTACGTCTCACATACCGGCCGCGCAACCGTCCCGGAATCAGCGTCGATCTCGTCGACCAGGCCCGCGAGCTCAAGGCTCTCGGGCAGATCCAGGAAGCCGTCTTCCTCGTACGCGGCGAGACCGGCATGAGCCACCGCGCCGCCGCCAGGTTCGTCAACCGCTTATGACCCCCCAGGCCGGCACGGCCCCGTAAAGCGCGCTTATATCCCATACCAAACAGAAGGTGGATTCTGTTCGGTATAGGACATAGAGCCTATTGGCCCATAAATCGTGACATTGTCCCGTCTCGGAACGTGGCCCCAGTCTCACTAAAAGTGGCCCGCACGTGATTTCGTCTCAGCACATGGCCCTCGGACCTCGTTTCTGGTCCATACAGTCGATCGCCTACGTCGTGCGGCAGACGGCTTCGATCCTCTCCGCCACTGGGTGGAGGCCCTGGCCCACCCCGTTCGGTCAGGCCAGGCGCCGAGGTCGCTGTCGGCAGTCTTCGCCGCCAACGAGCATGCTTACCTGGACACTCATTGATCCGGAAGCGCGTGATCTTGACCGCAGATACTGTCCCTGTCCCTGCCCCCGGCGGCGCCGCCGATGACGAGTGCTGCGATGCAAGGTGCCGCCGGCTACGCCCTCGACGAGGCATCCGCCGTGTCGGTTTGCTCGGTGGTTAGAGAGGTGCCAACTCCACCCTGCCTGCGAACCGGCCACCCACTTGGTTGGCGAGCCACTGGACGCGGGCGGTCTGGTCGCCGCTCCGGACGTGCACGTGGACGGTGTGGTCCTGCGACAGCTCGTTCTGGTAGAGGTCCCGGGAGTTGACCGTGAACGTGAGATAGGCGTATTTCTGCGAGACGTCCTCCAGTCCCGCTT
The DNA here is from genome assembly GCF_004348995.1 of Nonomuraea terrae. GTDB lineage: Bacteria > Actinomycetota > Actinomycetes > Streptosporangiales > Streptosporangiaceae > Nonomuraea > Nonomuraea terrae. Next base: position 2,841 of record NZ_SMKQ01000305.1, read on the forward strand.
CAGGGACCGCGGGCCATGCGTTCAGATCCCACCGGACAGCTGCTGGATCGGGGCCCAGAGCTGCGATGAATGGCTCGGCGCGGTCCAGCGGACGGCACCAGTCGAATACTCGGATCGGCAGACAGTTCGCAGGGTCGTCGCCGACCTCCGACGAGCCGTGCTCCTTGTCGGCCGACGCCCACCACTCGAGGTCGGGCAGTACGTGACGTGCTCGCGCTAGAACATCCGACGACCTGATCACAGCTTCGAAGTCGACCTCCGCCTGACTGACGTCTGCGATGCCCAACAAGGTATGAACCGCACGTATCGCTTCGGCCAGATCGTCGGTTGTGAGGACGGCAGCCGCAGTCGAGTTGCTCACCCCCAAACCATAGGACGGCAGGTGGGGGCTATGACAAATCGTGGTACGAGCACCGCTCGCACGCGATCGCAGGGCCATTTTGGTGAGACGACTTAACAGCCTGACCAGGCACTACGCGTGAACGTCCACTTCACAGGCTCCAACCACGGGGCCGCTTTAGTGAGACGGGACCACTTTGCTTGAGACAGGACAGACATCGGCACCACAACGGCCCAGCACGGCTCCGCCTCCTCGCCGTACGAACCCCGCGACTCCCCCTGTGCCACGACTGTGCCACGACAACGGCGAACGGCTGGTTCCACGCCGGAAATCGCCCGCTTCTCAACCCCTCCCCCGGAATCACGGCTCCAACGGCCGCCCTTATTTGCCCTAATATGCCGCTCCTTGTCGGGGCGCCGACGGCGCTCCCCTGCCCGGGCAGCTCCGCGGGCTGAAACCCTGCCCGGCACCGACGACGGTGACCTGGGCGGGGCTTCCTGGCGCGGCGGCGGCCGTGCACACGATCTGTTCGACGGCCAGGGTGGACAGGTCGCCTGCCGGAGTGGACGGGTTCACCGCCAAGTGGCCGGCCGGCTCGGCCTTCACCGAGAACGGGGCGGCTTCGCGCGGGACGTCGCTGGTGAGTCCTTGCGCCTGCTCCCCCGGAGTCGGTCCAGCTGCCAGCAGCGCGAGCGTGTCCGCCGGGAACAGTGGACGCCGACCGGCCGGCCGTGTCACGGCGCTGAGCCGGCCGTGCTTGACGAGGTAGAGGGTGATCGTCGGGGATGGTGCGACGGCTCCGCTCGGCGGCTCGCCGGCGGAGATGGCGTCGCTGGGTCGTACGCCGCAGCCGGTCACGGCGGCGAGCGACACGAGGCCGGCGGCGAGTGCGCGGCGTGCGAGCCTGGTCGTCACTCGGGCTCTCCGTCCGGGTCGTGTGTCCGGCGTGGCAGGCGCAGTGTGAAGAGGGCGCCGCCGTCGGGGGCGTTGGTGGCGGTGAGGTCGCCTTGGTGCAGGCGGGCGTTCTCGCGTGCGATGGCGAGGCCGAGGCCGCTGCCTTCGGATCTGGCTCTTGCCGCGTTGGCTTTGTAGAACCGGTCGAAGACGTGTGGCAGGGCGGTTTCGTCGAGTCCGGGTCCGTGGTCGCGGACTTGGAGGGTGATCCAGTGGGGGTCGGCGGTGAGGCGTACGGACACGGGTGGTTCGCCGTGTCGCAGGGCGTTGCCGACGAGGTTGGCGAGGATGACGTCGACTCGGCGTGGGTCGAGGCGTGCCGTCACGGCGGGTGGGAGTTCGGTGTGGACGGGCTGTGACCAGCCTCGGGCGCGCAGGGTGGCGTGTACGAGTTCGGCCGTGTCGACTTCGTTGAGGGCGAGGGCGGCGACGCCGGAGTCGAATCGGCTGATTTCGATGAGGTCGTTGACCAGTCCGGTGAGATTGTGGGTTTCCTGGCTGACCAGTTTGGCGGCTCGGCCGGCGGGTTCGGGGAGCTGGGATGCTTCCTCGTCGAGGATGTCGGCGACGGCGGTGAGTGCGGCCAGTGGGGTGCGTAGTTCGTGGGATACGTCGGCTACGAATCGGCGGGCGTCGGCTTCCATGTCGCGGAGTTGTTCGACGTGTCGTTCCAGTTCGGCGGCGGTGTTGTTGAAGGTGTGTGCGACGTCGGCGAGTTCGTCGGTGCCGCGGACGGTGATTCTGGTGCGCATGTCGCCTTGGCCGAGGAGGCGTGCGGCGTGGCCGAGTTCGCGTACGGGGCGGAGTACGCCGCGGGTGGCCAGGAGTGCGAGGAGGACGGCGAAGGCGAGGGCGGCTGCGCCGGTGAGCCAGGCGCGTGTGGCGAGGCGGTCGATGCTGCGTTGTTCGGAGAGGAGGCTGCGTACGGTGTAGACCTCGATGCCGGACGGTCGTGTGGGCCGGTCTCCTTCGGTGATCAGCAGGGGTGAGCCGATGATGAGGAAGGGGGCGTCGTGCCATATCACGCGTTGCCAGGCGACGACGCCGTCGGCGACTGTTCGTCGCAGTTCTGGTGGGATCATGGCGGGGTCGAGGCGGCCGGGTGAGTGGGTTTCGTGGTAGAGGGCGATCGCGTTGCTGTTGTGGTCGGTCATGGTGTGGGCGATCTCGGTGAGTTCGGCCGGGCCTGGTGTCGGGGTTCGCAGCGGGTAGAGGGTTTCCAGGCGGTTTTTCATGGCTTGTACGGCGGCGTCCTGGGCGCGTTGCAGGATGGCGGTGCGGGCTTCGACGTACATTCCGCCGGCTACCACCGCCGCGGTGACCACGCACAGCAGTGCGAACGCCGACAGCAGCCGGGCGCGTAGCCCGAGGCTTGGCCGAGGTGTCACCGGTGGTTCACACCGGCCCGAATCGGTAGCCGAACCCGCGGACCGTCTGGATGTAGACGGGGGCGGCGGAGTCGTCCTCGATCTTGGCGCGCAGCCGCTGTACGCAGGCGTCGACGAGGCGTGAGTCGCCGAAGTATCCGTGTTCCCACACGGATTCCAGCAGTTGCTGGCGGCTGTGCACGCGGCCTGGTGTGGCGGAGAGTTCGAGCAGCAGGCGCAGTTCGGTCGGGGCGAGGCTGAGGGGTGTGCCGCGTTTGGCGATCACGAGTCCGGCCCGGTCGATGGTCAGGTCGGCGTGCCGTTCGAGCTCTGCTTGATCCCGGCCGACGCGGCGGAGTACCGCGCGGATGCGTGCCTCGAGCACTCGGGGTTGTACTGGTTTGACGACGTAGTCGTCGGCGCCTGCCTCGAGGCCGGCGACCACGTCGATGTCGTCGCTTCGTGCGGTCAGCATGATGATGGGGATGTCGCCGGTGGCTCGGATGCGGCGGCAGACTTCGAATCCGTCGATGCCTGGCAGCATCAGGTCGAGCACGACGACGTCGGGAAGGTCTGTACGCAGGCGGTCCAGTCCTTGTTCGCCGGATTCCACTGCGCGTACCCGGTGCCCGTGGCGGGTGAGGGCCAGGTCGAGGCCCTCCCGTACGGCGGGGTCGTCCTCGATCAGCAACACTCGCGACACGCCGCCGAGTTTCACAGCACGCTCCGTAACTCGTCCGCCGGTCATCGTCTTCCATTGTCGGCCGGTCGTGTCCTCGCTTCGTCGCCGCAATGTCATGGTCGTGTCACGGTCGCGCGGGCGGTGGCGGCCGTCGAGAAACGGTGACATGCGGCGGACAACGCACGCATATTCGGCGCCAATCGTAGTCGGCATGAACGAAGCACGCATCATCCCGCTTCGGCCCCGAGACCGGCTGTTCGCGCTGGTCACGGTGGTGCTGGCGGTGCTGTTGTTGCCGGTGGCGTTGGTCCGCCGTCCTGGCCGTGCCCGGGAACTGGCCTGTGATTGGGCGTTGGGGATGCGGTTCCCGGCCGAGGACCTCACGGGGCTCACGGAGGGCGCCAGGGCGGCGTTCACCGCGGCGCGTACGGAGGCGCTGTGGCGGCACGGCCAGCTCATCGGCCTGACGTCGGGATATCGCGATCCGGCTGTTCAGCAGCGGATGTTCGATGAGGAGGTGCGCCGCTGCGGCTCTGCGGTGTTGGCGCGGATGCTGGTGTTACCGCCGGCGGAGTCCTGCCATGTGCAGGGTGTGGCGCTGGACGTGCGTCCGTATGAAGGCGCGCGCTGGCTCGAGGAGCACGGTGCTCGCTACGACCTGTACCGCATGTACGACAACGAGTGGTGGCATTTCGAGTACCGCCCGGACCGCGGTGGCATGCCACCGCGGCGACGGCCTCATCCGGGCGTGGGCTACGTGTTCGAGGACGGGGACCGGATGCGGCCCGGGTCCTCCGAGTGACTCCGAGTGACTCCGAGTGACGGGGTTCGTTTCGGTGAGTGACGACAAGTGCGGGTTGCTGGGGTGGCGTCTGCAGGCGGCGCGTGAGCTGGCGTTCGTGGGGAGGGAGGAGGAGCTGGCGGTTTTCCGGGCGGCGTTGTACGGCGGCGGCTGCGGTGTGGTGCACGTGCACGGTCCTGGTGGTGCCGGGAAGTCGGCCTTGTTGCGGCGGTTCGCTCATGAGGCGGTGGTGGCGGGGCGGCCGGTGTCCGTGGTGGACGGGCGCATGGTGGAGTCGTCGCCGGCGGCGTTCGAGGCGGCGGCCGGGCTGGTGCTTCGTGACGCGGACGGGGTGCTGCTGGTCGACGGGTTCGAACGCCTTCAGGGTTTGGAGGGGTGGCTGCGCGAGTGGTTCCTGCCGCGGGTGCCGGTGGGGGCGCTGGTGGTGATCGCGGGGCGGAACCCGCCGGATCTGCGGTGGCGGGTGGAT
>NZ_SMKQ01000306.1 GCF_004348995.1 Nonomuraea terrae
CACCCCCGCCGAGCCCACGCTCGACCAGCCCGTCGTCAGGGCCACGGTCTCCCCCACGGTGACCATCACCCTGTCCGCGTCCGAGCCCCCGGTGACGCCGGATCCGCGCCAGCCCAGCCTGCTGCCGGAGCCCGAGCAGCCGCCGGAGGAGACCGAGATTCACCGGTTCGACCTCACCGCCCCCGGCGCCCCCGCGTACGCGGCCTCGGGCAAGGTGCCCGGACGCCTGCTGAACCAGTACGCGTTGTCGGAGCACGACGGCCACCTCCGCGTCGCCACCACGCTGAACTCCGCCGACGACCGCACCAGCTCCAGCTCCGTCCACGTGCTGCGGGCCGACACCATGGCCCAGGTGGGCGAGGTCGGCGGCCTCGGCAAGGGCGAGCGCATCTACTCGGTCCGGTTCATCGGCCCGGTCGGCTACTGCGTGACGTTCCGCCAGGTGGACCCGCTCTACACCCTCGACCTGCGCGACCCGGCGGCTCCCAAGGTGACCGGCGAGCTGAAGATCACCGGCTATTCGGCGTACCTGCACCCGGCGGGCGAGGGGCGCCTGATCGGCATCGGCCAGGAGGCCGGCGAGCAGGGCAGGACGCTCGGCACGCAGGTCTCGCTCTTCGACGTCAGCGACCCGGCCGCCCCGCGCCGCCTGTCGCAGCTGTTCCAGAAGGACTCCGGCTCGGGCGCGGAGTGGGACCCGCACGCGTTCCTGTACTGGCCGAAGACCGGCCTGTCGGTGATCCCGCTGACCACGCAGGACGACTCGGGCGCGCTCGCGCTGCGGATCGACGACGCGGGCGTGACGGAGCTCGGCAGGATCTCCCACCCCGCGCAGGAGCAGGGCAGGCTGCGTTACCAGCCCGGGATCCAGCGCTCGCTGGTCATCGGCGACGCGCTGTGGACGCTCTCCCCCGAGGGCGCACAGGTCAACGACCTGACGACGCTCGAACGGGAGGCGTGGATCCCGCTGCGGTGAGCGATCAAGGGGTGCCGATTCGTAGCGAATCGGCACCTTTTTTATGGACATTTCCCGACAAGCGGTGAAAGCTTTACTGACAAGCGTCAGTCGGGATCAGGCATCCTCGGTCCCCCTCCGGAAAGGGAGCACGCTGCCATGCGATCACTCACCCCCCTGCTCGCATTGCTCGCCGGCGCACTCGCGTTACCCCTGACACCGCTTCCCTCCTCGGCGGCCGCCGCCCCGGAAGGCACGTACATCGTGCAGCTCGACCCCTCGACGCGCGCGCCCCGCGGCGCCGCCGAGGACCAGGTGACCCGTCTCGGCGGCCAGGTCGTCGGCGTCTACGAGCACGCCTTCAAGGGCTACACCGCCCGCATGAGCGCCACCGCCGCCGAGCAGCTCAAGCGCAACCCGAACGTGCTCACCGTGGAGCCCGATGCCGAGGTCACCGCGTTCGCCCAGACCGTGCCCTCAGGCATACGGCGGATCTTCGGCCCCGACAACCCCAACCTGGACATCGACGGCACCGACGACGTGCGGATCGACGTGGACGTCGCCGTCGTGGACAGCGGCGTCGACCACACCCACCCCGACCTCGACGTGGTCGCCCGGGCCAACTGCCAGAACGGCGTCTGCCGCAACGACTCCGGCACCGACGACAACGGCCACGGCACGCACGTCGCCGGCACCGTCGGCGCCCTCGACAACGCCATCGGCCCGGTCGGCGTCGCGCCCGGCGCCCGCATCCACGGCGTGAAGGTGCTGAACGCGGCCGGCTCCGGAAGCCTGTCGGCCATCGCCGCCGGCATCGACTGGGTGGTGGCGCGCGCCTCCACCATCGAGGTCGTGAACCTGAGCCTCGGCTGCGACGGCTGCTCCAGCAGCGCGATCAGCCGGGCGATCACGAACGCGGTGAACGCCGGCATCGTCGTCGTGGTGGCCGCGGGCAACAGCTCCGCGAACACCGCCTCGTTCTTCCCCGCCAACCACCCTGACGTGATCACGGTCTCGGCGATGACCGACAACGACGGTTTGCCGGGCGGCGCCGGGGGCAGCACGCTCTCGTGCCGCAGCGAGACCGACCGCGACGACACCGCGGCCTTCTACTCCAACTACGGCTCCACCGTGGAGATCACCGCGCCGGGCACCTGCGTCTACTCGACCTGGCGCAACGGCGGCTACGGGACGAGCAGCGGCACCTCGATGGCCAGCCCCCACGTGGCCGGCGCGGCAGGCATCCTCACCTCGGGCGCCCGCAAGCCGACGACGCGGGAAGGCTCGCTGGCGGTGCGCGGCGCCCTGATCGCGAGCGGCAACGCGAACTGGACCGACGACTCAGGCGACGGCGTCAAGGAGCCGCTGCTCGACGTGCACGACGCCACGCTCTTCCCGCCGGCGACGTGACCTGAGAGCCATCCAGGAACGGGCGGTCCGCGGTTCCCGCAGCGCCGCGGGCCGCCCCGAGCCCTGCCGCGTCAGGAGTCCTCGGGCGCGACCACGGGGACGATCTCCGGCGCGCCCAGCCTGATGGCGTCGGCCTCCTGGTCGGAGTCCTGCTCCTGCGAGCGGCGCTCGGACTCCACGCGCTTGGCGTAGTACTCGACCTCGCGCTTGACCTGCTCGCCGTCCCAGCCGAGCGGCTCGGCCATCAGCTCGGCGACCTCCTGCGCCACCGCGAGCCCGCGGTGGAAGGTCTCGATGGAGATGCGCGTACGCCGGGTCAGCACGTCGTTGAGGTGCCTGGCCCCCTCGTGGGTGGCGGCGTAGACGATCTCCGCCCGCAGGTAGTCGTCGGCCCCCGGTAGCGGGCGGCCCAGCGACGGGTCGCGCTCGATCAGCCCCAGCACCTCGTCGATCAGCGAGCCGTGCCGCTGGAGCAGGTGCTCGATCCTGGCCACGTGCAGCCCTGAGCTCTGGGCCAGGCGGTGACGGGAGTTCCACAGCGCCTGGTAGCCCTCGGCCCCCACGAGCGGGACGCGGTCGGTGCACGAGGCAGGCACCCGCTGGTCGAGCCCGTGGACGACGGCGTCCACGGCGTCCTTCGCCATGACCCGGTACGTCGTGTACTTCCCGCCGGCGATCATCACCAGGCCCGGCACGGGGTGCGCCACCACATGCTCCCTGGACAGCTTGGAGGTGTCGTCGGACTCGCCCGACAGCAGCGGCCGCAGCCCGGCGTAGACGCCCTCCACGTCGTCGCGCGTCAGCGGCACCGACAGCACGGCGTTGACGTGGTCGAGTAGGTAGTCGATGTCCGCCCGGGAGGCCGCGGGGTGGCTCTTGTCGAGCGTCCACTCGGTGTCGGTGGTGCCGATGATCCAGTGGCGGCCCCACGGGATCACGAAAAGCACCGACTTCTCCGTACGCAGGATGATCCCGGTCAGCGAGTGGATCCGGTCGCGCGGCACCACCAGGTGGATGCCCTTGGAGGAGCGTACGTGGATCACTCCCCGGCCGCCGACGAGCTCCTGGATGTCGTCGGTCCAGACGCCGGTGGCGTTGACGACCTGCCGGGCGCGGATCTCGAACTCCTCGCCGGCCTCCAGGTCGCGCACGCGCACGCCGGTGACCCGCTCGCCCTCGCGCAGGAACCCGACGACCTGCGCCCTCGGCGCGACGTGGGCGCCGTACGTGGCCGCGGTGCGCAGCAGCATCATCACGTAGCGGGCGTCGTCGACCTGGGCGTCCCAGTACTGGACGGCGCCGGTGAAGGCGGTTTTCTTCAGCGCGGGGGCCAGCCGCAGCGCCCGCGACCTCGACAGGTGCCGGTGTCCGGGCACGCCGCGGGTGAGCCCGGTGGCGAAGCCGAGCGTGTCGTAGAGGGCGACGCCGGCGCCGACGTACGGGCGCTCCCAGGCGAAGTGGGTCAGCGGGAACAGGAACGGCACCGGCCTGACCAGGTGCGGCGCGATCCGCTGCAGCAGCAGGGCGCGTTCCTGGAGCGCCTCGCGTACCAGCTCGAAGTTGAGCTGCTCGAGATAGCGCAGCCCGCCGTGGATCAGCTTGGACGAGCGCGAGGACGTGCCGGAGGCGAAGTCGCGCGCCTCGACCAGCCCTACGTCGAGGCCGCGGGTCGCGGCGTCGAGCGCGATCCCCGCGCCCACCACGCCGCCGCCCACCACGACCACGTCGAGCTCCTGCGCGACCATGCGCTCCAGCGCCTCGGCGCGCTCCGCGGGCCCGAGACGGGCCGCGCCCCTTCCCGACGTCATAGCTCCCCCAATGTCGTCTGCCCCCCGATACCTACCCTTCGGGCCCATGCCACGTAACGCCCGATACGTCCGGATTAGCTAGGCGCGTACGACCTTGACGCCCGCATCGGTGAATCGGCCCGCGAGTTCGTCGGGGAGCCGGGCGTCGGTGACCAGCGTGTCGATCTCGCCGATCGGGCAGATGCGGGAGAACGCCCGCCGCCCCACCTTGGAGGAGTCGGCCACCACCACGACGTGCGCGGCGCGGCCGATCAGCAGGTGGTTGACGCTGGCCTCACCCTCGTGGTGGGCGAAGGCGCCCAGCTCGACGTCGAGCGCGTCCACCCCCAGGAACGCCACGTCCAGCGTCACCTGCTCCAGCACGCCGTTCGCCAGCGGCCCGATGAGCTCGTACGACTGCTGCCTGGCCACCCCGCCGGTCACCACGATCTTGACGTGCTGCCGGACGGTCAGCTCGGCGGCGATGTTGAGCGCGTTCGTGACGATCGTGAAGCCGCTCTCCAGCGTCGACAGCGTGGCGAGGGCGCGCGCCAGCTCGGACGTCGTGGTGCCGCCGTTGAGCCCCACCACCGCGCCGGGCGTGACCAGCTCGGCCGCGGCGGCCGCGATGCGGTGTTTCTCGTCGGCGTGCCTGGCGGTCTTGTAGCGCAGCGGCAGATCGTAGCTGACGCTCTGGGCGACCGCGCCGCCCCGCGTGCGCATGAGCATCTGCTGCTGGGCGAGCTGGTCGAGATCCCGCCGGATCGTCGCCGTGGACACGTCGAGCGCCCGCGCGGCCTCCTCCACCGACAGCCTGCCCTCCCGGGCCAGCAGCTCCAGGATGGCGTTCCAGCGGTCGTAGCGGGACACGAGAGCCTCCCTAGGGGACGAGGTCAGAGCAAGGGTGGCACACCCCAGGACGCCAGGCGAACACTGCCCATTTCTGCTCTTTTTTGGTATAAAGCCAGCAGAAACAATCAATCATGCGGAGGTAAGCGGTGACCACCCACACCGAGGCCGAGATCGCGTCCCAGCCGTCGTGCTGGCGGCGCGCCGCCGACGGCGTACCCGCCGACGCGCTGCCCCGCCCCGGCGAGCGGGTCGCCGTCGTCGGCTGCGGCACGTCCTGGTTCATCGCGATGGCGTACGCCGTGCTGCGCGAGCAGGCCGGGCACGGCGAGACCGACGCCTTCGCCGCCTCCGAGTTCCCCGCCGGGCGAGCGTACGACCGCGTGCTGGCCCTGTCGCGCTCGGGTACCACGACGGAGGTGCTGGAGCTGCTGTCCAGGACGGCGACCGCCACCACGGCCATCACCGCCGACCCCGACACGCCGATCATGTCCGCCGCGGACGAGGTCGTCGTCCTCGACTACGCCGACGAGCGCTCGGTCGTGCAGACCCGCTTCGCCACCACGCAGCTCGCCTTGCTGCGCGCCAGCCTCGGCGAGGACCTCACGCAGGCCATCGCCGACGCGGAGCGGGCCGTCGCCGAGCCCCTCCCCGAGGAACTGGTGAACGCCGAGCAGTTCAGCTTCCTCGGCACCGGCTGGTCGGTCGGCCTGGCCCAGGAGGCCGCGCTGAAGATGCGCGAGGCGTCCCGCTCGTGGACGGAGGCGTACCCGGCGATGGAGTACCGCCACGGCCCCATCAGCATCGCCGCCCCCGGCCGGGTCACCTGGATGCTCGGCGCCGCCCCCGAGGGCCTGCGCGCGCAGGTGGAGCAGACCGGCGCGACGTTCGTGGAGTCGGGGCTCGACCCGATGGCCGAGCTGATCCGCGCCCAGCGGGTGGCCGTCGCGCGGGCCTTCGCCCGCGGTCTCGACCCCGACGAGCCCCTGCACCTCACGCGATCTGTGATCCTTTCTTCATGAGCCTCACACTTGCCGACGCCCGGATCGTGACCCCCGCTGGAGTGCACGAAGGGTGGCTGACCATAGAAGACGGCCGCATCACCCATGTCGGCCACGGATCCGCCCCGGGTCCCGGCCTCAGCCTGGGCGGCCGGTACGTCGTGCCGGGGTTCGTCGACATCCACAACCACGGCGGCGCGGGCGGCTCCTTTCCCACCGGTGACCTCGACAAGGCGCGTGACGCCGTGGCGCTGCACCGGCGGCACGGCACCACCACGACGGTGGCCAGTTTGGTGACCGATCCGGTCGGCAGCCTGAGCAGGGCGGCCTCGGCGCTGGCCGAGCTGTGCGATGAGGGGCTGCTGGCGGGCATCCACTTCGAAGGTCCGTACATCGCCAAGGCCCGCTGCGGCGCGCACGACCCGACACTGCTGCGGGAGCCGTCGCCGCGGGAGCTCGCCGAGCTGCTCAAGGCCGGGCGGGGGCACGTGCGCATGGTGACGATCGCGGCCGAGCTGCCCGGGGCGCTCGACACGATCCGCATGGCCGTGGCCGAGGGCGTCATCGCGGCCATCGGCCACAGCGACGCCGACTACGAGCAGACCATCGCCGGCATCGAGGCGGGCGCGAGCGTGGCCACCCACCTCTACAACGCGATGCCGCCGCTCGGCCACCGCGCGCCGGGCCCGGTGGCGGCGCTGCTGGACGACGAGCGGGTGACGGTCGAGCTGATCAACGACGGCGTGCACGTGCATCCGGCCATGCTGCGGCTGGCGTACGAGGTGGCCGGGCCGGGCCGTACGGTGCTGATCACCGACGCCATGTCGGCCACCGGGCTCGGCGACGGCGACTACCTGCTCGGCTCCATGCGGGTGCGCGTGGACGACGGCGTGGCGCGGCTGGTCGAAGGCGGTTCGATCGCGGGCTCCACGCTGACGATGGACGTCGCGTTCCGGCGCAGCGTGCGCGAGGTCGGCATGTCGCTGCCCGACGCCGTGCAGGTCGCCTCGCTGACGCCGGCGCGGGTGCTGGGCCTGGCCGACCGGATCGGCTCGATCGCCGTCGGCAAGGCGGCCGACCTGGTGGTGCTCTCCGGCGCTCTGGAGGCCGACGGCGTGATGAAGGACGGCGTCTGGATCACGGAGCCCTGATGATCCTCACGGTGACGCTCAACCTCGCCCTCGACGTGACGTACGAGGTGCCGCACGTCGACTGGAACGGCGTCAACCGCGTCGGCGCGGTGCACCGGCGCGCGGGCGGCAAGGGCGTCAACGTGGCCAGGGTGCTGGCGGCGCTCGGTCGCGACGTCCTGGTGACGGGCCTGGCGGGCGGCCCGACGGGCCGGTCGATCGAGGACGACCTGCGCGCCGCCCGCCTCCCCACCGCCCTGACCCCCATCACCGCCGACT
>NZ_SMKQ01000307.1 GCF_004348995.1 Nonomuraea terrae
GGGGGCGGTGGGGGCGACGACCGCGCCGCCTGCCGCCGAGCTCGTGGTCACGTTGATCTTCGTGGTGTTCCTGACCGCCGTGCTGAGGATCGCCCGGGCGGTGCCGGACATCCGGCGTGAGAACGCGGCGACGGCGCGCGCGGTGGCGAACGTGACCTCGGTGCGTCCGGGCGAGGCCACGCTGGTGGCGCGGCGGCTGAAGTTGTTCAGGGAGGCGGCCGAGGCCGGGAACGACTGCGAGTCCGTGCTGAGCGCCCGTTCCGCGCTGGACGAGAACGAGATGGTCAACCGGCACCACCTCGACCACGCGCTCATCTGGGCGCTGCCGGTCTTCGGCTTCATCGGCACGGCGCTGACGATGGCCGCGATGGTGACCTCGTTCTCCGGGGCGCTCGACAGCCAGGGCGACCCCGGTGCGCTGATCACGGCGCTCAAGCAGCACGTGCTGCCCGAGCTGGCCTCGGCGTTCGGGGTGACGCTGATCGCGTTGTTCCTGAGCGTGGTCGCGTTCGGAGCGATGGCGCTGGTCGAGCGGGCCGAGCGGGCCGGGGTGACCGCGGCCGACGAGGTGTTCCTCGTGCACATCGCGCGGCTGCCGGCCAAGCAGGCGGCGCCCGCCCTGCACGGGCTCACCCAGGAGCTCGCCGAGTCGCGCGGCAGGACCGAGGAGCTGGTCAAGGGGCTGGACGCGCTGCGCACCGCGGTCGAGCGGCTGAACGCCCTCGAGAGCCGGCCGCAGAAGTACACCCTGGTGAGGGAGCCGTGAGGCGTCGTCCGGCGCGGTCGTTCGCGCCGCCGCTCGACCTGCGTTTCATCGACCTGTTCATGACGATCGTGCTGGCGCTGGCGTTCATCGCGATCATGCTGACCGTGGTGGCGCGGATGTTGCCGACCGAGGCCGCGCCGCCGCCGACGCGGCACGAGAAGAGCGTGTCCCAGCTGCGCAAGCAGTTGGACGCGGCGGTGCGGGCCAAGGACCGGGCGGAGGCGGAGCTGCGTACGGCGCGGGCGCAGATCGCCGCGCCGCCCGCCGCCGCGCCGCTTCCGCAGCAGCCGGCCTTCACGCTGCCGTGGTGGCTGATCGGGTTCTGCGCGCTGCTGGGCGTGCTGGCCGTGTTCATGGGATGGCGGATCCGGTTGTGGACGAAGGGCGGGCTGCCACGCGCCCGGAGCTGGGTGCTGGTCGGTCTGGTGGTGGTGCTGGTCACGGCCGGGATCAGGTCGCTGACCGGCGGCGACGGGCAGCTGCTGCTCGCCGCGATCCCGTGGTGGGCGGCCGACGCGCTCTGTCTGGGGCTGCTGCTGGTCGCGTACGTGCTGGTGTCGGTGATCAAGGCGAGCCACGAGACGCTCGGGCAGATCCGGGCACGGGCTGCGCGCGATCTCCCGTAGTTTTATCAATAGTCACTTATGTCACACTTTTGCCGGTTAGCGTGGCGTGCATCCCCTCACCACGAAGGAGATGCGATGTTACGTCGAGCACTCGGCGTGCTGGTCGCCGCCGGCGCCGTTCTGCTGGCGGCCCTGCCGGCGGCCCTGCCCGCGTCGGCCGCCGCCGGCGTGGAGCCGCTCGCCCGCGCCCACGCGCACAACGACTACGAGCACGAACGCCCGCTCCTTGACGCCCTCGACCACGGCTTCACCAGCGTCGAGGCCGACGTCTACCTGGTGGACGGCCAGCTGCTGGTCGGCCACGACCCCGAGGACCTGCGCCCGGGCCGCACGCTCCAGGCGCTCTACCTCGACCCGCTGGCCGAGCGCGTACGGGCCGGCAGCGTCTACCCGGGCACCCGGCAGCCGCTCCAGCTGCTGGTGGACATCAAGAACAACGGCGCCGCCACCTACACCGCGCTGGACGAGGTCCTGCGCGGCTACCGCACGATGCTCACGACGTTCCACAAGGGCAAGGTGAAGCCCGGCGCGGTGACCGTGGTCGTCAGCGGCGACCGGCCGCGCGACCTCATGGCCGCGCAGGAACGCCGGTACGCCTTCTACGACGGCCGCCTGTCGGACCTGGGGCAGGGCGACCCCGGGCTGGTCCCGTTGATCAGCGACAACTGGACGAACCACTTCACCTGGACCGGCGAGGGCGAGATGCCGGCCGCCGAGCGCGAGAAGCTGCGGCAGATCGTGGCCACCGCGCACCGCGACGGCCAGCGCGTACGCTTCTGGGCCACCCCGGACGCGTCCGGCCCGGCCAGGGAGGCGCTCTGGCGGGAGCTCGTGGCGGCCGACGTCGACCACATCAACACCGACGACCTCGCGGGGCTGGCGCAGTTCCTGCGGGCGGTCGACGCCGGGCAGGCGGTGGCGTAAAACACCTCGCTTCCGCTCATCTTCGTCGGTAACGTCCGGATCTGGACTGGCCGCGGGACTTCGGTACGACTTCCGGAACCCGCCTTTGAAGCGATGCTTCGCAGCTCGTGCCCCCATTCCCCGGCCAGTCCACGATCCCGGGGGGAGCCGATGGAGACGTACGCCGACCTGATCGAGTGCGAGGACCTGCTGCTCTTCGCGAACGCGGCGATCACCTCGACCGGCCAGCGCGAGTTCCACAGCCAGGCCGGCGAGCAGCGGCTCTCCCTCGGCTTCCTGCACGACTACATCCAGGGCAACTATCCCGACCTGTACGCCCTGACCCTGGCGCTCGACGTCAACGAGCACAACGCCGCGCTGATCATCGCCAACCTGCTGCGGCAGAAGGGCGGGGCCGGTGACGCGCGGCTGATCGCGTGGCGGCTGAGCCGGATGAGCCCGCCCCGGGTCTACCGGCTCTTCGGGCGGCTGCGCCGCGAGGGCGTCAACAACCGGCGCACCAGGGCGATCGTCCGCGACTGGCTCGCCGGTCGTCCCGACCTGGCCTTCGACGCGGTGAAGTACCGTGCGGCGGTGAAGTCGGCGGTGCGGCACGCGCACCTGCGGCCGGCCGGTGAGCTGGGCGACTTCCTGTTCGCGCCGTTCGGCCGGGCCCGCTACGAGACTCCCGTTCTGGAGGCGTGGCGGCGGGCTCACTATGACACCTCGGCGCTGTACGACCTGCCGTACACGGTGGCCGAGGGGTTCGCGGCCCGGCACGGCATCAGCCGGGCGGTCTTCCTCGAACGCATCGCGCCACGCCTCACCCGGCTGGAACGGCTCCGCCTCGCGGGAGCGGCGGAGCGTGACGGCGTGCGCACCGACGCCGACCTTGCCGCGTTGCCGCTGGTCAGGGTGGCCTCGTACGTGCTGTCGCTGGATCACAGGACGCGGGCGGAGCGGCGTGCCGAGCTGGTGGGCGCGTTGCGGGCCTCGGCGGCGCGGGCGGCCGGGGCGCGGGCCGGCACGTGGGGGACCGTGACGGCGGTGCTGGACGACAGCTTCTCCTCCTACGGCTCGCCGGTGAAGCGCCGCCGGCCGCTCGCGGTCGCGCTGGCCTGCCATCACCTGCTGGAGGCGCTGGCCGGGACGTACCGGGGGCTGTGGGTGTCGGGCGGGACCGACCCGCTCATGGCACGGCCGTCCGGGCCCACGCCGCTCGGGCGGCGGATCGTCGACGCGCTGGAGACGCGGCCCGGCCTGGTCGTCATCGTCTCCGACGGGTGGGACAACGCGCCGCCGGGGCTGGCCGCCGAGGTGCTGCGGGTCTGGCGGCGCCGGCTCGACCCGGGCGGGGAGGTCGGCGTCGTGCATCTCAACCCGGTGTACGACACCGAGCAGTTCGACGTGCGGCGGCTGTCGCCGATGGTGCCGACGGTCGGGATCCGCGACGCGGAGGACCTGCCGGCGCTGGTCGAGCTGGCCAGGTTCGCGGAGGGGCGGACGGGGGTCGCGGAGCTGCGGGCGTACCTGGAGGACCGGGCGGCCGTGAGAGATCGGGTGGCCCTTGGCGAGCGGCGGGCCCTGGATGATCGGGCGGCGCCGGGTGAGCGGTTGACGCTGGGTGAGCGGGGGGTTTCGTGATCGATCTCGACGGGCTGGAGACGCGGCCCGCGCAGACCTGGGGGGCGCTGCGGCTGGTGCCGCTCGTCCGCCGCGAGCCCATCGTCGACCTGCGCCTGCACGCCAAGGTGTACGGCGACGAGCCTTCCGTGGTGTTCCTGCCGGACCGTACGGTCTACACCGCGTACGTGCCGCACGCCTTCGTCGCGTCCTGGACCGGCGACGGCGGCCCGGCGGCGGCGTACGGGACGCAGCTCGGGCAGCCGCTGCGACGCGTGCCTGTCCGGCTGCGGCGCAGGATGGCCCGGCGGGCGGATCGGAACCGGCTCAGGTTCCTGCCGCTGCACCTGGCCGTCGAGGGGTTCCTCGCGCTGCACTTCGGCGGGCCGGAGATCGCGTGGGAGGAGTGGTCGCGCCGGGCGGTCGCCCACGGGCTGTCCCCCCGTGCCGAGGACGCGTACACGGGGGCGCAGGTGCGCGGGCTGGACGACGCGCTCAAGGTCTTCGAGATCCATCCCGGGCAGTGCGGGCTGCTGCTGTACGCCGCCGACGCGCCGGCCGGCGCGTTCGTGGTGCCGCACCCGGAGGACTACCGGGCGCTGCATCCCACCCTCGTCCGCGACCTGTACGGCGAGCTGGTCTACGAGTACGCCATGCTCCACCCCGCCAGGGACTTCCCCGCCGTCATCGACGACGCCGCGGTCTCCTCGCTCGCCGACCTGCGGGCCGAGGCGGACCGGCACGAGCGGGAGTGGGCCGGCTTCCACGACTCCGTGATGGCCGCCGGGCTGCTCCGCGCCCCCGAACGGGTGGAGGAGATCTACCGGATGGGCCGGTTCACGCTGAGCCGGTTCCTGCCGTCGTTCGAGCGGAAGGGCGACAACCACATCGGGGAGACGATCACCGACGAGGAGGGGCGGCTGGCGTACCTGAAGACGTTCCGGCTGTCGGAGGCGCAGAGCCGGCGCGGCCACCTGCTGAGCGTGCTGGCCGCGCACGGGTGGAGCCTGCCCGAGGCGGCCGCCGCGCTCGGGATCGACGTGGCGGCGCTCGGGATGCGCCTGGAGCGGGCCGGCTTCGGACACCTGCTGCGGCAGGACGTCCTCGACGGTTACCGCAAGGCCGTCAGTGGTGGTGGGCGGCGTACTCGTCGAGGCGGCGGAACATCGCCGCCAGCATGAGCGGGAACATCGCGACGTGCGAGACCAGCATCAGCCCGTCGGCGTCGATGACGCCGAGCCACAGCAGGGGGAAGAGCGGCACGACGGGGGCGAACATCACCGCGCACATCTCCAGCGTCGGCGCCCAGCCGTGCCCGCGGAACCGCATCCACGCGGCCATGCCGACGGACATGTTGAAGGCCATGACCAGGTACCAGAGCTCGGGCTGCTCCGTGTGCGGGACGCCGAGCCCGACGGCGGACTGCAGCATGCCGAGGCCGAACATCCCGGCGAACATCGCGATGATCATCTCGACGTAGTGGAGGGCGAATCTGCCCCAGCGGCGGCCTGATCTCGTGGTCGTCGTCATGCCTACGACTGTGGCCGGAGACGGCCGTCCCGGCCAGGGCCGGCGGGCGGGAGGTCCGGAAACGTGGGTACTTCGTCCGTCTGTCCATGGTCGCCGACCCGCGGACCGGTCGAAAGGGGGCGAATCTGGCTAATGTGTCTCGCGATGAACGGCGATCGGGTCATAGGCGGGTACGTGCTGCGGCGCCTGCTCGGCCGGGGCGGCATGGGCGAGCTGCTCTCGCCGCTCAGGCCCCGGGTGATCGACTTCGGCATCGCCCGCCTCGTCGGGCACGACGGGCTGACCAGCCAGGCGATCCTCGGGACGCCCGCGTTCATGGCGACCGAGCAGGTGCGGGGGGAGCCGCTCACGCCGGCCGCCGACGTGTTCGCGTGGGGCGGGATGATCGCGTTCGCGGCGACGGGGCGGTTGCCGTTCGGGAGCGGGGTGCCCGCCGAGGTGCTGTCCCGGATCACGCAGGAGGGCCCCGTCCTGGACGGGCTGGACGACGGCATCCGGGCGGTGGTGGAGCGCGCGCCGGCCAAGGACGCCCGCCTGCGTCCCACCGCTCAGCAGCTGCTGGCCGAGCTGGTCGGCGGCACCCGCCTGGCAACGGCCACCGAGGTCGTCGAACGCACCTTGACGGGCTCGCCCGTTCAGGCCGGCACATCCGGCGTGGCCGGTGGGGTGAAGCGGCGGTGGTGGCCGTGGGTGGCCGGGGGTGTCGCGGTCGTGGCCGCCGCCGTCAGCGTGCCTGGGCTGGTGGGGGAGAGGTGGCCGTACGAGGCGGTCCTGGACGACGGGTGGGAAGTCGGCGCGTCTGAGGGTGGGGACGCGCGTATCTCGGGGGCCGGATACGAGCTCACGGTGAACCGGGGCCGGCGGCTGTGGAACGACCCGCACCGTGCGGGCGAGGTGGGCGTCTTCGCGGCCGCGGAGGCGGACCGTTCCGTACGCGTGCGTTTCGACTCCTTCACCGTGCGGCCGGTGGACGGCACATGAGCCAGGAGCCGCGGTTCGGCGTGCTCGGGCAGCTGCGGATCGACGGCGGCCGGACGCCCGGCCCCGCCAAGCACCGGACCGTGCTGGCCGCCCTCCTGCTGTCGGCCCGCCATCCCGTGCCGGTCGAGCGGCTCATGTCCGTGGTCTGGGACGACCGGCCGCCCGCCTCGGCCGAGTCGGTGCTCAGGGTGTACGTCAGCGCGCTGCGCAAGCTCGTGGACGGCATCCGTACGGTGCCCGGCGGCTACCTGTTCGACGTCGACAGGGACGCGGTGGACTGCCACCGGTTCGAACGGCTGGTCGTCGAGGCGCGGCGGGCACGGGAGGCGGGCAGCGTCGCGGAGGCGGCCGAGGGGTTCCGGGCCGCGCTGGCGCTGTGGCGGGGGCAGGCACTGGCCGACGTCGAGTCGTCGATCCTGCGCAGGGAGCACGGCGTACCGCTGGAGGAGGCGCGCCTGACCGCCCTGGAGGAGCGCGTACGGCTGGACCTGCGCCTGGGCAGGGGCGCCGAGGTGGTCGGCGAGCTGCGGGCGCTGGCCGGGGCGCATCCGCTGCGGGAAGGGGCCTGGGCGCTCCTCATCGAGGCGTTGCACCAGGCCGGCCGCAGGTCGGAGGCGCTCGGCGCCTTCCAGGACGCGCGGCGCACGCTCGTGGACGAGCTCGGCCTGGAACCCGGAGCCGTCCTGACCGCCGCCCACCGACGAGTCCTGAACGACCAGGGCAGCGCAGCCGACCGGGTCTCTCCGGAGGGCGTGGCCGTCGCGGCGCCCCCGGAGGCCGGGGACGCGGTTCGGTTCCTCGGGTCTGGGGGTGCGGCGGGGCTCCAGATGGCTGGAGGAATGGCCGGATACCCGACGGCACAGGCTGGAGCGGCCGGATACCCGACGGCACAGGCCGGAGCGGCCGGCGGGTACCCGGCGGTGGAAGCCGTGGCGGGGGCTAGGGGAGCGCCGGGG
>NZ_SMKQ01000308.1 GCF_004348995.1 Nonomuraea terrae
CGCCCGCCCTGCTCGACCCCTCGCTGCGCCGCCGCTGCTGATCGCGGCAGCCGTCAGGCGAAGCTCAGGGCCAGGGTCGTGTGGCGCTTCTCGATCACCACAGGGTTTCCCGGCACCGGGCCACGGTGGGCCTCGACGCGCAGGTCGTCCACGCTCGGTCGGCCCGCCGCGTCCCACGCCCGGACGTGCGCGGCCAGGTCGGCCGCCGGCCGATCGGCGCCGGGGCCGTAGCCGCGGGCGAGCAGGGCGCCGTCCTCCAGGGTGAGCAGCGCGACGGCGTCGCCCTCGACGATGCCGGCCGTGCCGCCGTACCCGCGCCCGAGCTTGCCCGCCACGGTGCACCAGCGGGGCTCGTGCAGCGCCAGCCACAGCGACACCCCCATGTGGACGTCGAACACGGAGCCGCGCTCCTCCTGCCGGATGACGATCTCGCAGGGCTCCGCGTCGAGCGCCGCCGCCACGTCGCCGATCTCGCGCCGCTCGGGCAGCACCAGCGACAGGTACGGATCCTCGCGCACCACCCTGACCACCTCGGGGCCGGCCGCCGCCCCGCGCATCCGCATGAACCCGCACGGCGCCACCGACCGGCTCACCCAGTGGTCGTCCGCCCGTTCCATGGCCGCCGACACCTGCACGCCGCGCAGGTCGAGCGGCACCACCAGCCGCCCCTCAGGGCGGAGCTGCTCCAGCCACGCCGGCTCCAGGTCCCACACCCCGACCGTGGCGATCAGCCGGTCGTACGGCGCCCCGGCCGGATGACCCTCCGCCCCGTCGGCGCAGATCACCTCCACCTGCCCGGACCCGGCCGCCGACAGGTGCCGCCGGGCCTGGTCGACGGTGTCGGAGTCGAGGTCGAGACTCACCACGTGGCCGCCGGGCCCGGTCAGCCGGGCCAGCAGGGCCGCGTTGTAGCCGGTGCCGGCGCCGATCTCCAGCACCCGGTGCCCCGGCTCTACGCCGAGCTGGTCGAGCATGACGGCCATGATGAGCGGCTGCGAGGACGAGCTGATGGGCAGGCCGCCGGCGTCGCGCTTGGTGACGATGGCCTCGTCGCGGTAGGCGTGCTCGGGGTCGACGCCCGGCAGGAAGAGGTGACGCGGCACGGCCAGCATGGCCTCGGCCACGGGCTCGCTGATGGCGAGGCGTTCGCGCAGCGCCGCCACCATGGCCCGCCGCCGTGCCGTGAGGTCCATCCCTCCATTGTCCACGCCGGGTTCTCCCGTGAAGCGTCGGTAAAGAAACGGTCAAGAAGGATTGAGGTGAGGACGGGTGGGCATGGCAGGCAACTCATGTACTCGAACGTGAGGAGGAGCCCTAGTGCTCACCCTGACAGCCAACGCCGCTCAGGCGATCCGTGACCTTACCGCGACGGCGCCCGAGCCTTCCCAGAGCGGGATCCGCATCTCGTCTCAGGGGGAGGGCGCCAACTCGCTCACCCTGACCCTCGCGACCGCCCCGGAGCCGGCGGACGCGGTGGTCGAGGCCGAAGGCGCGCGGGTCTACCTGGACCCCGTGGCCGCGACCGTTCTGGAGGACAAGTCTCTGGACGCCGGAGCCGACGCGCAGGGCAGCGTGTCGTTCCTGGTCACAGAGAAAGAAGCGTGACGAGGCGCCGCCGTGCCGGGATCGCCGTCCCGGCACGGCGGTGGCCCTCACTCAGCTCTCGCCGAGCAGCTTGCGCAGGTAGCGCAGCTGCTCTTCCGCCTGGTATCCGCCGCCGCCCTCATGGTTGTTCCAGGGCCACACGGTGATCTCCTTGGGCCCCTGCCAGTGGTTGTACGCGGCGAACACCGTCGACGGCGGGCAGATGTCGTCCATCAGCGCCACCGAGTAGAGCGCGGGAACGCGCCCGCGGGCGGCGAAGTTCAGCCCGTCGAAGTACGACAGCGTGCGGAAGACCTGCTCGGCGCTGTCGCGCCGGGCGGCGAGGAACCTGACCAGCTCCTGGTACGGGTCCCGCCCGGTGATCTCGACGGCTCGCCGGAAGTGCGTCAGGAACGGCACGTCGACGAGCGCCGCCCGCACGCCCGGGTGCAGCGCCGCCGTGGCCTGCGAGATGGCGCCGCCCTGACTGCCGCCCGAGACCACGATCCGGGAGGCGTCCACCGCCGGATGCGCCGCCGCCGCGTCGACCGCCCGCACGGCGTCGGTGAAGACGCGCCGGTAGTAGTAGTCGGCCGGGTCGAGGATGCCGCGGGTCATCATGCCCGGCGCCTGCGGGCCCGAGCTGCCGTGCGGGTCTCCGGTGGAGCCGGGACTGTGCGCGCTGGCGCCGCCGTGGCCGCGCGTCTCCATCACGAACACCGCGTACCCCGCGGCCGGCCACATCAGATGGTCCTTCGGGAAACCGCGCCCGCCGCCGTAGCCGATGTAATGCATCACGCACGGCACCGGGTCCTGCGCGCCGCGCGGCAGCAGGAACCAGCCGTTGATCCGGTGCCCGCCCCACCCCGCGAACGACACGTCGAACACGTCCACACTGGCGAAGGGCAGGTCGTACGGGACGTACTCGGCCGCCAGGTCGAACTCCCCGGCCTCGGCCAGGGTCGCGGACCAGAACGCGTCGAAGTCGGCGGGCTCGTCGCGGTCGGGACGGTAGCCGCGGAGCTCCTCCAGCGGCAGGTCGAACAGGGGCACGTGGTTCTCCAACCTGTAGAAACGATGCTGATATTTCACATCATCAGGATGGAAAGCGCTATCTCGTCCCACTTTCCCCGGTGATGCCGGGCACGTTGGGTAGACGCCTGACCGTGAGCGAACTTCTGGTCGAAGTCCCCTACTCCCACCTCCACCCCGGTCTCCTCCTGGACGCACCCGCGGACACCGTCGACTTCCTCGTGGTGTTCGGCGACGAGTCCGAGGCGCGCGCCCAGCTGCTGCGCGACCACGCGGGCCGGCCGCTGCTGCGCGTGGGCGGCTACATGACCGCCAAAGGCACGGTGATCGGCGAACGCGTCTGGACCGTCCGCGAGGTCATCCGCCATGGCGAACGCGTCCGCCTCCGCCTGGGCAGCGCACTTCCCTGACCCGTATTTCGCATGTAATACCGCAAAACGCTCTTTTATCGACGGCGCGGCAGTTGGCCGAAAACTGCCCTGCTTCTGTGTGCCGGTATAGCGATTTAGGGTATTCGTCCCTTTTGAACCAGGACGAACACATCAGGGGGATCGTCGTGGCTATGCAAACAGAGATCCGTAACCTGCTCGACTGCCATGTGGTGGGGTCGGACGGGCAATCGATCGGCAAGGTGGGACAGGTCTATCTCAACGACCGTACGGGCGAGCCGGAGTGGGTGACCGTACGCACGGGGTTCTTCGGGATGAAGCAGACCTTCGTGCCGCTGGCCAGCGCTCGCCGCTCGGGCGGGGAGATCCGAGTCCCCTACGACAAAGAGATGATCAAGGGGGCGCCCAACATCGACGTGGACGACCGCCTGAACCTCGACGAGGAGGCCGACCTCTACCGGTACTACGGTATGCAGCCGTCGACCATCCCGCGCCAGCGCGTCGGCGAACAGGGCGCCGCCGGAACCACGGCGGAGACCGCCGGCACCGCGGGACCGACCGCTGGAACGACCGCCGGAACGACCGCCGGGCGGTTCACCGAGAAGCCGGGGGAGAGGCCGTACGAGCCCACCGGCAAAGGCGTGGCCGGCGAAACCCGCGAAGGCTTCGCCGAGGAGCGCGACATCGAGATGATCCGGTGCGAGGAGCAGCTCCACATCGGCAAGGAAAGCCGTGAAAAGGGCCGCGTGCGGCTGCACAAGTACGTCGAGACCGAAACCGTCCAGGAAACAGTCCCGCTCTCCCACGAGGAAATCGTGATCGAGCGCGAGCCGATCCGCGAGGGCGAGGTCACCGGGACGTACGAGATCGGCGAGGAGGACCGCCAGCTCATCCTGCACGAGGAGCGCCCGATCGTCGGCAAGGAGACCCGGCCGGTCGAGCGCGTGCACGTCCGCAAGCAGGAGATCCGGCACGAGGAGACCGTCGAGGGCCAGGTGCGCAAGGAGCGCCTGCAGATCGACGAGGAGGGCGACACCAGAGCCGACACCAGAGGCGACAAGAAGCTGTTCGGCCGCGGCAAAGAGCCTCCGCCGAGACGGTGAGGCTCGCGCCGGGGGCGCGAACGCGTCGCGCGGGGGTACCGGAAAGGACCTCCGCGGACGCATTCAGCGAGCACACGATTTCGCGCCGCCGCAGGAACGCGTAATGGGCACGCGGCCGGAGTGTGACGCGAATGCGGGTGCGGCGCCAAGCGTTTATCGGAATTGACCTGCGGGAGGCCGGAAGGCGCAGGTTCGCACCGGGACAACATGTCTTTCCGTGGTGTGCGGAGAAATTCAGGAATACACTTCGACCTCGTTCAGCATGCTGCACGACGCGCCGATCTCCGGGTCGCAGTCGCGCGTCGGCTCGGTGACGATCCTGACGTGCCGGGCGGTGCGGCCGATGGCGTCGTACCTCATCGCGTGGTCGGTCCTGTCACGGATCGTGACGACCGGCTCGCCCCAGGAGCGCCCGTCGGCGGACACGTACACCCGGGCCCCCGCCGGATGCCCGGGGCGCAGGCTCAGGCCGATGCGGCTGAGCCGGTACGGCCGCTCGAAGTGCAGCTCGTAACGCCCCCGCCCGGCGGCCACCGCGCTCGACCAGTACCCCGTGCTGCCGTCCATCGCCGCCGCCGGGTTCGTCCGCGCGCGGTACGGGCTCGACCAGCGCATCGTCGTGGAGATCCGCAGGTCGCCGCTGCGGCGCAGCGCGTCGAGGTCGATCCTGTGGCCGGGTGTGGCCACGGTGAACAGCAGGCGCTTGATCGCGTACCAGCCGCCGTGCTCGAACCTGCCGTGCGCCGGGCAGGCGGTCTCGTTGAGCGTCCCGTCGGCGCTCACCCCCGGCAGCTTGCAGTTGTCGACGACCTGGATCAGCCGATGCGGCCCGACCGCCGCCAGGCCGGTGTAGCCGGACGAGCCGTGCGTGTCCCAGATCCCGTCGCGGTTGTGGTACGTCACCCGCGGCTCCGTCCACTCCTCGCCGAGCCCGTCGGGGGAGACCGCCAGCCAGGTGTCCGGCCGTCCCGCGCTCAGCACGAGCAGACCGCCGGGCGTCAGCAGCGGCCGCGGCGCCACACCGCGCACCACGCAGTCCATGCCGGCGAAGCGCACCTCGCGCACCGGCGACCAGGTGCGCCCGCCGTCGCGCGAGCGGCTCTGGTGCAGCGTCGCGTACTGGCCGCCGTCGCGCCGCAGCACCGCCAGCAGACTGCCGTCCAGCGTCTGCTCGATGCTCGCCTCGGTGAACCAGAACCCGCCGGCGGGCCGGGCGATCACCCCGCGCCGGTGGAAAGTGGCGCCGCCGTCGTCGCTGGCGTACACCTCGGCCTGGTACGTGCCGGTGTCGGTGTAGCGGGCGTAGAGCGTGATGAGGATCGTGCCGTCGGCGAGCTGGATCGGGGCGCCGTACGCGGCCCCGCCGGGCAGCAGGTCGCCGGGCGTGTGCAGGGTGGCCGCCGAACGCAGCCAGCTCTCGCCGTCCTCCAGCGCGGACGAGGTCAGCACGCCCAGCCGCGCGGTGTGCGGGCCGGTGCGGGCCGGATAGTACTCGGTGGCGAAGAACCGGCCGTCGTGCAGCTCGATCGGCGACTCGCGCAGCGGCGTCCCGTCCGGCGGGCCGAAGGTGACGCCGCCGTCGTCGGAGACCGCCGCCGCGTTGGTGAGGGTGACGACCTGGTCGACGTTGGTGGCGTAGGTGATGATCACCTTCTGCTCCGGGACGCCGCGCGGGCCGGTCACGTCGAGGACCGACACGTTGGGGAACCCGGCGAAGTCGAGCCGGTCAGAGGCCGAGGGCTCCCGCCGGGCGGGAGCCGGATGGGGGTGGATCCACTCCAGTGAGGAAGCAGTATCGATCAGGTAAGACCCGTCTGCCCCCGCGGGTGTGAAGTCCTCCGCCAACACGCAGTACGGAGCCCCGGCCGGCGCCGGATCCGGCGGCGTGAAAGGTCCCGCGGCCATCGACACGGCCGTGACCACGGCTCCGGCCACCCGCACGGGCTCGCTCCTCGACTGTCGTACGCCACCACCAACGCCGTTCGGAACTCTAGATCAACCACGCGCCGTAACGCGGGATTCACGCGAGTGAAGTCGCCGGTTCACTACCCCGGGCCGGGCCGGGCCACGCGATCCATACTGGATTCGTTAAGTGGCAGTTGACAGAAGAGCCCCGTCTGACGACGATCAGGACCGGCACCATTAAGTGTCAATTTACGCACATCGACAGGACCCGCGGGTCTGGAGGTGGCCCAGATGAGCATCGAGCCAAGGGCGCAAGTGGCCCCCGAGCGGGTGCTGCCGGCCCCGGTGCCCATGGCGCCGGAGACCGCGGCGCAGCAGCGGGTCGTCCACCGCATCTGCGCCAGAGTCGCGCCACCCGGCACCGACGTCGGCGTCGCCGAGCTGCCCCCGGGCGGCCTGCAGGTGTGGATCGACACCCCGGCGCCGGTCGGCGGGCCGGAGTCATGGGTGCTGCACCATCGCATGGCCCGCGAAGTGGCGCTGGTCGGCTGGCACTGCGAGGCCGACGCCGACCGCCTGCTGGTGCTGGGCTGGAGCGCCGCCTGCCTGCACAACCGGGTACGCCTGCTGCAGAGCGGCCTGCGCCGGCTCGCCGACTACGAGCCGACCGCGCAGCGCGCCGTGCAGCTCGACGGCCGCGGCCCCGAGGACCTGGCCGCGCTGTCCATCGGCCAGGTCGTCGCGGACGTCTGCGCCTCGATCGAGCGGCGGCTGCGCTGGCCCGCGCGACTGGCCGAGCTCGACGGGTTCGAGCGCAGCTCGGGCCTGGCGCACCTGCAACTGCTCCTCGCCCAGGTCATCGGCCTGGAGGGGAAGGTCGCGGCCGCCTGCGAAGAGCACCTCGTCATGGCACGGGTGCTCGCCGGAGGCGTCTGCGAACACTACGCGCGGCACTCCGACCTGCGCCGCGCCCAGCGCGAGGTGCTGGCGGAGTCTCGCCACTGGGTGCACGCCAGCTCCCTCATCCGCAGCTCGGCCGCCGCACGGCCGGGCTCCACCGGTGCCGGCCGTCCCCACATGGGGCTGGCGGAGCGCCGCATCGCCGCGAGCGTCATCAACCACGGCGGGCCGCGGGTGATCCCCGCGACCGTCGCTCCCCGGGCCGGGCACGCCGGCCTCGGAGAGGCCGCGCGCTGACCCCCGGCCGCTCAACGGCGAGCGGTACCCCGGAAAACCCACCATCCGGTAGGAGCTGTCTCTTATACGCCTCGGACGCTGCCG
>NZ_SMKQ01000309.1 GCF_004348995.1 Nonomuraea terrae
GCCCCTGACGCAACGCCCGCATCCCGACCCGCTCCCAGCCCGACAGCGGCGTTCCGCCCTGCCCCGTCGTCATCGACCGGCGAGGTGCCGCTGCAGAGCCGCTACACCGAGGCACGCGACACCCTGAGGGCGTGGCTGGGCACCGGCGTCCTCGCGCCCGACCCCGAGCCTGCACTCTACGTGTACGAGCAGAGCGGCCCCGGCGTCCTGCAACGCGGCCTGATCGGCGACGTCGGCCTCGTGGACCCGGGCGAGCACATCGTCCTGCCCCACGAGGACGTCGTTCCCGGCCCCATCGCGGACCGGCTCGCCCTCATGAGCACCACCCAGGCCAACCTCGAACCCATCTTCCTCCTCTACGAGGGCGGCGACGGCACGGCCACCCGGCTGGTCAACGAGGTGGCATCAACGCGCACCCCTCTCGTCTCGGCCCACACCGAAGACGGCCTCACCCACCGTCTCTGGGCGATCACCGACCCGGCCGAGATCGCCGCGATCAACGCCGATCTCCACGACCGCCAGGCCCTGATCGCCGACGGCCACCACAGATACGCGACGTACCGCGTCCTCCAGCGTCAGGAACGCGCCACCCGCTCACGACCGCCTGCCGACCAGCCACGCCTTACGCCCTCAGACGACGTCCCGCTGGGCCCCTGGGACTTCGGGCTGGCCTTGCTCGTGGACTCCGCCGCGTACCCGCCCGACCTCAAGGCCATCCATAGGGTCATCCCGGGCCTCCCCCTCGAAGAGGCGGTCGCCAGAGCCAAGGGAGCCTGGCGCGTCCAGGACTACTCGGAGCTCGCCTTGGGCCTGGCCGCCCTGGAAAGAGCCCAGGAGCCCGCGTTCCTGCTCGCCGGAGCGGACGGTGCGCACCTGCTCACCGACCCCGACCCCGTACAGCTCGCCCGCGCCATGCCGGCCGACCATTCCGACCGCTGGAACTCGCTCAACACCTCCATCCTCAGCGAATTCGTGCTCCCCGTGGTCTGGGGCATGCGCGACGACGAGCACGCCGTACGCATCGTCCACCACGACACCGAAGCGGCAGTGCGCCTGGCCCGCCACACGGGCGGCACCGCCGTCATCCTCAAACCGCTCGCGGTCGAGGACGTCCTGGCGGTCGCAGCCGGCGGCGAACGAGTCCCCCGCAAGTCCACCTCCTTCGGCCCCAAACCACGAACCGGCCTCGTCCTCCGCACCTTCGCCATCGACTGACCACCGCCGCGGCCCCACAGCAGAACCGCCGTGTGAGGCATGACGAAGACCGTGCCTGACACGCCGGCCGGGGCTGCGACGGCGCCCGTCTGGCTTGCCGTAGCACGAGGCTGCGGCTACTTGGCACCGTGCGTCAGAGCAGCGTCCGGCCTCCCGGGTGGAGAGAGGTCGCGCCGACTCGACTGACGGAACCGTGCATTGCGCGGAGACGGCCTGGCCCGTGCGACCGTTCCCCGCACACACGAAGCGACCCAGAGACGGACGGCCGGCGGCCGGACCATCACGGCCCCCGCCGCCGCTCCTCACAACCCCCGACGGGAGGCGCCGAACCTGCCGACCGACAACGCCCCCGCTCATCAACGTCGACGTACCACGCATCGACCACGAGCAGGCTCCCGCTGCCGAGGGGAATGCCGCCAGCAAGCTCGCTTGTCCTGGCGTGAACCGGTGCATGCGGGCCCCTGGGATGTAACAGAGACCTGCGTACACATGGTGATCACACGCATCAGCGCGTACGAGCCCTCCTGGCAGCAGCCAGGCGCATTGACAGGAGCCGTACCTGCCGGCCGTCGACACCGACGCGCCACGCGTTGAACACGAGTACGCACCACCTACCGCAGGTTGCAGGGTACGTTGCCGACGGGCCGGCTTGGCCTGTGCTGAGCCGCAGCCGCGTGCATGCCCTGGGTGTCAGAGTCGTGGGTCTTGCATGTTGATCACATCCACAGAAGCGACGTACGAGCCCGACCGGCGGCGGCCAGTCGCATGGACAGACGCCCTACCCGCCCACCGACAACTGCCGCCCATCGTCCGGCGCCCATGGCGCGCACCAACCGCGGGCACGCCATCAGCTCCCGCTGAGGAGAAGGCAAGCCTTCCTCATCTGTGGTGAGCCCCCGATGCGTACAGGCCTCCGGGATGCGTGACAGCCTTGCACCCGGCAAGGTGATCACGTCCACGGAAACGACGCACGAGATCCCGGCCGCAGGCTGACTCTTTGACAGACGCCGTACCTGTCGGCCCGACAACAGCCCGCCTATCGGCCCTGCACCGACAGGACACGCATCGGACCACGCGTACGTCAGCAGCTCCCGCCCCTGCGGGAAGGTTGCTGTCAGGCTCACTTCATCCGTGGTCAATCAGCCGCTGCGTACAGGCCCTTGGGGCGTACCAGAACGTGTGCTACATGGTGATCACACCCCAGAAGTGACGTACGAGTTCAACTGGTCGCAAACTGGCGTGTCGACAGGCGGCGTGCACCACACATCAGGAGCGCTGTAGTCAAGACATGCACCCGCGCTCGGGTGAGATGAGGACGGCCATCGCGCGAAGCTTCGGCACGCGTGCAATTCAAGATCGAAGACGTCATGGCCGCGGCGAGCCTTGTGACACCTGAGAGTGGCCGCGCAGCGCATCAGAACCGTCAGCTGAAACAGTCGGGATCGGTGATAAGGCAGGGTTGAAGCGCTGACGCCGAGTAAAGGCCGACAGCCGGTGCGGTGCCGCTACGGCGAGCGCAGTGACCAACGGGACGGCCCCCGAACAGACCGGGTGACACACGTGCGGTCACCGCTTCATCGCCCGGCAGGAGATGGCCCCCGGGGTCGCGTCACATGTGCCCGTACGGGCCTGGCCGGCCCGCACGGGCGCACGACGAGCGCGAACCCGGTGAAGTCTCAGGCGGTAGCCGCCAGGTACGCCACCTGCCGGGGTATCAGGACGGCAGCCACTTCACCTCCGCCCGGCTTGTCCGTGGGATCGTCGGGCTCAGCCGTTTCCGCCTCGTGAGGCCGCACGGCGCTGACCTCCACCTCGTACCGCCAGATCTTGGCGGCCGGCGGGCCGAAGACGCGGCAGCGGAACGCTCCGGTCACCTCGACATGGTCGCGCGGCTTGAGGTCGCGCACCACTGCCGCGACCTCCGGGCTGAACGTGACGCACGGAATGCTGTCGGTCAGCGCCGCCCCGCGCCGATGACGCCGACGGCGCACGATGATGCGCCACTTCGTCACGGTGTCGCCGCTCGGCAACGGGTGCTCCTCGACCGCCGCCGACAGCCTCCCCACCAGCAAGACCTCGTTTCTGTCCACGGTCGTCCTCCTATCGTGCTCTGGTGGAGATCACTCTCTACGATGAGGACAAGCCCGGATCGGCCGAACACCGTTCTGGGGATAACGGCTGGACGTTCGGGAGTGCCTGTGGAGAACATCACCGCGCTGGGCGGCGACGTCTACGAAATCGACACCAAGATGGCGGGATACACCGGCATCACAGCGGGTTACCTGATTCTCGGCGACCGGCCGTGCCTGGTGGAGACGGGCACCTCGACCTCGGCCCCTGTCGTCCGCGACGCCATCGCCTCCCTCGGCGTCGGCCCGGAGGACCTGGCCACGGTCGTGGTGACGCACATCCATCTCGACCACGCCGGCGGAGTGGGGGACATCGCCAGGTTCTTCCCGTCGGCCCAGATCGTCGTCCACGAGAAGGGTGCCCGCCACCTCGCCGAGCCGTCTCGATTGATGGCCAGCGCACGCATGGTGTGGGGCGACCGGCTCGACACGCTCTTCGGCGAGCTGTCCCCCACCGAAGCCGAACGCATCGTCGCCCTCGGCGACACCGGCGCCATCGACCTCGGCAACGGCCGCACCCTGGGCAGCCACTACTCCCCAGGCCACGCCAAACACCACGTAGGCCTGATCGACTCCGCCACCGGCGACCTGTACGTCGGCGACGCGGCCGGCGTCTACCTGCCCGAAACGGGCGACCTACGCCCCGCGACCCCTCCGCCGGACTTCGACCTCGACATCGCACTCGGTTCGATCGCACTGTTCAAGGCGCTGCAGCCGCAGCGGTTGCTGTTCAGCCACTATGGGCCGGTCGGCGCCGTTCAGGAGACCCTTGAACGATCCGCGGAAGAGCTCCGCGTCTGGGTGGACCTCACACGGCAGGCCAAATCCGAGGGCATGGACCTCGACCACGCCGTCGCCATGGTCAGAGACCGCACCAAGGAGCGTTACGCCGCGCTGACGACCGACGAGGGCACGGCCGAGCAGTTCGAGCTGCTGAGCGGGGCGCCCTCCAACGTCGCGGGCATCCTCCACTGGCTCGACCGCGTCTCGCCCTGACCTCATCAGCCCCGGACGCGACTAACCCGCCGTACCACGAAGGCACGGCGGGCTAGTCGGTACGTCAGTCCTCGCTCTTCGGCCGCTTCTGGGCCGTTTCGTCCGGCACGTCCAGTACGTCACCGAAGTTCGGCTCGATGAACGCCGGCGTGATACCCGGCGTCCCCGCCTGCTCCGCCGGCTTACCAGCGTCCTCGGCGCCACCAACGGTGTCCTCAGCCACCTCGGAGTCGTCCTCGTCGGAGTCGTCCTCGTCGGAGTCGTCCTCGTCGGAGTCGTCCTCGTCGGAGAGGTCCTCGTCGTCGGAGAGGTCCTGGTCGGAGTCCTCCTCGTCGGAGAGGTCCTCCTCAGAGAGGTCCTCCTGGGATTCGTCCTCCAGGACGTCGGCGGAGCCGGTCTCATCCGCCTCCGACGACGGATCGCCGGTAGCGACCGGCTCCTCGTCGACGTCGTCGGCCGAGTCCTCGTCCAGAAGCTCGCCGGCCTCGTCGAGGAGCTCCTCGTCAGCCTCGGCAACCTCCCCGGGCTCCGCCACACTGACCGATTCGTCCTCGTCGTCGAGGTCTTCCTCGATGTCCTCGATGACGGATCCGGTCAGCTCGGCGTACCGCTCGGCCGCGTCAGTCTCGCCGTCCTCGTCGAACGTCATCGCCCGCTCGAACCAGTCGGCGGCCGCCTCCTGGTGCCCGGCGTCGGCCAGCGCATCCGCGTACGCGAACGCCAGCCGCGCCGACCAGGGCTTGGGCTGCGGGTCACGCAGCTCAGGCAGGCGCTGCAGCGTGATCACCGCGGCGTCGAACTGACCGAGGTCACGACGGGCGCCGGACTCGACGATGGTCATCTCGATGCGGCCGTCGCGGTCGAGCCGTTCGGCCTCCGGCGAACGTACGAGATCGATGGCCCGCTCCGGCCGGCCCAGACCGCGCTCGCAGTCCGCCATGACGGGCAGATACGAGTCGGAGCCCGTCATCCTCCTGGCCGCCCGCAGATCGCTCAGCGCCTCGGAGTAGTGGCCGGCACGGTAGGCGACGATGCCCGCGGCCTCGCGTACGACACCGATGCGCGCCGCGAACCTGCGCGCCACCTTCGTGTGCTCGTGCGCCCGCTCGGGGTCGTCGTCCTCCAGAGCCCGCTCAGCGGCGACGAGATGCCGCCCGACCAGGTCGGCGAGGTCACCCGGGAGCGAACGCAGCTCCTCCAGGACCTCCTTGTCCAGCTCCTCCGCCGTGATGTCGGGCGCGACCTCGGGCAGCCTCTCCCGCTGCGGGGCCTCGGCCTCATCGCGGTCGGGCCTGCCGTAACGCGCACGGGTGCCGGAGTCGGGGCGCTCCTCACGACCTTCACGTGAGAACGGCCGGGAACCCTGGTACCCGCCCTCACGATGACCGCCGTAACCACCCTCGCGGCGCGGCCTGTCGTAGCCCCCTTCACGACGGGGCCCACGGTCATCCCGGAAACCACCTTCACGGCGCGGGCCCCGGTCGCCCCCGAAGCCGCCCTCACGGCGCGGCCCACGGTCATCCCGGGACCCTTCACGCCTCGGTCCGCGATCCGCTCGGAACCCGTCCTCACTGCGGGGCCCACGGTCATCCCGGAAACCGCCGCCTTCACGACGGGGTCCGCGGTCTTCGCGGAAGCCACCCTCGCGACGGTCGCCGTAGCCACCCTCACGGCGCGGACCACGGTCACCCTGATAGCCCCCACCCTCACGGCGCGGACCACGGTCACCCTGATAACCCCCACCCTCGCGACGGTCGCCGTAGCCACCCTCGCGGCGCGGTCCGTGGTCGTCACGGTCTCGATAGGTACGGCGCTCGCCGGCGCCACGGGCCCCGCGGTCATCACCCTCACGCCGAGGGCCGCGGTCACCGCCGTATCCGCCCTCGCGACGCTGGCCGTAGCCACCCTCGCGCCGGTCTCCGGATCCGCCTTCGCCGCGCGGTCCGCGATCGTCGCGGTCACGAAACGGCCGGCGCTCGGCGCCATCGCGGCTGCTGCCGCGGTCATCTCGATGGTCTTCTCGCCGCGCACCGCTGTCAGAACCGCCACCGCGGTTGTAGGGACGCGACCTGTCGTCGGAACGGAACGGACGGTCGCTGCCGGAGTCTCGTCCGCGAGAGCCGTACCCTCCGCTCCTGCCGCCGGAGCGCCTGTCCCCGTCGTCGCCGCGCCCGTGCTGTCCGCCGTCCGATCCGTTATCTCTGTTCACTTCTGGTCCATTTCGTTGGCTCACCCAGCGGACTCACAACAAACCGTCCACCGTGGCTGGTCGCCGCCCGCGCCACGGGCCTTACGCGACGAAGGCCACCCGTGGGGGTGGCCCGCTCTGTCCAGCCTAGCAAGCCACAGAACGTCCCCGAGCCAACACAACCCCTCGTTTATCGAACGCCCACCACAAACCCAATCCGACGCCCGGCTCGCCGATCCCAGCTGTTCACAGCAAATCGCAATTCCGATAACGCGATCTATCGTCTACAACGCCGAACTCGCGCACGCCAGACCTCTCACGAAAAAGTCCGAACTCCAGCTGAGCCAGACCCCGCCTCAACCCCGGCCAGGGTTCGCCACAGCGGCCATCAAAATGCTTCTCTGAACGCTCAGCCCACGCATCAATGACGTCCTATAACCGAGATCACCCGAGAGCTGAGCGCCAAAGGGCCGGCATTCCCCCGAACGGACACAAGGACAGACAGGTGCACCCGAATGCAGAGGGGTCACGGCCCCACCGGAAACCGAAGCACAATGGACCCGATGAACCCCAAAAACAAACTCCGGAAACGCAGAAAGGGCCCCACGCATCAGCGTGGAACCCTCAGCAAACACAAAAAGAGAGGAGCCCCGACACCCGCAGGCATCGAGACCCCCCTCAAAAAATTGTCCGGCGGTGACCTACTCTCCCACACCCTCCCGAGTGCAGTACCATCGGCGCAG
>NZ_SMKQ01000030.1 GCF_004348995.1 Nonomuraea terrae
GCCCGACACAGACGACGACCTCGGCCCCGGACTCCTCGACCGCCGCGCGCAGCCGCGCGATGGCGTCGTGGAAGACCACCGGCAGCATCACCGTCGTCAGCGACACCCCTTCCGGCGGCGTGGTCGCGGCCAGTCGCACCGCCTGCCACGACGGATTGACGCCGGAGCCGTCGAACGGCTCGAATCCGGTGAGCAGCACGTGGGTCATGTGTCTCCTCTCATTCGCCGGCGCCGGTCAGCGGTGCAGGGGTCTGCGGAGACTCTCGGCAGCCCCGGCTCCGCCGTTTCGCGGCCCCGGTCCCCCGGCGGGGGCCGGGGAGGGTCGTGTCGACAAGGTCCTGTCCTGGTCGGGGTGGTGCTCAAAAGGTCGGGAAACAACTCATAGGGAACGATCAACCGTAGTCTCCCGGTGTCAGCCGTAGACGGCCGGGCACGAAGCGAGCGGCCCTTCACCGCGTTTCCGCTGGTGAAGGGCCGCTTGTGACGGGGGCTACTGGTGCCGGTCGTCGGTCTTGAGCTGTTCTCCGGTGGTGGAGACGAAGACGACGAGGAGCTCGGCTGGTTCTGTGTTGCTGGCGTTCTCTGTGGCCACGTGGTGGGCTCCCGGCTGCTCCATCCAGTTCTCGCCTTGGTGGTATGTGCGCATCGGTTCGCCTTCGAGGTGGCTGCGTACAGTGCCTTCGAGCACGTAGGCGTAGACGAACGCGTCGCCGTGTCGGTGGGGCGCCGCTTCGGCGCCCGGCGGGAAGGTCACGGTCGCCGAGGTGAAGGTTTTGCCGTGGACGTTCGGGAGCACCTGTTGGAACAGGGGTGTCAGGGTCTCGGAAGGGTGCTCCGAAGCCACGGCCGCAATGGCCGGGGTGGTCGGACGCTCCGTCGCAGGGGCGCATCCGACGAGCGCGGCTGCCATGCCTGCGATCAGCACGCCGCCGGCGATTCGCACACTGATCATGAATGCTGCACCCCTTGATCGTCGGCGACCTGGATGATCGTCTTGCCGGGCGTGCGGCGGTGGCGGGTGAACGCGGAGGCCGTTTCGGAAAGCGGTCGCACAGCGCCGACGATGGGGTTGAGCCGTCCGGCCCTGACGCGCTCGGCGAGGTCGGTCAGCCGGGCGCGGTCGGGTTCGACGACGAAGAAGACTGCTCGCCCGTTCTTGGGCTGCACGGTAGGTGGCACGGCGATGGTGACCAGGGTGCCGCCCGGGCGTACCAGTTCGGCCGATCGCTCGAGAATGTCGCCGCCGATGACGTCGAACACCACGTCCACCTCGCCGGCATGGTGCAAATCGTCGGCGTCCAGGTCGAGGAAGGTCTGCGCGCCGAGGCCGAGCGCGACATCACGGTCGTCTGCTCGGCCGGTGCCGATCACACTGGCGCCCGCCTCCCGCGCGAGTTGGACGGCGATCGAGCCGACGCCGCCCGCGGCGCCGTGAATGAGGACGGTCTGGCCGGCCGTGAGGTGGGCGTGGTCGAACAGTCCCTGCCATGCGGTCAGTCCGGAAATGGGCAGCGCGGCGGCCACGGCGTGGTCGATGTCGGCCGCGAGGGGGGCGAGGTTGCGAGCTTCCACCGCGGTGTATTCGGCCAGGGATCCGTTGCGGGCCCAGTCGGTCAGTCCGAACACCCGCTGGCCCACGGTGAGGCCGGTGGTTCCGTAGCCGAGCTCGACCACGGTGCCGGACAGCTCGTGCCCGGGGATGCTGGGCGTCCGGTCGCGACCGGCGCGATCGGACCAGGTTGACGGCCAGTCGAGCTCTCCGGGGGTGAAGCCCGCTGCGTGCACGCGCACGATGACGTCGTTCTCCGCAGCGTGGGGGTAAGGCATGTCTGCCAGGGTGAGGCCGCCGACACCCGCGTCACGGTCTCGCACGGTGATCGCTCGCATGCTCGAATCCTTTCCAGGATATTCGTCGGTATGGGGCTTCCGCGAGGGCTCGACACGCACCTCCGACCGCTGGTCGCCGCGCTGATGACGCCGAGGGTTCCGTTGAACGTCTCGCGGTCGCCGTCATCACCACGTTGGCGCAGCCGAGCACGACGAACGAATCACGACGTCCATTGCCGACCGGTCAGCTCGCCCAGGGCGAGCCGACGATGCGCTCGACCGTCGTCACGCGCTGGTAGCCGGGGATGAAGTGCTCGAGCACGTCGGAGTTCACGGTGCCGTCCGCGGTTTCTGGGCGGTTCTTGATCCCGTCGACGGTGGCCCGCAGGAACTCGTTCTTGAAGTCCCCTCGCGGGTGGACCGCGAGGATTTCGCCCAGCTGATCGGGTTCCAGCCCGTCCAGGCCGAAGCCGAGCACGTCGGTCAAGACGCCGAGGTGTGTGGTGGCGATCTCCGGGGCCATCCGGCCGGGGATGCCCGGCGTGGTGTGCAGCGCGATCGCCGTCCAGACGGTCTCGGCCGCTGCCGTCGAGAAACCACGGTCCAGGAGGAACTCGCGCGCGTGGTCGGCGCCATCGACTTCGAAGCGCTGCTCGACGTCGGAGAAGGGAGTCAGGAGGCCGGCGTCGTGGAAGATGGCCGCCAAGTAGAGCAGCTCCGGGTCCGGTTTCACGCCGAGCTTGTCAGCGTGGATCAGGCTGAAGAAGAAGACCCGACGGGAGTGGTGGTAGATGAGAGGGCTGGTCGCCTCCTGGATGAGCATGGTCGCTTCGGCGACCGCCGCTGTTTCAGGAACTTCCAACCCTGCGATGACTTCTGGCATGACGTCTGACTTTCGGGAAGTATGTCGGCTTGTGGGCTCTGTGTCCGACTTCTATGCTGCCCACCGATCCGGGCGCGGCGCCGCCTTCGTCCGGCCAGGAATCACCTATATCCGGACAGGGCGACATCAAGCCGCACCTCGCCGGCACGGCGAGGTCACCCAAGGGCGGTCGAGGGGTGGCTTCGGCCTGCCACCGGTTGAGCAACCCCCGCCCACGCGGATCAGCCGGTAACGGTGTGCTACCAATGAACGGTGTCCATGCCTCCTGCGTCGCCGCATCGACGGTGGTCAGTGCCCCGCCGGGGTCCGGCCGGTCACCGCGCGGATCCGGCTCCGGAGGGACCGGACCGGTGAACGCTGCCCCCCACCGGGTCGCGATCCTCGTCTATGACGGAGTGACGTTGCTCGACGTCGCCGGTCCCGCCGAGGTGTTCAAGGAGGCGAACCGGTTCGGTGCCGACTACCGGATCGTGCTGCTGTCGCCGACCGGTGCGGACGTCACGTCGAGCCTCGGGGTCCGGATCGCGGTCGACGGCGCCGTCTCCCCGGAGCCGGCTTTCGACACGGTGCTGGTGGCCGGGTCCGATCTCTATCCACGCGCCCATGTCCCCGGCGACCTGGCGGACGCCACGCGGATACCGGCGGCTGCGGCCGGCCGGGTCGCGTCGATCTGCACCGGGGCGTTCCTCCTCGCCGCCGCCGGCCTCCTCGACGGCAAGCGCGCGACCACGCACTGGCAGGTCGTGCACGAGCTCGCCGTCCGGTGCCCGACATGCCGCGTCGAGCCCGACGCGATCTACGTTCGCGATGGCACCACGTACACGTCGGCCGGGGTGACGGCCGGCATCGATCTTGCGCTCGCTCTCGTCGAGCAGGACCACGGGCCCCACCTGGCGCGTGACGTCGCCCGCGCCTTGGTGGTGTACATGCAGCGTGCGGGCGGCCAGTCCCAGTTCTCCGCACCGCTGCAAGGGCCACCGCCCCGCTCGCCGGCTCTCCGCGACATCGTCGGCTTGGTGACGGCGAACCCCCGCGGAGACCACTCGCTCGGTGAACTCGCGAAACACCTCAACGTGAGCACACGGCACCTCACCCGGCTCTTCCACGACGAGCTGTCCACGACACCGGCCCGCTACGTGGAGAACATCCGATTCGACATGGC
Organism: Nonomuraea terrae; assembly: GCF_004348995.1. Taxonomy (GTDB): domain Bacteria; phylum Actinomycetota; class Actinomycetes; order Streptosporangiales; family Streptosporangiaceae; genus Nonomuraea; species Nonomuraea terrae. The sequence goes on from NZ_SMKQ01000030.1 coordinate 3,873, forward strand.
GAGGGCCCTGCTCGACCAAGGACACACCGCAACGCAGGCCGCGACCCTCGCCGGGTTCCCCAGTTACGAAAGCATGCGACGGGTTTTCGCCAGGAAGCTGTCGATCAGCCCTGCCGCCTACCAACGCCGGTTCAGCACGACCCGCCGCGCCGACGCGGGTTAGAGCAGCGCTCCACGACGTCGGACTCACGGAGCCGCTCGACAGCCACCAGCTGCCGTGCGGCCCGGTGACTTTCCGCCGGACGCCCTCGGCGATGGCGCGCCTTCCGGTGCAGCAGCCTTGGCTCCTCATGTGATGACGGGCAACCAGGTCGAGCGCCTTCTCCCCGACTCGGGCCTTACCGGGCTCGGGAGGTGACGCCGTTGACGGTGGCGCCGCGTTGCTGGTAGTCGACCGCCACCTGTTCGAGGAAGTCGGCTGGGAAGTTCAGGTGTGGTGTGGTGAGTGCCTCCAGCTCGGCGAGGTTCTCGTCGGGGATCGTGACGTCGAGGCTGGCCAGGTTGGCGTCGAGCTGCGCGGGGGTGCGGACGCCGATGATGGTGGACGTCACCGGGTGCTGCTGGCGTACCCAGGCGAGGGCGACGGCGGCGATCGACGCCCCCAGGCCGTCCGCGATGCGCTGAAGCGCTTCCACGACCGTGAACGTCCGCTCGGTCAGCCGCGATGCGACGTGGTGGGCCCGGTTCGAGCCTGCCGGTGCCGGATCGTCCCGGGTGTACTTGCCGGAAAGCAGGCCGTTGGCGAGGGGGCTCCATGGGGTGACGCCGAGCCCGAACGCGCGAGCCGCGCCGAACAATTCTCCTTCGACGGTACGCTCCAGCAGGGAGTACTCGACCTGGATCGCCGCCACGCCCGTCCAGCCGCGGAAGCCGGCGATGGTGGCGGCGTGCGCGACGGCCCAGGCAGGCGTGTCGGACAACCCGATGTAACGGATCTTCCCGGCGCGCACCAGATCGTCGAGGGTCGACATCGTCTCCTCCACCGGAGTGTGCCGGTCGAGGTTGTGCTGCCAGTAGAGGTCGATGTAGTCGGTACCCAGCCGGCGCAGCGAGCCCTCGACCTGGTGGAGGATCGCCTTGCGCCCGGTGCCGCCGCCGTTGGGGTCACCCGGGAACAGGTTGGCGGCGAACTTGGTGGCGATGACCAGCCGGTCGCGCAGGTCTTTGTGGCCGGCCAGATACGCGCCGATGACCTCCTCGGAGCGCCCCTGGGAGTAACCGTTGGCGGTGTCGATGAAGTTGCCACCGGCCGCCGTGTAGCGAGCGATCAGCTCGTGCGAGGTGCCCTCGTCGGTGCCGAGGACCTCACTGCCGAAGGTCATCGCGCCGAGACAGAGCGGGCTCACACGCAGGCCGGTCGGGCCGAGTGTGCGGTAGGAGTCCAAGGACATCATCAATGTCGCCTTTCGATGAGTGGAACGTACCGGTCCGTCAGACCGCGGAGCGCTCGGCGACCGGGCGGCGGCGCAGGTTCACGTGTGAGATGGCCGGTGGGGTGTAGGACACGTCGTTGGGGCCGGCGTCGGTGCCGGGCGGAGCGATCTCGTCGATCCGGTCGAGGATCTCGTCGTCCAGGGTGACGTCGGCGCCGGCCAGCAGGTCGTCGAGCTGTTGCATGGTGCGCGGCCCGATGATCGCCGAGGTGACGCCCGGATGGGCGATCGCGAACGCCATCGCGAGGTGGGTCATCGGCAGGCCGGCCTTCTCGGCGAGCGGGATGAGCTGCTCGACGACGTCGATTTTGCGCTGGTCGGTGAAGTGCTGCGGCATGCTGCCGGATCGGTGGGTGTCCGTCTGCCGCCCCTTCCGGTAGCGGCCGGTGAGCAGGCCCTGGCCCAGCGGGCTCCAGACCAGGGTGCCCATCCCGTAGCGCTGACAGACCGGCAGCACCTCGCGTTCGATGCTCCGGTTGACGATCGAGTACGGCGGCTGCTCGGTCCGGAAGCGCTCCAGGCCGCGCCGCTCGGCGACCCACTGCGCCTCGACGATCTCCGAGGCGGGGAAGGTCGACGTACCGATCGCCCGCACCTTGCCGCTGTGGACCAGGTCGGACAGGGCGGACAGGGTCTCCTCCACGTCGACCGCCGGGTCGGGGCGGTGGATCTGGTAGAGGTCGAGGTGGTCGGTCTGCAGGCGGCGCAGGGAGTTCTCGACGGCGGTCATGATCCAGCGCCGTGAGTTACCCCGGTGGTTCGGATCACCGCCCATCGGATAGTGCACCTTGCTGGCCAGCACGACGTCGTCGCGGCGGCCCTTGAGCGCCTTGCCGACGATCACCTCGGATTCGCCGGCGGAGTACACGTCGGCGGTGTCGACGAAGTTGATCCCTGCGTCCAGGGCCCTGTGGATGATCCGGATCGAGTCGTCGTGGTCGGGGTTGCCCATGGCCCCGAACATCATGGTGCCCAGGCAGTACGGGCTGACCTCGATTCCGGTCCGGCCCAGCGTGCGGTACTTCATGATTCCCCCTTGGAATCGTTCGGTGGATGATCGGCATGGTGACGTGGGCCCTGTGTGGGGTTGCGGCGTCGCCGATCAGTGAGGACTATGCGGACGCCGGCTGCGTCCGCAACCGCTCGTCGTCGAACACGATCTCGACCAGCGGGCTGTGCGCCAGCCACTCGTCGAGGCTCTGACGCCGGCCGACCCGCGCCGCTATCTCGGGCCGGTTCTGCAGGTCGAGAACCGCGGTGATCACTCGCCGCCGTGTCGGTTCGTCCACCGGCACCGCGGTCGCGGGCAGGTCGGCCCTGACCCCGTGCTTGAGATGCACGACGAACCGCGGATTGGCCCGCAAGTTCGCGTACCAGCCGCGGGGCACGGGCATGCCGGTCAGGTACCAGCGACCGTCCACGCGGTGGAACCAGATCTCGATACGGCGCGGCAGGCCGGTGCGTGCGCCCAGGGTCGTGATGTCGATCGTGCGCTCGGCCGCGGAGGAGTCCGGCCCGATGGCGAGGGCGCGGGCGATGGCTACGTTCAGAGTCACAGTTCGGTCTGCCGCTCGTCGTCGAGGGGCATGTCGCCGTTCATTACCCGTCTCCTGCTGGTGGTGATTGTCGCGGAATTCGTGGCTCGTTCCGGTACATCCATGCAAGCAACGCGGCGCGCGCCGGGCCTTCACGATCCTTTCGCGTGGTTGCACAATCCTCTTCGCTCAGGTGGGAGTCACGGCAGCGCCGGCGCAGCCGGACCGGCTCCACCTCGCAGGCGCGCCGCGTCGACGCTGGGCGGGGCGCCGAACTGGCGCCGGTACTCCCGGCTGAACTGCGACGGGTTGTCGTACCCGACGCGCTGGCCTACGCCGGTGATGTCGTTCGGACGGTTCGCCAGCAACAACCTCGCCGCCTGCAGCCGGATCTGCTTCTGGAACTGAATCGGGCTCATCGCCGTCACCGCCTGGAAGTTCCGGTGGAAAGCGGAGACACTCATCCCCGAAAGCCGCGCCAGCTCCTCGACCCGGAACGGCTGGGTGTAGTTCTCCCGGATCCACCGCACAGCGCGTTCGATGTGGCTCAGGCTGCTGTCCGCGAGGCCGAGCTGACGGACGGCGTCACCCTGTTCCCCGGTCATCAACCGCCAGAGGATCTCCCGCTTGACCAGCGGGACGAGCGCCTTCCGGTCCCCCGGCCGGTCAAGCAGGCGCAGCAGCCGTACGACAGCGTCGAGCAACTCGTCCGGGGCGTCACTGACCGCGATGCCCGGCGGGGCGGTGCCGGTGGACCGCGGCACCTCCCCCGGTCCGGTCCGCAGCAGCAGTTCCGCGATGACGGCAGGTTCCAGGGTCATCCCGAAACCGAGCGACGGGCGGGCGGTGTCGACGAAATGCCCCGTCACCGGCAGGTCGACCGAGGCGACGAGGTACTGGCCGGCACCGTACTCGTAGACGCGGTCTCCCAGCGCCAGACGCTTGCTGCCCTGAGCGATGACCGCCAGCACCGTGCCGGACATCGAGGACACCGGCGCGACGGCGTGGTCGGCCTTGCAGACCCGGACGCCGTCGATGGCAGTGGCCAAGCCGGGACGCGCATGCCGTTCCAGCAGGTCACGAAGCTCGTCCAGAGACATGCCACCATTCCAGCACGCGAGCCGTCGACGGCCGGAGGAAGGTGCACGAACACACGCCCGGATGAGAGGTTCAGGCGATCAGCAGGCGAAGGCCGAGCTCTGCCGCGTCGAGATCGACGAGATCTCGGTTGCGTTCGGCCCACCGGCCGGATGCGAGGTCGTCACGGAGGCTGCGCACCGCGCGCCGCTCGGCCTCCGGCCCGACTCTGGCCCAGACCGACACCCCGCGACGGACGTTCTCGTCCAGGTACGCCTCCGGCCGACGCCAGTGGGCCTCGAAGAAGCCGTCAGCGCAGTCCCACGGGATGAGCACCGGTTCCATCCGGGCTCCGATCGCGTCGGCCTGCTCGGTCACCGAAGGCCGGCCGACAAGGAGGTCCGCGACCTCGGGCAGGTAGTCGCGAGTAAGCCAGAACCGATGACGCCATCCGGCGTCACTGGTGTCGTGCGTGAACACCACCACGCGGCGAGCGACCCGCCGCATCTCGCGCAGGCCGGCAATCGGGTCCTGCCAGTGATGGACGGAGGAAACAGCCATCGCGGCGTCGAAGGACTGATCATCGAACGGCAGGCTCTCGGCAGATCCGACCAGGCACGGCGCCGCGTCCGGAAGGCGCTGCGAACGCATGAGCGCCGACGGCTCCACCGCGAGGACGTGGCGGTCGGGGGGCTCGTAGGACCCGGTGCCCGCCCCGACGTTCAGTACGGTCCGGGCATCGCCGAGCGCAGCCCAGATCTGCGCGGCGATGCGCGGTTCAGTGCGCCGTGTCACGGTGTAGGCGGCCCCGATGGTGTCGTACAACTGCGCGCTGGACATTGACACTGCCTTTCCGGCTGTCACCCATCGTCCCCGCACCGTGCCTGTGCCCTCGGTGGCGTGCGGCTGCGCGGGATGCCGCTTGAGCGCATTTCACCATATGGATCGGCCACGGACGAGAGTGCTAGTGGACCGGCCATTCGACGGCGCACGGGGCCGGCCCGGTTGGAGTCCGGGCCGGCCCCGTGTGGTGGGGTGGGGGTGCGTTACGGCGCGGGGACGCCGTCGAGGATGCCCACCGCGTCGGTGCCCGGCGTGACGACGAGCTTGCGGGTGAGGGTGTAGGAGCCGCCCGCCGGCACGTCGACGTCGAACCGGCTCATCACCCAGTTGCCCGCGGCGTAGACGTCGAAGGCGCCGGCCGGCGTGCCGTAGACGAGACCGAAGACCTGCGGGTCGGTCCCGGTCATGCCGATGTACGGCTTGGTCGGGACGTAGGCCGCCGTCGCACCCGGCGCCACGATGCCGGCGCCCGGGATGACACTGGCCTGGCCGGCCACGTCGTGGTCCATCGCGTCACCGGTCCACACGCTGAGTGGAGCCGTACCGGAGTTGCTCAGCTCCGTCGAGACCGTGGCGAAGTCGTCGCCCGGCTTCAGCGTGTACGTCGTCGTCGCCATCAGACCCGTGAAGCCGTTGACCGGCCCGGATACCCGGACGACTGCCTTGTCGCCGGTCGCCTGGACGATCTGGACGTCGGTCGCCGCCACCGACCGGATGTCCCAGGCGCTACCGCCGGTCGGCTGGGTCGCCGAGACGTAGGGCAGGTTGATCCAGTCGAACTGGTCGGCCATGCCGCGGACGGCGAGGTCGACCGGCTTGCCGCGGGTGCCACCGGAGAGCTGCGCGTCGTTGTAAGCGTCGGCGATCGCCATCGAGAGCTTGTCGTTCTCGAGGATGACGTCGCCGTAGCCCGCCTCGACCAGACCCGAGCCGATCTGCTTGCCGTAGCTCGCCTCGACCGTGACCGGACTCAGCGCGACGTCGGCGACGCCGCTGCCCGCCGCAGGCACGGTGACCGTGCCGGTGGCCGTCTGGTAGCCCAGCTTGGACACCCGGACGTCGTACTGACCGGTCGGGGCCTTGACCAGGTACTTGCCCTGGGCATCGGTGCTCGTGCTCGCGACCACCTTGCCGGCCTGCTCAAGGGCGACCCGGGCACCGGGAACGGTGGCGCCGCCCGCGGTGATCGTGCCGGCCGCGCGAGCGGTGTCCGGGACGGCCGCGTCGTGCAGGTCGATATCGTCGACCCACTTCGCGATGTCGCGGGTGGGGTCGCCACCGGCGGTCGCGTAGTCGGTCAGGTGGTAGAAGCTGAACTGCTTGGTGGCACCGGGCGCCATCGTGGCGTCGTAGTAGAGACCTTCGACGTAGCCGTACGCACCGACCGCGGTCGGCGTGTCCAGCGCCCACGCGAGACCGTGGGCGGCCTGGCCGTTCGTGGTGGCCGCGTCAGCGCCGACGTAGACGTAGTTCCCGGTCCAGCCCGAGGTCTTCAGACCCGGGTTGATGCCGCTGAACCCGGGGATCCGGCCGTTGTCGACCGAACTGTCGGGGTCGATCATGTAGTTGAAGTAGCCCTGGTAGCCCGTCGTGCCGGTGTTGGTCAGCTTGACCGTCATCTTCACGATCGGAGCGTCGGGCAGGGTCTCGTAACGGACCTGCGCCTTGATGGCCGGGTTCGCCCGGTACTGACCGTTGCCGACCACGGCAGCGCCGTCGACCGCGAGGTCGGGCAGGTCGAGCTGGTCGTTCGGCCGGTCCCACGAGTCGGGCGGCGTGAGACTCGGACGCAGCAGCATCTCGCCCCAGTCGAGGGTCTCGGCGCCGTTGGCGTCGTTGAGCATGATGTCCGACAGCGCACCCTGCCCCAGACCGCCGGCGCCGTTGTTGCCCGCGGTGTACGGCGTCACGGACGCCCGGATCTTTTCGTTGGCCAGGTAGTAGTACTCGTGGCCCGTGACGACGTCCGTGCGCGTGCTGCCGTTGCCGTAGTCCGGCGCGTACGTCGACCTGCCGGCGACCGGGTGGCTCACCTTGATCAGCTTCAGGTCGGCCGTCGCGCTGCCGGTGGTGCCGACCGTGACGCCGGCCACCGAGCGGTCGTCGGCGATCAGGCCCCGCTTGGCCGCCGTGACGGTCCAGGTCGACGCCGTCAGGCCGATCCGGTAGCGGCCCTGCGCGTCGGTGCTGGTCACCGCGGTGTCCTGACCGGCGGCGACGGCGGTGACCTTCGCGCCGGCGATCGGAGCGCCCGTCTCCGGGTCGCTGACCGTGCCGGTCACGGTCGCCCAGCGCTGCGCGGACTCGCCGCCCGGCACGTAGGCGTAGAGGTTGCCGTCCCAGGCGCCCGTCACGACGGTGTTGCCGCTGACGGCCGGGCCGGCGCCCACCCAGGTGCCGATCTCGTGGCTCCACAGGATCTGGCCGGTGTCAGTCGCCAGGGCGTAGAACCTGCCGTTGTTGGCGCCGACGAAAAGCGTGTCGCCGGCCACGACCGGGCTGGACATGACGCCACCGTGGTAGACGTCGCCGGGCAGCACCCGCTCCCAGAAGACGTTGCCGGTCTTGGCGTCGAGGGCGACGACGGCGCCGCTCGGGAAGCCCATGTAGACGACGCCGTCCTTGACGGCCGCGGCGCTCGGGGTCGAGCCGCTCGAGACGAGCGAAGAACGCGAACTCTTGTACGTCCACAGCGTCGCGCCGGTCTTGGCGTCACGGGCGGCGATACCGTTGTTGGCGCCGATGAAGACCTTGCCCTCGGCCGCGGTCGGTACGCCGTCCTGCCAGCTGCCGAGCGACTCGGCTCCGGTCCATTTGCGGGCGCCGGTGGCCAGGTCGTAGGCGAGCACGCGGTCGGCGGTCTCGTTGCCGACGTACACGGTGCCGTCCATGACGGCGGGCGTGCCGTCGCTCATGGTCGCGCCGGACATCGGCGAGGCCCAGATCTGCCGCCCGGTACGGGTGTCGAGCGCCTTGAGCACGCCCTGGCTGCCGATGCCGAAGCGGGTCTGGTAGGGCCAGAGCACGGTGTGGCCGGAGACGGCCGGCGAGTAGTAGCCGTAGGTGCGCTGGTTGTTCGGGGCCGGCGCCTGCTCGGGCACGGCCTTCCAGCGCAGCTTGCCGGTCACCGCGTCCACGGCGTAGAGCTCCGAGCCGAGGGTCGGCGCGAAGATCAGGCCGTCGCCGTAGGCGAGGCTGCCGTGGATGGACTGCGGCACCTCGAAGTTCCACAGCTCCTTGCCGTTCTTGAGCTGGACGGCGTGGATCCGGCTGTTGCCGTCGCCGTTCTCGTCGCGGGTGCCCGCGTAGACGACGCCGTCGTGGATGACCGGCGACCCGGTGAGGAAGGTGCCGTCGGTGCGGAAGCTCCAGGCCAGGCGGCGGCCGGCCTCCTGCGCCGGCGCGACCCCGGAGTGGGCCTCGTTGCCGTGGTGCTGGCCCCAGTCGCCGCCGGGGACCGGCTTGAGCGCCGGCTCGTCGGTGAGGGTGAAGTCCGCCGACCTGGTCCAGGTCTTGCCCGCCGCGTCGACCACGTTGACCTCGATGTTGTGCTCACCGACCGTCTGCAGGCTGTTGGGCAGGTTGCTCTGCCAGGTGAACTCGCCGCTGTGGTGCAGCGGCATCCAGTTCTTCTCGCCGGCGATCCGGTAGCGCGCCGAGAGGACCTCGTCACCGGTGTCGTAGGCGTTGATCTGGATGCCCGGGAAGTCCTTGGCCGGCACCTTCGAGCCCGGCGCGGGGCTGACGATGGTGAGGTGCTCGTTCTCGCCGTACATCCGGAACGGGTTGTCGAAGCCCGGACCGGTCATGTGGATGTAGCGGAAGCCGCGGGGCGCGTTGTCGATGGTGTACGAGCTGGAGACGGTCTGGATGTGCTTGGCGGTCGAGGCGAACGCCGAGTTGTTCTCGACGTGGTTGGAGTGCTCGTGGCCGACCAGGATCAGCTGCGCCTTGTAGTGCTCGAGCACGTCGCCGAAGGCGTCGTACGTCGACGGCGAGCCGAACGGGACGTTCATCGGCTGGTGGGTGAGGACGACGACCTCGATGTCGTTGGCCGGGTCGTCGTCGAGCGGAACGCTCGCGGCGAGGTCGTCCTTGAGCCAGTTCAGCTCCTCGTCGAACGGCGCCGAGCCGTTGTTCTCGAGCACCACGAAGTGCCGGTTGCCGTAGTTGAACGAGTACCACTCCGGGCCGACGTTCTTGCGATAGTTGTCGATCTTGTCGGGGTACGTCGCCCCGCTCGCGTACTCGTGGTTGCCGACGGCCGGCCACACGCCGACGGCCGACTGCTGGGTGCCGCGACGATACGTGTCGAACTGCCCCTGGCTGGCGTCGTTGGTGAGGTCGCCGCTGACCGCGATGAAGCGCAGGTCGGTGCCCGTGGAGTTGATCTCGCGGATCTGGTCGGGCAGCTGTGCGTTGACGTGCGGGTCGGCGATGTTGGCCCAGGAGAAGGTGTCTCCGTCGGAGAGGTCGTCACGGATGAGCGCGAAGTCCGCCGTCGGCGTGGCGTCGTCGGCGAGCTCGCCGAGGTTGGCCCAGAACCTCGGCTCCTTGTACGCGTCGAGGCCGAACCGGTAGCCCCGCGGCTGGCCGGCCCACACGATGTCCGTCTTGCGACGGTCGGTGGAGATCGTCAGCGAGTAGGAGCCGTCGGCGGCGGTCGTGGTGGCGACCTTGCCGTCGGAGACGCGCACGCCGGCCAGGCCGGCCTCGTCGGGGTCGCGCCGGTTGTCACCGTTGGCGTCGACGTACACGACGCCGCTGACGGTGGCCTCCGGCGGGTCGATGGCGTTCGCCGCGTACGACGTGAGCGGGCCCGCCACGACACTGGCGGCGAGCGCCAGCGTGGTGGTGTACAGGACGACGCGCAGGCGCGCGCGTGTCCAGGTTAACGCGGACATCGGGATCCTTCTGGGTGGGGAGAGGGGATGTCAGGCCAGGAGCGGGGAGCGTTCCACGAACCAGACCAGACCGGCACCGGCGACGGCGACGGTCGCCGCGACGGTGCCGAGCGTGAGGGCGCGAGCGGCGACCGGCGTGGTCGCGACCCTGCGCAGGAACAGCAGCACCGGGAAGGTGAGCGCGATGATCGTCAACTGGGCGAGTTCGATGCCGACGTTGAAGGAGACCAGGTCGGCCAGCGTGGAGGCCGACAGCGGCCCGTCGACACTGAGCGCGCCCGCGAAGCCGAGCCCGTGCAGCAGCCCGAAGCCGAAGACGACGGGCAGCCGGTGGCTCGTCCTCGGCGAGAGCAGGTTGTCGAGCGCGACGAACGCGATCGACAGCGCGATGAGCGGCTCGACGATCCACCCGGGCACGCTGACCCAGCCGAACGCGGCCGGCACCAGGGTCACCGAGTGTGCGACCGTGAAGGCCGTGGCGACCTTGACGACGTCGCGCAGCCGCTTCGCACCCAGCAGCAGCGCCAGCAGGAACAGCACGTGGTCGAGCCCGAAGAGCAGGTGCTCCGCCCCGAGCCGGACGAACCGCGGGATCTCGCTGAGCAGGTCCGTGCTCCCCACCGTGACGCTGGTGCGGGCGATGTCGAGCAACGTCGAACCGCGGTGGCCATCGACGTCGTAGGCGACCATCGTGGTGGTTTCGTCGACGACGCCGTCGGAGGCGTGGAAGATGTCGCTGCGGACGGTGAGCGCGCCGGAGGCCGGGCAGTCGTAGGCGAGCGCGACCTGAACCGCGCCGGAGTCGGCGAGTTCGACGCGGGCGTCGTCCTCGGCGGTGCACCCGATCAAGCCGCGGCTCAGCCGCAGCCGCCCGCCGACGTACGCGGCCACGTCGCTCGCGTGCGCGTCCAGCGAACTGCGCCGCACCTCGGTCGGCACCTCGGCGGCCGCACCGTCCACGCCGACCGCGTCCGGGGCCAGGACACCGTCGAGGCCCAGCAGCCGGCCAAGGACGTCGTACTCCACGTCGACGACAGCCGCGACGCCGTCGCCCTGGCCGCGCAGGTCGACCGCGACCGAGGTCGCGCGGATGTGCGCCTGCGCCGGAGCGGCGACGAGGAGCAAGGCGACAACAGGGGTGAGGAACGCCAGCAGACGCACGGGCACGCACTTCCGTCGTGGGGGAACGGCGGTCGATCCCTCACCCTGCAGTGATCGCTCCACACCGGGCAACTGGTGACGACCCAATTCACCGACCCTTCCGCTGCCGGTCACCCACCGGCCGAAAGCCGGGTTTCTGGGCGCCGAAAGCCGGCTTCCGGGCCCGGCTACGAGGCCCACCTACGAAGCCGGATGAGCCCGGCGGCGATCCCGGCGCCCGGGGCGCACCAGCACGAGTTGAGCATGACGTCGTGACGTCGGCGGCGTGTGCCCGATGTTCAGGTGCGGTCCACGGTGAAGGCGGCGCGGTCGGGGGCCGGCAGCCATTGGCGTTCCGAGTCGAACGGTCGGAACGCGCGTTGGATGAAACGGGTGAGCAGAGCCAGCACCGGATGGTGGTTCTGCCGGTGATACAGCAGCGAACACGGATAGACGGGCGCGGGATCGACGAGCGGGATCTGCACGGTGCGCGGATTCCACGGCAACCGCAGCTCTTCACCGCCAAAGCCGATGTGCTCACCGGAGCCGATCCGCTCCATGAAGTGCTCCCAGCCGAAGTCGGGCCCCGAGGTGTCGATCTGGATGTCGAACGCCGCGCCCAGGACGTTGTAGAAGTCTGCCCACTCGCTGCCAGGGGTGTTCCCGGGCATCCACACGGTCGATCCGGACAGGCGTTCCATCTCGACGTGCTGCCGGCCCGCAAGCGGGTGATCGCGGCTCACGAGAAGATGCACCGGTTCCAGATACGCCGGGATGTGGCGGAGCTCCTCGTCCAGCGTCCCGATGACGCGGCTGAAGAACACGTCGACGGATCCGCGGGTGAGCGCGCCGTGCGCCGATCTGAGCCCGTTCGAGGTGAGGATCTCGATGTCCACGTCCTCGACGGTCTGATGGAACGCCCGGAGCAGTTCGACGGACCGCAGCCGGGTGTCCAGGACGTCGACCCGAAGTGCGCGGCGACGACCGCGCAACAGGTCGACCGCCTGGTCGGCAAGGCCGACCAGGGAGCGCGCGTGATGGAGGAACGCCCTGCCGTCCTCGGTGAGGTCGGCCCCGGCACGGGTGCGAAAGAACAAGCGGACGCCGAGATCTGACTCCAGCTTCGCGATGCGCTTGGAGATGGCCTGCTGGCTGATTCCCAGCCGGGTCGCGGCCTCGCCGAAGTATCGGTCCTCGGTGATGGCGGTGAAGGCCCGAACAGCACCGAGATCCAGGTCCAGCGGCACCTTGTGGACAACTTCTGGTTGTGAATGATCGGTGTGTCGATTGTTGGACAATCACGCCTGCTCTCGGATCGAATGCTCGGGTTCGCAGCCGAGCCTACAACCAGAGGGCGTGGTCTCCGATGGGATCCTTCGTGCACCTCCACGTGCACACCGAGTACAGCATGCTCGACGGCGCCGCCAAGGTGGGCCTGCTGATGGACGAAGTGGCGCGACTCGGCATGCCGGCCGTGGCGATGAGCGACCACGGCAACGTGCACGGCGCCTACGAGTTCTACCGGTCGGCGGGCAAGACGGGCATCAAGCCGGTCATCGGCATCGAGGCGTATGTCGCTCCCGCCTCCAGGCACTACCGCAAGCCGGTGTACTACAGCGAGGACGTCTCGTTGCGCCGCTCCGACGACGACACCGGCGAGGGCGGGGACGTTTCCGGCCGCGGCCTGTATACGCACATGACGATGTGGGCGGCCGACGCAAGGGGCCTGCGTAATCTCTTCCGCCTGCAGTCCCGGGCCTGGCTCGAAGGGCACGTGCAGAAATATCCGCGCATGGACGATGACCTGCTCGCCGAACACGGCCAAGGAATCATCGCCACGACCGGCTGCCCCTCCGGCGAGGTGCAGACCAGACTCAGGCTCGGCCAGTACGCCCAGGCAGTCGAGGCTGCCGCCCGCTACCGCGACATCTTCGGCAAGGACAACTACTTCCTGGAACTCATGGACCACGGTCTCGCCATCGAACGCCGCGTCCGCGACGAGCTCATGAAGCTCGGCAAGGAGCTCGACCTACCTCCCCTGGCCACCAACGACTCCCACTACGTCACCGAGGACCAGGCACAGGCGCACGACGCGCTGCTGTGCGTCGGCACCGGCAAGCGGCTCGCCGATCCCGACCGCTTCCGGTTCACCGGCAGCGGCTACTACGTCAAGTCCGCCGAGGAGATGCGCGCGCTGTGGGACGCCGAGGTCCCCGGCGCCACCGACAACACACTGCTGGTGGCCGAACGGGTCGGCGACTACGGCGAGGTGTTCGCTCACCGGGATCTGACACCCCGCTTCCCCGTGCCCGAGGGCGAGACCGAGTCAAGCTGGCTCCGTAAGGAAACCCTGCAGGGGGCGCGCCACCGCTACGGCGACCACCCTCCCCAGGAGGTGCTGGACCGCATCGACTACGAACTCTCGGTGATCGACGCCATGGGCTTCCCCGGGTACTTCCTGGTGGTCGCCGACATCTGCCGGTATGCCAGGAAGAACGGCATCGGCCTGGGCCCCGGCCGCGGGTCCGCCACCGGTTCGATGGTCGCCTACTGCACCGGCATCACTCAGCTGGACCCGATCGAACACAAACTGATCTTCGAACGCTTCCTCAACCCCGAGCGCATCACCATGCCGGACGTCGACCTCGACTTCGACGACAGGCGGCGCGACGAGATGATCGACTACGTCACCCGTAAATACGGCGAGGACCGGGTCTGCCAGATCGTCACGTTCGGCACCATCAAGGCCAAGGCCGCGGTGAAGGACTCCTGCCGGGTGCTCGGCCTGCCGTACGCCCTGGGCGACCGCATCACCAAGGCGTTCCCGGCCGCGGACGGCGGCAAGGAGATCCCGCTGGCCGCCATCCACGACACCCGCCACCCGCGCCACGGCGAGGCCACCGAGCTACGCCAGATGTACGCGCAGAACCCCGACGTCAGACGAGTGATCGACACCGCCGCCGGTATCGAGGGCCTCACGCGCGGCACCGGAATCCACGCCGCGGGCGTGATCCTCTCCCGCGAGCCGCTCATCGACGTGATCCCCCTGGTCAAGCCCAAGGCGGACGGGCCCGTCATCACCGGCTTCCCCTTCACGCAGGCCGAGGACATGGGCCTGCTGAAGATGGACTTCCTCGGCCTGCGCAACCTCACCGTCATCGGCGACGCCATCGCGAACGTCCGCGCCAACAAGGGCGTCGACATCGACGTTCTCGACATTCCCCTGGACGACCCCACGACGTACGAGCTGCTCGCCCGCGGTGACACGCTCGGCGTCTTCCAGCTGGACAGCGGCGGCATGCGGGTGCTGCTGAGGCTCATGCAGCCCACCACGTTCACCGACATCGCCGCGGTGAACGCGCTGTACAGGCCTGGCCCGATGGAGATGAACGCCCACACCAACTACGCACTGCGCAAGACCGGCAGGCAACCGGTAGAGCCGATCCACCCCGAGCTGGAAGAGGCGTTGGAGCCCATCCTGGGCGACACCTACCACCTGGTGGTCTTCCAGGAGCAGGTCATGGCCATCGCCCAGCAGCTCGCCGGCTACTCGCTCGGCGCCGCCGACATGCTGCGGCGGGCCATGGGCAAGAAGAAGAAGGAGGTTCTCGACGCCGAATGGGACCGCTTCTCGACGGGCATGGGCGCACGCGGCTTCTCCGAAGAGGCCGTCAAGGCAGTCTGGGACGTCCTCGTCCCCTTCAGCGGCTACGGCTTCAACAAGTCCCACACCGCCGGTTACGGCCTGGTCTCCTACTGGACCGCCTACCTCAAGGCCAACCACCCGTGCGAGTACCTCGCCGCACTACTGACCTCCGTCGGCGACGACAAGGACAAGATGGCCGTCTACCTGTCAGACTGCCGGCGCCTGGGTATCAAGGTGCTACCTCCCGACGTCAACGCCAGCCGGCTCGACTTCACCGCTGTCGGATCCGAGATCCGCTTCGGCCTGGGCGCCGTGCGCAACGTCGGGGCCGGCGTCGTGGACGCCATCGTCCGCACCCGTGAAGCAGAGGGCCGCTACACCGACTTCAACGACTTCCTCGCCAAGGTCCCGTCCGTCGTCTGCAACAAGCGCGTCATCGAGTCGCTGGCAAAGGCCGGCGCCTTCGACAGCATGGGGCACCATAGAAAAGCCTTGGTCGCGGTGCACGAGCAGGCCGTCGACGCGGTCGTCGACGTCAAGCGGAACGAGGCGCACGGCCAGGACTCGCTGTTCGGCGAGCCCGGCCAACGCAGCGCCTTCTCGGTCACGATCTCCCACGGCGAATGGGACAAGGCCACCCTGCTCACCTTCGAACGCGAGATGCTCGGGCTCTACGTCTCCAGCCATCCGCTCGACGACGCGGAAAGCGTCCTGTCCGCCAACCGAGACACCACCATTGCCGACCTGCTCGCGTCCGGACGTCAAGACGGCATGACCAGGATCAGCGGCATCGTCTCCGGCCTGCAACGCAAGGTCACCAAGCAGGGCAGCCCATGGGCGATCGTCACCCTCGAAGACCACGACGCCTCCGTGGAGTGCCTCGTTTTCCCCAAGACCTACACCTTGTACGGCGAGACGCTGGTCGAGGACCGCGTCATCTCTGTTCGCGGCCGGATCAACGTCCGCGAAGAGACCATGAGCCTCTACAGCGAGGAGATCGCGATCCTGGACGTCTCCCAGGCGGGCACCCATCCCCCCGTGGTGATCTCGGTCCAGGAGGCACAGCTGAACCTGCGGGTCGTGCAGGAGCTGAAGCAGATCCTGATCGCCCATCCCGGCCGGGCGCCCGTCCACGTGTGCCTGCATCGCCGGGGCGCCAGGAGCGTGCTGCTGAACCTTGTGCCCTTCCAGGTCGCTCCGGGGCCCGCGTTCTACGGCGACCTCAAGGCGCTGTTCGGCCCCGGAGCGATCGGCGGAGCATGACCGATGGGTGGGCGTGTCCCGTTGCCGTACCCCCAGGCCGCGCGTGCGGCGTGCGGCCGAGCGCACCGCCCTCGATGCCCTGGGCCTCCTGATGGAACGTCCCGGCGAATCAGGAGGCGAGTCGTATGACGCGCCGATCAGCCGGTCCTGACTATCGCTCATGTGCTCGTGAAGGTGCTCCAGACGGGTGTTGATGACGAGAAAAGCTTCGGCGTCATGTCGAATCCATCCCTTCCCGTTCGACGCATGGTGAGCCACGGTTGAATCGGCCAGTGTGGCCGATCCCGGGCGGACGCGAAGGAACACAGCGATGAAGGTCATGGTTCTGGTCAAGGCTACGGAGCGGTCCGAGTCCGGCGAGTTCGGTACAGCCGAGGAGTTCGTGGCGATGGACCTCTACAACAAGGAGCTCGTCGAGGCGGGCGTCGTACTGGCCGGCGACGGACTCCAGCCGACCAGCAAGGGCAAGCGGGTCGCCTTCGACGCCGACGGCAACACCACAGTCAAGCGCTCGCCGGTCCGCGACGGCGAGATCGAACTTCGAAAGGTCCTCGACGCTGAGGACTTCGACGAGTCCTTCCCGGCCGAGATCGCGGCGGCCGAGCAGCGGCTGCGCCCGGAGCGCACCGCCAAGCAGTAGTGACGACAGCGACCCAGCAGGCGATCGACTCGGTCTGGCGGATCGAAATCCGCCAGACCGGCCTGGCCGGTGTCGTTCGCGATGTCTGGCTGGCCGAAGACCTTGCGCAGGACGCAACTCGCCGCGGCGCTCGACCAGTGGCCCGAGTCAGGTGTCCAGACATCCCGGGCGCCAAACCCCCCGAAGTAAGGAACGGAGCCCCACGTGACGAGCGAACCACGCGCCATGACGCGCGACGACCGCAAGGTCCTCGCCAGCACCCTGGCCGGCACCACCATCGAGTGGTACGACTTCTTCATCTACGCCCAGGCCGCCGGCCTGGTGTTCGGCCCGCTCTTCCTCGCCCCGGTGAACGAGCAGGCCCCCGGCCTGGCCACGCTCATCTCGCTGGCCACGATCGGCATCAGCTTCCTGTTCCGCCCGCTCGGCGCGATCGTCGCCGGCCGGTACGGCGACCGGCTGGGCCGCAAGCGCATGCTCGTGCTGACGCTGCTCCTCATGGGCGCGGCCACCACCCTCATCGGCCTGCTGCCCACCTACGGGTCGATCGGCGTGGCCGCGCCCATCGCGCTCATCCTCCTGCGCATCCTGCAGGGCTTCTCCGCGGGCGGCGAATGGGGCGGCGCCGCCCTGCTGGCGGTGGAGCACGCGCCCCGCGACCGCCGTGGATGGTGGGGCGCCTTCCCCCAGATCGGCGTGCCGATCGGCCTCATCCTGGCGACCGGCGTTCTGTGGATCATGAGTACGGTGACCACGCCGGAGCAGTTCCAGACGTGGGGCTGGCGGGTGCCGTTCCTGCTCTCCCTGACCCTGATCGTCATCGGCTATCTGGTGCGGCGGGCCGTCGAGGAGAGCCCCGTGTTCGAGGAGCTGCGGCAGCGCACCAGGACGTCCTCCGCGCCGCTGCGCGACCTGTTCCGCAGCAACAGCAAGAACGTGATGCTCACCGCGTTGATCTTCGTGGCCAACAACGCCGCAGGCTATCTCCTCATCGCCTACTTCATCAGTTACGGCACCACCACGTTGGGCCTGTCCCGGCCGTCCGTGCTGCTCGCCACGGTCGTCGGATCGGTCGGCTGGCTGGTCTTCACCCTGTACGGCGGGGTGCTGTCCGACCGGATCGGCCGGGTCCGCACCTTCCAGATCGGCTACGTGCTCGTGTTCGTCTGGATGATTCCGCTCTTCCTGCTGATGGAGACCCGCAGCATCTGGCTCTTCACGGCGGCGATCATCGTCCTGAGCATCGGCCTGGGCCTGTCGTACGGGCCCATGTCGGCCATGTACGCCGAGATGTTCCCCGTCTCGGTGCGCTACTCCGGCGTGGCCATCGGCTATGCGCTCGGCGCCATCCTGGGCGGAGCCTTCGCACCCACGATCGCCCAGGCACTGGTGCAGAGCACGGGATCCGCCTTGTCCGTCGGCGCCTACATCATGGCGCTCTGCGTGATCTCCCTGGCGGCCGTCACGGCGGTCAAGGAGCCGAAGGGCACCGACCTGGGGCTCGCCCAACAGCCGATCGTCTGACGCCGGCGCACCAGCTTGCGGCGCGCCTCATCGGCCGGATGGCGCATTTCGGACGTGGGCATGCGTGAGGACGTACGGACAGGCGACCCGTGTCCGGTGAGCCGGTGCCGAGGAACGAAGCACCGGCTCACCGATCATGCTCCGGCCATCAGCAGAGGCCGGCTCACGCCTGCTGATCGTAGGGCTGTATGTGTACGACGGCGCGGCAACCTGGGTCGGTGCGCTCGGTTGGTACGGCGCGGCAGGTGTGCGGTGGCCGGCCCGGCGTTGCCGGCCGGGAACCGGCCACCAGGCCGCTTCCGGGAAACACGGCTCAGTAGTCGGTGACCATGATCTTCACACGGACGGAGCCGTCGTTGTCGCTGAGGCAACCGTCGGCGTCGTTGACGCGCAGCTGGAGGAAGCCTGCCTGGCGCGCCCGGATCAAGCCCCTGCTGCCGACCCGGTAGTGGTCTCCGTTGATCTTCGCGATCATCGAGCCGTGCGGATGCCTGCTGAGGATCTTGCACTCCTGGTAGATCCTGCGGTCGATGTGCCTGGCGTAGCCGGCCGAGGACACGTAGGGGAACTCGCGGTAGTCGACCGTCCACCGGCCGCTGACGTAGTGGATCCGCACCATGTCACCGGGTTCGACGTACACTCCCGCGTGCTGCCAGCCCCTCTCGGAACTGATCCATTTGCTTTTGCCGTAGTGCGACGTGGCCGAGGCAGGAGAGGCTCCGGCGAGGACACAGCTGCCGGCGGCGAGCGTGGCGAGGAACAGGGTGGCCAGCTTCGATCGCATCTGTGGATGCCCTTTCCGAGGTCTGTTCTTCATGTCCGTCGTACATTCGGGTTGGACAGCGCCCGGGTGAGGAAGGTTCGCGGCCTTGGCGATCTTTTTCCGCCCCGCTCGCAAGGCGCTCAACCGTAGTCCGCGAGTCAGCCGGTCGCCGGATGTCGTACCTCAGGCTGGAACCGGCCGACGGCCCCTCCGCAGCCGCAAGTTCGGCGGGTAGCCGGCTCCACCAGGCCGGTCATGACGTCGTCGGCCGGAGGTCCGCGACCGGTCCGCGGGACCGCTCGGCTCGATCGAGGGCGGCGCGAGCATCGTCTGCAGGGTCATCCGCGGACCATCCGTCATATGGAGGACTCTAGAAATCCAACACGGAACGTGACATCACCTCGCCGGTGATGACCACGTGCCCACTCGCTGGTGTCCCTGGAGAGGGAGGGCGGCCCAGTACTCCGAGCCCCACGGAAGCCTCGCCGTCGACGGGCACTCGGTAGATGCTGACCGCTGAGGAAAACGTGCCCGTTGTTCTTCCCCGTCGGGATGACCAGCTTGCCTTCGTCTTGATGAGCTGTCACCGTGGCTCCCTTTTGATCGCGCTGTGTGTACGCCTCAGGCGGCGATCCAGCCTTCGGTCGATCCCGTCGTCGATGCCACGTAGCCGTCCGGACGGATCAACGCCCGCGTGACGCCGGGCCAGGGCAGTCGGGGCACGACGGCCACCGTCACCTCGGGATGGGGTGCCGGTGCGGGCTCCGTCGTCAGGAGGACGAACCCGCCGCTGTGGAACAGGTCGCTCGCGTAGCCATGCTCCAGCTCGAAGTCCGGCAGGCGGGTGCCCGTCGCCGGGTGGGCGTCCGGCGGGGCCGGGTAGCGGACGTCCAGGCCCGAGACCAGGCCGGACAGGTGGTGCTGGACCTCCGGCAGGGTGGCCAGCTCCGTGACGAGAGCGCGCACCGCCCGCTGTTCCGCGGTCGTCGGGATCAGCGCCGACTGGGTTGCCACGTTGTCCATCACCCGGGCCGCCACCGGGCGGCGCTCCGATTCGTAGGTGTCCAGCTGGCCCGCGGGGGCCCGGCCGCGGAGCACCGCCGCCAGTTTCCAGCCCAGGTTCATCGCGTCCTGAAGGCCCAGGTTCAGGCCCTGACCGCCTGCCGCGAAGTGGATGTGGGCCGCGTCGCCCGCCAGGAGGACGCGGCCCATACGGTACCGCTGCGCCAGGCGCGAGTCGTCCGCGAATCGGGACGCCCAGCGGATCTCCTCGATCTCCACCTCCTCGCCGTAACGCTCGCGCACGACCTGGCGGATTTCGTCGTCGGTCACCTTCGCGCGCATGTCGGCCGGACGGCGCAGGCGGTCGCCGTACCCCAGCCGGTACAGACCCGGCGGGCCCAGCGGGATCAGGGTGTGGAACACCCCCGCGCCGTGCGACGCGACGATGTTCCGCATCGACCGCCACTGCTCCGGGACACCGGCGGGCGCCACCCGGAACACCACGTCCGCCACCACGCCGTACCCCCGGCCCTCCACGCCGTCGAACGACAGCCCCAGGCCGCGCCGCACGGCGCTGCGCCCACCGTCACACCCGACGAGGTAGTCCGCGCGGACGCGCGCGCCGTCCGCCGTGACCGTCACGCCGGTCGCGTCCTGGACGAACCCGGTCAGCTCGTGCCCGCGGAGCACTGTCACACCCTGCTCCACCAGCCGTTCCTCCAGCGTCGCCTCGACCTCCCCCTGCGGGATGCCCACCTGGTACGGGTGCCGCGTGTCCCAGCCGGCGTAGCTCACCGGGATCGCCGCGAAATGGCCCTCCCCGACGGTCGCGAACGACCGCTGCTCCGCCCGTCCGAGCAGTCCCCGCAGGTCGAGTACCTCCGCCGTGCGCGGCTGCAGGTTCAGCGCCTTCGACAACCCGCTCCGCGCGCTGAGCCGTTCCAGCACCACGACGTCGACTCCGGCCAGCGCCAGCTCGTTCGCCAGCATCAGCCCGGTCGGCCCTGCCCCGGCGACGACCACCTCCGCGGTCAGCTCGATCATTCCGCCTCCCTTAACGGCGTTAAATTGAACTCTGCCGAAGATGCCCTTAACATCGTTAAGTGTCAACCCCACGTCCCGAGGAGCTCCGACAGATGGCCTTGACCAGGCAGGACATCGCCCGCTCCGGGCTGAAGCTGCTCAAGGACGTCGGGCTCAACGGGCTGACGTTGCGCCTGATCGCCGCCGATCTCGGAGTCAAGGCGCCGGCACTGTACTGGCACGTCAAGAACAAGCAGGAACTGCTCGACGAGATGGCGACGCAGATGTACAGGGACGCCGCAGCCGACCGGGAGCCGCCCGAGCCGCTGGAGGAGTGGGACCTCGTCGCGCACCGCGCCCGCGTACTACGCCGGATGATGCTCGCCTACCGCGACGGTGCGAAGGTCTTCTCCGGGACCTACCTCGGCGACGTGGACCCGGACGACGAGCAGCCGCTGAGCCGGAGCATCGCCTCCGGGCTGGACGAGCGGCGCGCGGCGATGGCGTTGTTCACCGTCTACAGCTTCGTCATCGGGTTCACGATCGAGGAGCAGGCTGTGTACCCCGAGCCGGGCAAGCTGGACCAGCGCTACGCCGGGGCACCGGGCGGAGCGGTGTTCGGGAACGTCGACGCGCGGTTCGACGACGGGCTGTCAATGGTCCTCGACGGAGCCCGCCGATGGCTCGGAATGGAGTGACCACTATTCGGCCAGTGGTCACCAGATGAGTGGTGGTTCCTCCAGCCAAGTCAACATCCGCGATGTCAGCTTCAGGGCGACCGACTTCGCGAAACTCAAGCCCGGCCAGGTCCTCATCCAGGAGGGAGAAAGCGTTCCGCTGAAGACTCCAGAGGCCAACGGGGTGGGCTCAGAGAGCGTCTTCGTGGACAAGGTGATCCCCCGGGAGAACTTCGACCGCGAGGGCCAGAATTGGGCCAACTGTGAATGATCCCTCTTGCTGTTGGTGAATGCACCAGCACGCTCGAGTGGACCAAAGGACCATCCGCAGCAGGGCCGAGTCCTCGGCCAGCATCACCCGCACGGCAACTCCGCTTCCACGACGGTCGGCCCGCCGGGCGGGCTGGTCAGGGCGAACCGGCCGTCCAGCGCGGCCACCCGCTGCGCCAGCCCGGTCAGCCCGCCGCCGGTGGCGTCGGCTCCGCCCACGCCGTCGTCCTCCACTCGCACGACGACCATGGTGGCCTGCCGGCGTACGTCGATGGTCACCAGGGTGGCCCTGGAGTGCTTGGCCGCGTTCGTCACCGCCTCGCTGGCCACGAAGTAGGCGGCGGCCTCCACCGCCGCCGCAGGCCGCTCCGGCAGCTCGCAGGTCACCTTGACCGCGACCGAGGACCGCTCGGCCACCCCGGCCAGCGCCTCCGCCAGCCCGTGCGTGTCCAGCCCCGACGGGTAGACCCGCCAGGCCACCTCGCGCAGCTCCACCAGCGCCTGCTGGGCCTGCTCGTGCAGCTGCTCCAGCAGTTCGGGGCGGCCCCGGCGGGCGCGTCCCGCGAGCATGGACAGCGCCACCAGCCGCTGCTGCACCCCGTCGTGGAGATCCCGCTCGATGCGCCGCCGTTCGGCGTCGACCGCCGCGACCACCCCGGCGCGGCTCACGGTCAGCTCGTCGATCCGCCGCCGCAGCGCCTCCGTCGGGTCGGGAGCGAGCAGCCGTACGGCCAGCCGCCGCTCCAGCGCCTCCACCCCGACCAGGCCGCACACGTTCAGGAACAGCAGAACGGACCCCGACAGGAACATGTAGGCCAGCAGCGGCGCGGTGGGCAGCATGCCGTCAAACGCCTCCCCGCGCCCCCACGACCACACCAGCATGACCGCCGCGCTGAGGCCGATCACAAGCAGCAGCACCACGATGCCGCCCAGCACGCCCACGGGCGTCCGGGCGGCCAGGTAACGCAGCTCGCCCTCCTCATTCCTGGAGGGCAGGTCCAGGCGCAGCCGCCACAGCTCAAGCCGGGCCAGCCGGGCGGCCGCCGCCCGTACGGCGGGACGGTCGGCGAACGGCGCCGCCACCAGGACGAACAGCAACCCCACGAGGGCGGTGACCGCGCCGGCCGCCACCGCCCCGACGAGCTTCAGCCCTCTAACCGCCGACCGCATGCCGCCCCTTGCGCCGCTGAGCCAGCCGCACGCCCACGAAGACCAGCACCGCCAGCGCCACCGTGGCGATGACCGTGTTGGTGCCCACGCCGACGTAGGTCTCCACCAGTGCCCAGTTCTCGCCCAGTAGCCACCCGGCCAGCACGAAGACGGTGTTCCAGAGCAGGCTGCCGGCCGTGGTCAGGAGCGTGAAGACGCCCAGTGGCATGCGCTCCACCCCGGCGGGAACGGAGATCAGGCTGCGGAAGATCGGGATCATCCGGCCGAAGAACACCGTCTTGCGCCCATGCTTGAGGAACCACGCCTCGGTCTTGGCGATGTCGGAGACCTTCACCAGCGGGATCCGGGCGGCCAGGGCCAGCGTGCGCTCCCGGCCGAGCATCGCGCCCACCCCGTACAGCGCCAGCGCCCCGATCACCGAACCGGCGGTGGTCCACAACAGCACGGCGACCAGATCCATCTCTCCCTGGGAGGCGGCGAAGCCGGCCAGCGGCAGGATCACCTCGCTGGGGAGAGGTGGGAAGAGGTTCTCCAGCGCGATCGCGATCCCGGCTCCCGGCGCGCCGAGCATTTCCATCAGGCCAATCAGCCATTCCGTCATGCGTCAGAGACTAGAAACCACCAGGCTACGGCCACCATGAGGCGGATGGCCGTTCAAGGGTGCGGGAAACCACAGTTGCCGTGGCCCCCTGGCTGAGCCTCCTCACCTTGGGCCGCCTGGCCGACGTGGCCAGAGGCGGCGCGCAGAGGCTGGCGCATGCCCGAGGGTGCCCCATGTACGTTGGCCGACCGGCCAAGTGGGGCAACCTGTTCCGATGGAGCGCGTACGGCGCCGGGTTACCCGGCTACCCAAGCAAAGACGAGATCCGGCGCCATCTCACTGGCAAGGACCTCGCCTGCTGGTGTTGCTCCCCGTAATCACCCGGCGGTCACGCGCCAGGAGCCCGGTATGCCACCTCCATCCGCGCGGCATCGTCGATCTCCTCTGGCGTCAGCAAGACAGTCGTCTTCGTTCGTACCGCCCCAGACGCCGATATTGTGAGCCCCACAGCGGCCGAAGCCGCATTGCTCGGCAGGTCGACGACCACATACGTGTCTGTCTCGCCGAATGCGAAATACATCTGCTCGACCCGGCCGCCGACGCTTTCCGCCATGCGCTCCACCGCTTGCCGGCGTCCGGTGCCGCCATCTTGCAACACTCCTTTGAGGCCGTCTGCGGTGTAGGTCGCCTGAATCAGGTACTTGGGCATGGTGGAGCCCCCTCTTCTCGTGCCGCCACCCTGCGCTGGGGTGGCCATTGCGGTCACGAGTCGAAGTTCTCGGCTTAGGGCGACGGTAATCCCACCCGCTGTACTGGCTTTCCCCTGCCGCAGTCGTACGCTGCGAAGCCCGCAGCGGTTTTACAGCGGGCTGACGTTCCCGACTACATCAGGTGTCTGACCTCGGGGTGCGGCTCTCACCCGTCCCCTATCAGGGAAGATCATCCCGCATATATCCCGCGAGGCAGCGCCAGCCACGATCGCCCCCAAGAAAACGCGGATCTCTCGGGAGAGAGGGCCTTCCACATGCAGAGGATCGGCGGTTTGAACCCCGGATCGGCGGTAAACCGGGTAGACCTGGTAGCCACCCGCAGCACCAGTGGCCGCCACCTCGTGATCACTGACTGATGGCACCGACGAGTAGGGGCCCGTCGAGGACGCTGGGAGTGAACACCACGCCGGTGATCTTGGCCGCCAGCAAGAACGCACGCGAGATCCTGTTGGTGAACATGTCATCCCACGTCGCCTCCCATGCCTCCTCATCCAACTCCTCCGGAGGCAAGCCGGTTTCACGCATGAACTCGTTGATCCGTTCCGGGTCACTGCCCCACCGACTCCCTGGCAAGTGCGGCGTGAAGCCGGTGACGACCTTGCCATCTACCGCGTACACGAAGCTGTCCGACGCATAATCGTGCCGTCCGACGGCCACCACCTCACATCCCCGAGACAGCCCGGTCAACCGCTCGGCCAGCACCGCCTGGAAACCCCCCGGTTCGACGGCCACGCCCCACTCACCGACCTGGACGACGCCGACATAGTCGTTGCCGGTCATCCCTGCCGCCTCCCAGACCTTGACACGGAGTTCATGGAAGGTCATCTCCCGCCCTGGGCGGCCGGCCCCGAAGCGTCGCAGCACCTCGGCAGGTTCGAGCCTGCGAAAAAGGGACACGCAGAAAATCTCGCCAAGCAGATCCTCACGGTCTCCTACTCCTGGCGAAGCTTCCAACCAACGGAACGGAACGAGAGGATCGACCACCGCAACCTCCTTTGAGGGTTTTACAGCTCGTGACCGTTGCGGCTCTCACATAGGCTTCGAGCTGCGGCGGGCTCTTACCATTCGCCTCTAGCGAGCAAGATCTAATTCGTTCACAGGTTTTCGGACTTTCTCCGGGTGGTTGTGGGACGATTGATGCGTGGCGAGGTTAGGGCGGCGAGCCAGCTTTGAGGAGCGCCTGCGGGCGTGTCAGCTGATCGAGAGCGGGAAATCACCGGATCTGGTCGCGGAGATTCTCGGCTTCGGCCGGGCTACGGTGTTCGGGTGGTTGCAGGACTACCGGGCGCTGGGCCCGGAAGGGCTGCGCACGAAGAAGACCCGCGGACCGGCGGCCAGACTGGATGACGCGCAGCTGGCACGGCTGTATGCGTTGATCGCGGGTCATGATCCGCGCCAGTTGAGTTTCGGATTCGCGTTGTGGACGCGGGCCATGGTGGCCGAGCTGATCCGCCGCGAGTTCAAGGTGAAACTGTCGCTGGTGAGCGTCGGCCGGGTGCTGGCCAAGCTGGGCATGTCACCGCAACGGCCGCTGTATCGGGCCTACCAGCAGGACCCGGCCGCGGTGGCCGAATGGAAGCAGCACACCTTCCCCGCTATCGCGGCCGAGGCCAAACGGCTCGGCGCGGCGGTGTTCTTCGCCGATGAGGCGGCGGTACGCACCGACTACCACGCCGGCACCACCTGGGCCCCGATCGGACGCACCCCGGTGGTGGCCACCACCGGAGCCCGCCGCTCGGTCATGATGATCTCCGCCGTCAGCCCGCGCGGCGAACTGCGCTTCCAGCTGTTCGACCAGGGCCTTGACGCCGATGCGTTCATCGGATTCTGCAAGCGCCTGCTCGCCGACACCGAACGTCCGGTGTTCCTGATCGTGGACAACTCCCGCGTGCACCGGGCCAAGAAGGTCAAGGCGTTCGTCGAGGCGACCGAGGGCCGGCTGTCGCTGTTCTTCCTGCCGCCGTACTCGCCCGAGCTCAACCCGGACGAGTGGGTATGGAAGAACGTCAAACACGACCGGATCGCCCGCGCCTCTGCTCGCGGCGCCGAGGAACTCAAATCCTTGGCGTTGGGCGCGCTGCGGCGGTTACAGAAACTGCCCGCGCTGGTGAGGTCATTCTTCGCCGATCCGCATCTGGCCTACATCGGCGACAGCCTCCGCTAGTCCAGAAACCCGCGAACTGATTGGATCATTGCATACATATTGCACGCCATGGCAGACGTTGTCGTAGATCCAGCTAGGGATCAATCTGCGCCCTCGCCGGCCGACCGCCCCGGCTGGAAAAGCCTGACCAGACGACGTTGCCCTGATGGGATAATGCCCATCATGGCGGAAGACATCGAGTTGATAGGTGGACAGGAGAAGCGCGACATCAAAGTCGTCCCGTACGACGAGGCGTGGCCAAGGCGCTTTGCGCAGGAGCGAGCGCGCATCATCGCCGCTCTGGGCCCGCTGGCCCACCGTGTAGACCACATCGGCTCAACCGCAGTTCCCGGGCTCGCGGCCAAACCGATCGTCGACATCGACCTGAGTGTGCCCAACGCCGATGACGAGGACGCCTACCTTCCACAGCTCCTGGCCGCCGGCTACCGCCTGCGCGTCCGCCAGTCCGGCCATCGCATGGTGCGCACTCAAGACCTCGCTGTCCATGTGCACATCTGCACCACAGGCAGCGACTGGGAACGCCGCCATCTCCTCTTTCGCGACTGGCTGCGCCACGACACCGTAGACCGCGAACTCTACGGGGAACTCAAACAGCGACTCGCCGCTCGCGACTGGCCCGACATGAACGCCTACGCGGCGACCAAGAGCCCGCTCATCGCTGAAATCACGGAACACGCAGAAGCCTGGGCTCACTCCACTCAGTGGACTCCGTAACCGGCCCAAGAACTGTAAGACCTCGCCGAATGAGATTGGAGAGAAGTGGTTGGCTGGCGGGGCACCACGGGGGGCGAACCCGGAACCTACGGATTAAAAGATCCAGTTCAAGCCGTTCCAGATCGTTCAATGCAGGTCAACGCCTGTGCCCGGTCTTTCCTGAACGGCTCCGAACGGTCTCGTATTGCAACCCAAACTGCAACCCTGGCGGCCCGCTGGCGGCCACGAAAAGGAACGGTCTAACCTTCTGTTTACAAGGTCCCCAAAGGATCTTCACTGGCGTTCGCAAGCGTCCGCCACCTCGTCTGGCGGCATCCTCACCGTTCGCCTCTATCCGCTGCAGTTCGTGATCGTCCACTCAGGTGGCTCCCAAAGTGGCTCCCAGAAACCTCGGTGGATCACCTGCTTTGCAAATCGGGTCTAATCTTCGAGGAAAACCGCCTCGACCTGCGCCGAGGGCAGTCCGCGAGTGACCGTGATTGACCGCTGTTGACCCACCCTTAATGGCCCTCTAATGGCCCGAAGATCACGTATGTGGTCACGCGGTCTGTTCTGCCGGACCTCTGTTCTACGGTGTGCGGTCACCGTATTTTTCGATGATCGAGCTGAGAGAGCGTGGGTGGAGTTGCACCGGTTCGATAGACACATCAGGGCTTGCGACTACGCGGCAGCATAGTCGAGGTCTTTGGCGTTCTTGAGCGCGTGGTGGCGCTCGTATTCGACAGGGCTGAGCTGGCCGTTGGCGGAATGGCGTCGGCGCGGGTTGTAGAACCCTTCGATGTAGCTGAACAGGGCGCGTTCGGCTTCTGACCTGGTGCGGAAGGTCCGCCGGTCGATCAGCTCGCACTCCACGGAAGCGAAGAAACTCTCGGTGATGGCGTTGTCGAAGCACGTCCCGGTCCGGCCCGTCGACGGACGAACACCGGCCTGTTCGCATCGCTGCCCGAAGGCGATCGAGGTGTACTGGCCCAGCGCTCGCGGGCTGCGATTTCCCTCTACGTCGATCATCGTCGAAGCGTCCTTCTAACAGCTCGCGTTCGCCGAGGGCGGTCTACAGGCATAGAGGAGCATCGGCCCGGGAGAACTCGTGGAACGTCGCGATAGGCCCGTTCACAGAAGTGCCCCCAGGAAACGATCCCGGCCACGACCATCCCGGCGACCGTGACGAAAATCGCACCTGCCATGCCCACTAGTGGGCGGCCGGGACCGATATGGCGAAGCACTCTTGAGAGCACCACTCGAGTCTGCACTATGCCGCCCTCCGCCCAGAAGAGGTGGTGGCCCTCCGTAAGGAGCACCTGGTCCGCCTCCCCGAAGGGGAATGGGGCGAGATGCGCCTCACCAACGCCGAACCCCGCGCTGGCAGCCGCTGGACCAACAGTGGAAAGGTCCGCGAACGCCGCGAACTCAAGCACCGAGCACCAGGCGACACCCGATACGTTCCCGTGCACCCAGAACTCGGCGCCATGCTCCGCCGGCACATCCAGGCGTTCGGTACTGGCCCTGACAGGCGCATCTTCCTCGGTCCGCGTGGCGGCCAGATGACCGATCAGGCCTACCTCAAGGTCTTCCACGAATCCAGGACAAAGGCATTCGCACCAGCCGAGGCCGACTCCCCGCTCATGGACGTCCCTTACGCTCTCCGCCGCGCCTGTGTCTCCACATGGCTGAACGCGGGCGTTCCCGCACCACAGATTGCCGAGTGGGCGGGCCACAGTGTGGACGTCCTGTTGCGCGTCTATGCCAAGTGCATCTACGGACAGCAGGGCGAGGCCATGCGCCGTATCTGGGATGCGACGCGGCCTTGATACCGGAGCCGTCAGGATCGCTCCGCCGTCTCGTCGATCCAGCTAGCACGAACCGGAAGCGGGCGGACTGCCGAGCCCTTCGCTGGGACGCGCGTATGTTAGCAATTACTACAATTCCATGTGGACTGGAGGCGATCATGGCAGGGGGACGACCGCGTACCTTTGACAGCGACGCGGCCCTCGATCGGGCGATGGAGGTGTTCTGGCGCCAGGGTTACGAGGGCACCGGGATTTCCGACCTGCTCAAGGCGATGGGTATCAGCAATGCGCCGAGCCTCTACAACGCCTTCGGCAACAAGGAGCAGTTGTTCCGTAAGGTGCTCGACCGATACGCCGACGGCCCCGCCCGCTACATCCGTGAGGCGTTCTCGGAGCCGACGGCACGCGCGGCCGTGGAAGCCCTCCTGCACGGCGCCGCTGACGCGACGACCGAGCCCGGCCATCCACGCGGGTGCATCACCGTGCAGGGCGGCTTGGCCTGCTCGCCCGGCGCAGAGGCCGCACGCGATGAACTGACGATGCGCAGGGCGGCCGGAGAGGCGGCCCTGCGGGAACGCCTGCAGCAGGCGGGCAAGAGCGGTGAGCTCCCGGCGGGCAGCGATCCCGAGGGTCTGGCGCGCTACTTCACCACCATTTACCAGGGCGTAGCCGTCCAGGCAGCCGGTGGCACGACCCGGGAGCAACTTCACCAAATCGTGGACATGGCCATGACCGTCTGGCCGCAGCAGCCCGACGCCTGACGGTGGTCCACCGCCCGTGTGCGGCGCATCCGGTCAGCGATCGCCACCCGCTCATGGGTGACGAGTGCGAGCGGCGTCAGGTACGCCCGGGCCGCGTGCGGGGGCTGTAACGCCGCATTCGATGATGCCGTCCGTCGCTCGCGGGCGGCAGGTGCCGGTCATTCCTTCCGGTTGACACGCGTCTCTCGCCGGGCTAGTTTTTTAGTACTCACTAAAAATATCTGCGACCCTCCGGTCCGGGCGTATCGCGCACATCACCGACATAAGGAGCCATCACCATGGGACAGCTCGACGGCAAGACGGCCATCGTGACCGGAGGCACCAGCGGAATCGGCTTGGCCACCGCAGAGCGCTTCGCAGCGGAGGGCGCGCACGTCTTCGTCACCGGCCGCCGCCAGGACGCACTCGACGCCGCTGTGGCCAAGATCGGCCACAGCTCGACCGGCGTACGAGGTGACGTCGCCGATCTGGCCGTCCCCGACCGGCTCTACGCGGCTGTCGCCCAGTAGAACCAGCGCATCGACGTGCTCTACGCCAGTGCGGGCGGCGGCAAGTTCGCCACCTTCGAGCAGGTGACCGCGGCCGTGCGCTCCTTCCCCGCACTTGGGCCCCCGGCACGATCGACACCCCCGGCGTCGACGGACTAGCCCCGACCAGGAGGGGGCCGACCAGCTCACGTTCTACATGGCCGGCACGATCCGGATGGGCCGCGTCGGACGGCCGGACGAGGTAGCCAGTGCCGTTCTGCTCCTCGCCTCGGACCAGGGCACCTTCATCGCCGGCATCGAGCTCTTCGTCGATGGCGGCCGCAACCAGATCTCGGCACCGGCCAACGCGCCTGCCGGGCTGCACTTTCACAGACAAGGCACACGAAACATGCAATTGGGTCAAACAGGTCTTTGGAGTATCGAGCTGCGGATGGCTGATCCGCACGAGATCGCCGATGCTGCCGCCGAGCTCGATGAACTGGGCTGGGGCGCATTGTGGATACCGGGGCTGGGCGGCGGTGACATCCTCGGTGACTCAGAACGTCTGCTGCGGGCCACCCGCAACGCGATGGTGGCTGTCGGGGTCGCGAGCATCTGGCGTCATCAGCCCGCCGACATGGCGGCAGGGCACGCGCGCCTGCAGAGCACCTACGGCCGTCGGCATCTGCTCGGCCTCGGCGTCAGCGACCCGGCAGCAGCGCGGAGTGCGGGACAACCGTATCGGCCCCTGGCCGACATGGCCGCCTACCTGGACCGGCTCGAACAAGCTCCCGCGCCGGTGCCCGCGGGCGAGCGAGTCATGGCGGCGCTCGGCCCCAAGATGACCGAACTTGCGGGACGACGCACCGCAGGCGTCCATCCGTTCATGGTCACCCCCGAATACACCGCCGCAGCACGCGAGCAGTTGGGTGACGGACCGGTCATCGCGCCATACCAGGCCGTCGTCCTCGAAGAGGATCCCGGCAAGGCCCGCACTGCAGCACGCGACTTCCTGGGTGTGTTCCTCGGCATGGACCACTACGCCCGAAGCCTGCTCCGCCAGGGGTTCACCGAGGACGACCTCGCCCACGGCGGGAGCGATCGTCTCATCGACAGCGTCGTGGCCTGGGGTGACGTCGGGGCCATCGGCATGCGCATCAGCGCACACCACCAGGCCGGTGCCGACCATGTCTGCCTGCACGTCGTGGGCGCGGACTCGGCGATGCCTCTGCCCGAGTGGCGAAAGCTGGCGTCGCTCGCCTCCTGACCGCTACGCCGATCCCCGACCGATCCACGGGCATTCATGCCCTCACCACCCCCGGCAACCCGAAGAGCCGGCAACCGAGTGATGATGCCACGCTCACGCGGACCGTTCACGGTCGCCGCTGCGCCTGGTCGCCCGCGGGGGATTCGGCTTCGACGTGCCGGTTCCAGCGGCGAGTGTGCGGCCCCTGATCGCCCTGCGCGCTGTGGAGGACCGTCGAATCCGCCAGACCTGCCGGCTCTGGGCCAAGTCTCGTCTTGGCCCCCCTTTCCGATTGGTATCTCCAGATGAATTCCTTCGCTGTACACGCCGGTTCGTTGTTCGACGGTTTTACGGCCTCCGGCCCGGCAACGGTGTACATCACCGACCACCGCATCGTGCGCGTGGACCGTACGGGCGCCCTGCCCACCGACGGCAGGAGCGTCATCAACCTGGGCTCGCAGGCCTGCCTGCTGCCCGGCCTCATCGACAGCCACACGCACCTGTCCTTCGACGCCGGCCCGGACCCGTGACCTCGCTGGCCGCCACCGATGACGCCGACCTGCTGACACACATGCGGGCCGCCGCCCGGTCGGCCCTGCATGCGGGCATCACCACCATCCGCGACCTCGGTGACCGCGACCATCTTTCGTTGGCCCTCGTCGAAGAGTTGACCCAGCATCCGGAGCAGGGCCCTGAGATTCTCACTTCCGGCCCTCCGCTGACCACGCGGGGCGGTCACTGCCACTTCTTCGGCGGTGAGGTCGAAGGGCCGGAGGCGCTGCGAGCCGCTGTACGCGAGCGCCACAGCCGGGGCTGCGCCGTCATCAAGATCATGGTCAGTGGCGGCAACCTGACGCCTGGTTCCGTGCCGCCGCACCAGTCGCAGTACAGCATTGGCGACCTGCGCGCGGTGGTGGACGAAGCGCACAGACTCGGGCTGCCCGTGGCTGCGCACGCGCATGGCGTCCAGGCCATCAACGACGCGCTCGAAGCGGGCGTCGACAGTCTGGAGCACGTCAGTTTCCTGACCCCCAACGGAGTGGATTCCAACTCCGGCCTGCTCGACGCCATTGTGGAGAGCGGCAGTTTCGTGAGCCTGACCTTGGGCTGGGATCGCTTCGTGGCGGTCGAACTCCCCAAAGCCATAGCCGCACACCTTGACAGAATCCTCGCGGCGTACCGAGACATGCACAGACTCGGCGCCAAGATCGTCATCGGTTCGGACGCGGGCATCGCCCCAGACAAGCCCCACGACGTCCTCCCCCACGGAGTCGGCGACCTGGTCCGGCTGGGCATCCCTCCCGTCGACGCGCTGATCTCGGTGACCAGCTTGGCGGCCAGGTTGTGTCGCGTGGAAGGTCGCAAGGGACGAATCGCTGCCGGTGCCGACGCGGACCTCCTCGCCGTCAACGGCAACCCCTTGCAGAACCCCGCCGCGCTCCTGGATGTACAGGCTGTCTTCCGCGCCGGTGTCCGCGTGCGATGACCATACGCGTTACCTCCGCGTCCGAACCGTCGCGGCTGCTCACGCATCCCGGGCCTTAGTGCTCGAGGCCGACGAGGTGCCTTCCCCACAGCATTTGCACCGTCCGATACGGACGGGGCAGGCCGGCATGACATCCGATCCCCTCCAGAAAGAGTTCCCCGCCATGGACCACAACAGCGAAGACACAAAGTTCAGCCGGCGCTGGCTGCTCAGGACGGCGACAGTCGGCGCCGCCGCCGCGCCGCTCCTCGCCGGAGGCACATCGCAGGCCCTCGCCCGGCCGGCGGCCGGGATGAAGCTCACGCCCGCCACCCGCCTGCCCGGCCTGCCGAAGGGCTTCTGGAAGACCTTCACCAGCCGATACGTCGACGTCGACGGGCTGCGGCTGCACGCGGTGACCGGCGGGGACGGCCCTGCGGTCCTCTTCATCGGCGGCTGGCCGCAGACGTGGTACGCCTGGCGGCACGTGCTGCCCGCCTTCGCACGGGACTTCAGCGTTGTCGCGATCGACTCCCGCGGAGTGGGCCTGTCGGCCAAACCCGCTTCGGGCTACGACTCGGGCACCCTCGCCGACGACTCGGTGAAGCTCATGAAGGTGCTGGGTCACAAACGTTTCGCCCTGGTGACCCACGACGTGGGCGCCTGGACGGGGTACGCGCTCGCCTCGGACCACCCGACGGCCGTGGACCGGTTCGTGGCCATGGAGACGATCACTCCTGGTCTCACCGAACCCGGCGCCCTGCTGATCCCGGGACAGCTGAACAACCTGCTGTGGCACTTCCCGTTCAACCGGGTCGACGGCATCAACGAACAACTGGTACGGGGCCGGGAGGATCTCTACTTCAGGTACCAGTTCGCCTCCAAGGGCACGACGCCCACCTCGATGCCGGCCGTGGCCGTTCAGGTCTACGTCGACGCGCTCAAGTCGAGCCCGCAGGCGCTGCGCAGCAGTTTCGAGTTCTACCGCGCCATCGACGAGATCATCGCCCAGAACACCGAGCGCAAGAAGACCAAGCTCAAGATGCCGGTCCTCGCCGTCGCGGGCGAGCGAGGCGTCGGCCCCGGCGTGGAGACGGAGATGCGGTCCGTCGCCACGAACGTGAGCAGCGTGCTCATCCCGGGGGCCGGTCACTTCCTCATGGACGAGAACCCCAATCAAGTGATCGCGGCCCTCAAGCCCTTCCTCGCTCCCTACCGGGGCTGAGCCAGGTCGTGGATTCACCCGTTCGGAAGACTGATGCTGATCACGATGAATACCTGGATCCACCACTCGAGTCGCCGCAACCGGATGCGACACAGCACTGAGGTGTCCAGCAAGCAGGCCAGCCCGGCGATGGAGGCCATGGCGCTGACAACGCCTGCGAAACCGTGGACCCGGTGTCCGCGCTAGCGGGGTGCGGCGAGGACGTCACGGAGTACGTCCTCCAGCGTGACACGGGCCAACTCGCGCCTCAACGTCTCCTCGATGCCCTCGTAGATGCCCTGCATCGCCGGCTGGATGCCGTAGCCGATCACACAATCCTGATCGGGAGCGGCGCGGTGCATCGCGAAGAGGGGACCGGGTTCGACCGCCTGGTGCACGTCGAGCAACGTGATCGACCCCAGTTCGCGCGCCATCGCCCAGCCCGCGCCCACGCCCCGCCGGGACTCGACGAGCCCTGCCTTGCGAAGCTCGCCTAGCAGTCGCCTGATTACCACGGGATTGGTGTTCGCGCTGGTCGCAATCTGCTCAGAGGTGGCGACCTCATGGCCCTGGCGCTGGTAGAGGCCGATCCAAGCCAGCGCGTGGGCGGCGATGGTCAACCTGCTGTTGGCGCTCATGAACCTCATCCCCTCGGCCGTAACGCTCCATGTTACGGCCACCTAAATGTAACAACTTTGGTTGCGATCATTCTGTCGTAACCACTAACGTTCTGACAGCTAGTTCAGCGATCTAACAGAGAGGCATGAAGAATGAACAAGCCGTTCACAGGCAAGGTGGCTCTGGTCACGGGAGGGTCCCGCGGACTGGGAGCCGCGACCGTACGACTGCTGGCCGAGCAAGGCGCCGACGTCGCGTTCACCTACGCCAGCTCTGATGAGCAGGCGAAGGCCGTCGTCGAGGAGGTTCGCGGCAAGGGGGCGAAGGCCGTCGCCCTCAAGACCGACCAGGCGGACATGGGCCGCGCGCCGGCGCTGATCGACGACGTGGTCGCGCACTTCGGCGGCCTGGACATCCTCGTCAACAACGCGGCGATCTCGGTGGAGCAAGGCCGTACCGTGGACGACCCGGACGCCGACACCACCGCACTCGACCTCATGCACGCCACCAACTATCTCGGCGTGATCGCCACCATCCGGGCCGCCTCCAGGGTGCTGCGCACGGGGGGGCGCATCATCACGGTGAGTTCGGGACTGGGTTCGCGCGTCGGCGTCCCGGGCCTGGCCGACTACTCAGCGACCAAGTCGGGAGTCGAGAGGTACACCATGGGCGTCGCCCGAGACCTTGGCCACCGGGGCATCACGGCCAACGTCGTGGAGGCCGGGCTGATGGAGAGCGGGATGGAGCCGCCGGACGCCGAGACCCTCAAGGCCCTGCTCAGCTCGCTGTCACTGCAGCGCATGGGCCACCCCGACGAGATCGCCGCGGCGATCGTCTTCCTGGCGAGCCCTGCCGCGTCGTACATCACGGGCGCGGTGCTGGACGCCCATGGCGGCTACAACGCCTGACTTGACTCAATAGTAGTCAGCTGCCTAGGCTGACTACTAAATCATGAAGCTAGGAGAGATACGTGAGGATATTTCTAGCCGGCGCGTCCGGCGTGATCGGGCAGCGGCTGATACCCCGCCTGGTCGAAAAAGGGCACGTGGTCGGCGGCATGACCCGCTCGCCCGGCAAGACGGAGCTGCTGGCCCGGCTCGGCGCCGAACCGATCCTGTGCGACGTCTTCGACCGCAACGCGTTGATCAAGGCGGTCCGCGACTTCAACCCGGACATCATCCTGAATGAACTGACCGATCTGCCCGACGAGGTGGAGAAGATCGGTGAGCACGTGGAGCTGAACGCACGCATCCGTACCGAGGGCAACCAGAACCTGATCGAAGCGGCCCGGCAGAGCGGATCGCCGAAGATCCTCGCCCAGACCGTCGCCTGGCAGTTGCCGGACGGCCCCGACGCCGAGGCCGTCGTCGAGCTGGAACGTTCCGTTCTCGCCGAGGGCGGCGTCGTGCTCAGCTACGGACAGTTCTACGGGCCCGGCACCTACAACGAACAGCGGATCCCCGCGGAGCCTCGCGTCCAGATCGACCGCGCCGCCGACCGTACTGTAGAGCTGCTCGACGCGCCGTCAGGCGTCGTCGTCATCACCGATCAGCCCGCGTAGGAGTCGGGGGACGTCATGCCGCTCTCATGCGAAGGTGTACTGGCGGCTGGACAACTGCTCGATCGGCAAGTCGACGGAGGTCATCAGCACGCGGTCGTCGATGCTGATCCTGCGTGAGGCCTTCTACGGCACGATCCGGTTCGACGACTTCGTCCGGCGGACGAAGGTCGGCGACGCGATCGTCGCGGCGCGGCTCAAGGACCTGACCGACATCGGCCTGTTCACCAAGCAGCCCTACCGGGAGCCGGGCAAGCAGACCCGCTACGAATACCTCCTGACGGAGAAGGGCGGGGACCTGTTCTCTGCCGTGTTCGCGCTCATGCAGTGGGCAACAAGCACCTGCAGGGCGAGGACGGCGGGCCACTGCGCCTCGTGAAACAGGGCACCGGCGAGCCCGTCGTGATCGGCGCGCGCACCGCGTCCGGCAAGGACGTCGAGCTCGAAGACCTCGCCATCGTGGCGCACGGCGACTGGGCCGGCCCGCGGAGCGGCTGACCGTCCACCCGGCCTGGTCCAACCTAGGCCCGTTCATCCGGGCCGGTCCATCCCGGCCACCGTCAATTTCTCAGGCCACCGCGCCCATGCGCGCGTGGTCTCTTCAGGGACCCGTTTTGTCATCTCAAGTAACCGCCGGGAAGCACGCGACCCCCCGCCGACGCACTCTCCCCGCCGGACTCGCCCTGACGGGCGCGGCGCTCGCGTTCACCAGTCTCTACCTCGCGGCAGGCGCGCTGACGCCGCTGCTGGTGCTCTACAAACAGCAGTGGAACTTCCCGCCGTCGCTCCTCACCCTGGCGTTCGCCGTGTACGCGATCGGCTTCCTCGCCGCCGTCCTGACGCTGGGCTCGCTCTCCGACCACATCGGCCGGAGCCCGGTCCTGGTCGGAGCCCTCATCGTCCAGCTCGTATCGAACGTCCTGTTCCTCCTCGCCTCGGACATCGGATGGGTGATCGCCGGCCGGATCGTGCAGGGCGTCGCCAGCGGCGCCGCGACAGCCGCCTTCACCGC
Source organism: Nonomuraea terrae (assembly GCF_004348995.1). Classification (GTDB taxonomy): domain Bacteria; phylum Actinomycetota; class Actinomycetes; order Streptosporangiales; family Streptosporangiaceae; genus Nonomuraea; species Nonomuraea terrae. The sequence continues at coordinate 41,090 of NZ_SMKQ01000030.1, forward strand.
GGCGCTCGTGGAACTCGCCCCTGCGGGCAGGAAGAGGCTCGGCACGATCCTCGGCAGCGCCGGCCTGACCGGCGGTCTGGCCGCCGGATCCTTGCTGGCCGGCCTCGCGATCCAGCTCACGCCCATGGCGAACCTCATCACCTTCACCGCCCTCATCGTCCTGACCGTTCTCGGAACCGTCGCCGTCGTCCTGTCCCCCGAGACCATGACCCGCACCCCCGGCGCGCTCCGCTCGATGGTCCCGCGCGTGGCGATCCCGCGCGCCGCCAGGAACGAGTTCGCCGCCGCGGCACCCGTGGTCGCCGCGGTCTGGATGCTCGCCGGCCTGTCCGGAGGATTGGCCCCGAACATGGTCCGCAGCGTCTTCCACCTGGACAGCGGCCTGCTCAACGGCCTGACCGGGTTCATCGCGCCCGCGGTCTCGACCGTCGTCGGGCTGTCTTTCGCCCGCATCGACCCGCGGCGGGCGATGACCATCGGCATCTACGCGTCCATCGTCGGGGCCGTCGGCATCATCGGCGGTGTGTTCGCCGGAAGCCTGACCCTCATGATCATCGGGCAGGCCGTCGCCGGGGTCGGGTTCGGGGCGTCGTTCTCCGCGGCCCTGCGCCTCGTCTTCCCGCTCGCGGCGGCGCACCAGCGGGCGGGTGTCGTCGCCGGGATCTACGTCGTCTCCTACGTCGCCTTCGGCGTGCCCATCGTCATCGAGGGCCAACTCGTCGGCCCACTCGGCGAGGTCCCGGCCGTCGTCTGCTACACGGCCCTGACCGTCCTGCTCGCGCTCATCAGCCTCGTCGCCCAGACCCGCATGAGACACCGTGCCTGAGCAAGGGCTCAGCTTGGGCCGACGGAGGGGACTTCGTCCGCGAACCGAATGGACCCGACTGGGCTCATCTTCACGTCCAACAGGCCCGTCACTCGTCGCCGCTTCGGACCGGCATCCCATCCGGATCGCCCATGGCACATCACGGAAAGCAGCCCGGACCCGGCGATCAGATCAGCCTTTCACATCAATGCATGGTGCATCACCGTCATAAAGGAACGGACACCGCAATGACGCTTATCTCTACTCCCTTCGCTGCGCGTACTACTGCGGCGGAGGTTCTGGCTGGGGTGGACCTGACCGGGCGCCGCATGATCGTCACGGGAGGAGCGTCGGGGGTGGGAACCGCAACGGTCCGCGCCCTCGCCGGCGCCGGCGCACGCGTCACGATCGCCACCCGTAACCCCACCATCGCCAAGCCGCTCGTGGAGGAGTCCCCGAACATCGACGTCGCCGCGGTCGACCTCGCCGACCTGAACTCGGTGCGGGCCTTCTGCGCCGCCTGGGACGGACCGGTGGACGCCGTCGTCGCCAACGCGGGCGTGATGATGCTGCCCGAGCGCCAGGTCAACGCACAGGGCTGGGAGATGCAGCTCGCCACCAACTACCTCGGCCACTTCGCGCTGGTGACGGGCCTGCGGACGGCCCTTCGGTCGGCGGAGGGGGCGCGCGTGGTCATGGTCGGTTCCGGTGCGCACCTGCTGGCGGGGGTCGACTTCGAGGACCCGCAGTTCGAGCGGAAGCCATACGACTCCAGGATCGCCTACGCACAGTCGAAGACCGCCGACGTGCTGCTCGCCGTCGGGATCAGCCGCCGATGGGCGCAGGACGGCATCCACGCCAACGCCTGCGCTCCGGGGCAGATTCTGACGAACCTGCTGCGTCATCTGGATACGGCCACCCTACAGGCACTCGGCGCGATGGACTCGGACGGGAACGCGACCATTCCGGATCACTACAAGACGCCTGAGGAGGGGGCTGCCACCAGCGTCCTGCTCGCCGCGTCACCGCTCCTCGAAGGCGTGACCGGACGCTACTTCGAGAACAACCAGGAGGCCCCGGTCGTCGAGGGCGGCCCCCATCTCATGGCGGCGGGCGGCCCCGAGGCGATGGTGGACATGGTGGCCGAGTGGGCCGTCGATCCCGCCGCCGCGGACCGCCTCTGGGAGTACGCGTCCACGACCTTCCGCGACGCAGCGATCTCTCCGGCGCCTCGGTCTCACGCTGACCTCGCGCCCAAGGAAAGGACATCGTGAGCACATCCGACCACGCCTACTCCACAGCGGCCGGGCTGATCGCGGCGATGGACGCCGGTACCGTCTCCGCGGTCGAGCTCACCGAGGCGGCGATCGAGCGGATCGAGCGCCAGGACGGCGACATCAACCCTGTCCTCGCCGGCTACCCGGCTCCCCCGCGCGACCTGTGCGCCTTCGGGAAGTAGGCCATGTCACGGCTCCGGGCACGGCCATCAAGGGCGACGGCGCGAAAGCCCTGATCTCCATCGAGGGCGCGGTGGGTGCGGGATACCGAGAAGACATCGCGATGGCCCTCCACCTAGCAGGAAGGACTATGACCCGTGAAGGATCTGAACATCATCCGGCTGCCCGTGGATGCGAGCGCCGATACCGCCCTTATGGCCGACGTCGCCATTCTTGTCAACCGGGTGTACGCGGGCGCCGAACAGGGGTTGTGGCGGGCGGGCGCCGAACGAACGTCAGCGGATGAGATCTGCCGGCTGACCCTCGCTGGCGAGATCGCGGTGGCCCGGTTGGAGGGGCGGCTCGTCGCCTGCGTCCGGGTGCAGCATCTCGACGACATGACCGGCGAGTTCGGGATGCTCGCCGCCGACCCTGATCACCGCGGCATCGGGATCGGACGGGAACTCGTCCATTTCGCGGAGCAGGGATGCAAGAACTACGGGCTCGCTGTGATGCAGCTTGAGGTCCTCTTCCCGCGAGAGTGGTCCCACCCGTCGAAGGAGTTCTTGGCCACCTGGTACAGCCGCATCGGCTACCGGAAGGTCCGCACCGGGGCCATCGACGAGTCCTATCCTCATCTGGCGCCCCTCCTGGCGACACCGTGCGACTTCGTGGTCTACAACAAGGGCCTGAGGTGAGCTCTGAACGCCCTGGTGCGTTCACGTCCTTGGCGACCCGAAGGGCCGCTACAGGAGCAGCGTCTGAGTCGACCGCGGCCGCACGTTCTCGGTAGGTCGGCGCGGCGCGCGGTCCGGGCCCCGGCCCGGAACTGTTCAGCCGGCTGATCGGCTGTTCAATGCCTCGTAGCAGCCGTCGCTGCGCCGACAGCGCACCGAGCGCGCACCCACCGTTCCGCGACGGCGGCGACCGCATCCAGGCTTGCCGGCAGTATCAAGGCGACCTCGGCTGGTGTCAGGCCGTCGAGCCGCAGGACTTCACGGCGCGCTGCGCGGCCTCGTGCTCGGCGGGCGGGAAATAGTCGCGGCGGCCGATCTTGCGCAGCTCTGCCTGCAGCCGCTTCAGAGCACCGCTGCGCTCGCCTGGTCACGCTCGGGCAAGCAGCCCTCAATCTGCTCCGCCCCGTATTTGATCAAATCCCAACGCTCGTGGTCAATACAGCAAGCGGGCGAGCGGCGGCGGGCTGAAGCCGCCGAACTCCCGTTCCAGGAGCTCGGCGAACCGGATCGGGGTGCGGTCCTCGAACATCGGGCCGATCAGCTGCGCGCCAATCGGCAGGCCGTCCGTCGATCGCCCGATCGGTGCCACGGTCGCCGGAAGACCCGGCGCCGACGCGATTCCCGCCCATACGAGCTGGTCGGCGTAGTCGTGGTCCGTCCCATCGATCGTGATCCGGCGGGCCCAGAGGTCCGGACTCCGGTCGTGCGGGAATGCCGGGGTCGGCATGGCCGGGCACAGCACGATGTCGAAGTCGGTGAACAGCTCTCGCCAGCCCTGGCGGTTCCGTACACGCGCGCTGTCCGCCGCGATCCAGTCGCGGTGGCTGAGCACCGAACCGCGGGTACGCTCAGCGGCCAGGCTCCGGTCGCCGGCGTCGAGCCGCCCGGCGTCGAGCCGGAGGCGCTCGTAGACCTCCTGCGGATAGCCGGCCCCCAGGACGCGAGCAGCAGGCGCATGTAGAGCCGGGCCGCTTCCACCTGGTCAGGCAGCGACTTGCTCTCGCGGGCAACCTTCGCGCCGACCGCGGACAGCCGGTCGGCGAGGTCGCTGATCGCGGCGCGCACGCTCGACGCCGTCGGGATCAGCGGATGGGTGTCCACGACGAGCACGCGGAAGGCCGCCAGGTCGTCGTGCCGGGCTGGCGGCAGGGCGAGCGCGTGGGCGATGCCGATCGCGGTCTCGTCGGGGTCGGCCAGCAGGTCGAGCATGAGTGACAGGTCGCGGGCGCCGCGCGCCATCGGCCCGATCGTCACGAGGTCGCGCTCGTAGGCCAGGGGAGGTGTCCCCGCTGTCGTGTGGCCGCGGGTCGGGAGGAGGCCTTGTAACGGTTTGTGCGCGTACACGCCGCAGTAGTGGGCGGGCGCGCGCAGGGAGCCCGCGATGTCGGAGCCGATCGACAGCGCGCCGTGCCCGGCCGCGAGCGCGGCGGCCGAGCCGCCGGACGAACCCCCCGCCGTACGGGCCAGGTTCCACGGATTGCAAGTGACGCCGTAGAGGTCGTTGTACGTCTGCAGGTCGCCAAGTCCGGACGGGACGTTGGTCTTGCCCAGCACCACCGCGCCGGCCGTCTTGAGCCGGGCGACGGCGACGGCGTCCTCGGTCGCCTTCGCGTCCTTGAACGCCGGGATGCCCCAGGTCGTGGTCAGCCCGGCGACGTTGAACGACTCCTTGACCGTAATCGGGACGCCGAGCAGCGGCCGTACGTCGCCCTTCGCCCGCGCGGCATCGGCGGCGCGCGCGGCCGTCAGTGCCCGATCGAAGTCCGGCACGCAGACGGCGTTGATGTCCTGGTCGAAGCGTTCGATCCGGGAGATCGCGGCTTCGGTCAGCTCGGCGGACGAGACCTCCCGGGCACCCATCGCAGCGGTCAGCTCGGTCGCGGTCGCGTAGGTGAGGTCCGCCTTCTCCGCCTGGCTATGAGATTGCATAGCCAGACCGTAGCATCTGACTATGGCCCGGCGGAGTCAGGGTAGGGTCGGGAGTATGGCCATGACTTTCCTGGGACCCCTCGCCGACCGGTCGAAATGGCAGATAGGCGACAACTGCTCGATCGGCAAGGCCATGGACGTGATCGGCAGCAGGTCGGCGATACTCTTGCTCCGCGAGGCCTGCTACGGCACCACACGCTTCGACGACTTCGTCGAACGGGTCGGGATCACCGAGGCGGTGGCCGCCGCCCGGCTCAAGCAGTTCGTGGCCGCCGGGATCCTTGACAGGCGGCCCTACCGCGAACCCGGCAAGCGCACCCGCCACGAGTACGTGCTCACCCGGATGGGCCGTGACCTCCTGCCCGCCGTACTCGCCCTCATGCAATGGGGCGACGCGTACCTGCAGCCCAACGGAGGACCCTTGCGTGTCGTCGACCGTGAGAGTGGCGGCCCCGTCACGATCCGGCCCCGCGGCGAGTCCGGCAAGGACCTTGACCTCGACGACCTCGCCATAGTCCCCAACGACGCCTGGACACCACCCCGCCGGACGATCCCGCAGCCCCTGGAAGGCCCGTCCGACACGACCCCCTGACCGCCTGCCAAGATCAGATCTATTTGACTGCAGATGCATGGAACGCGTCTGCTCCCGGGAGCCATGGCGAGCCACCTCACCCACCAAGATTCGCAACCGCTCCGATAAGCGCGCCACTGCGGCAGGGGGCGCCGAGGTACATCGGCGGGGGTGCGTCGCCAGTGCAGGGAACACTGGTCTCGTTCGGGGTGTCGATGATGAAGCCGGCCCTTGTTGCGATGCCACTACAGGCAGCATGGAGTCCCCACTAGAGAGGTTCAAAGGCTGACGTTATGGCGGCTCGAGGTCGAGGCCGGTCTTGGCGATGAAGCCGCTGATCAACGCGGGACGGTACTGCATTCGCTTCAGTCTCGTCTTGACCAGACGAGCGAGCTCGTTGAGAGTCTTCTTCGCCAAGTTCACCAGCGATCGCTTCAGATGAGCCCACACCCCCTCGACCGGGTTCAGCTCCGGCGCATACGCCGGTAACTGGATGACCGTCAGCCAGGCCCGCCGCTCGACCAGCTCCCGCATCGCGGCGCTGACGTGGGTGTTCAAGTTGTCCCAGATGACCACGAGGGGCCCGCCGAGCTGCTGGTGCGCCGCGTCGAACAGCGCCGCGTAGTCGGCTTCGGAGAACGACTTGCGCTCCCCTTTGCGGCCCCGCCGCAGCCGGATCCTGTAGATCAGGCGCGGCATACGGCCTGGGTTGGTGGCCACCAGCCCAGCGATCATCACCGTGCCCGACCCGCTACCGGACACCGTCACGATCGGGGTGATGCCGCGCCGCCCCAACTGCGGCCGCGGGGTGATCTCAGGCCTTGACCGGCCTCATCCTCGAAACAGAGCCAGGCGTCCAGGCGCGCCGCTGTGCTTTTCCCTCCAGCCAGTCCTCATCCCGCCATGCGGCGATCGCCTCCTCATCCCGCTCGACGGCCCGCCGCGTCGGGGCCTGCCCGCTCCAGCCCAGCCCGTGCAGCAGATAACACACCCCCGACACCGTGTAGGAAACGCCGAACCGCTCACGGATCAGCTCGGCGATCCGGGCCAGGGTCCAGCGCTGATCCTCATCCCAGCCATACGCCGCCGGCCCCTGGTCCAGCGCGTTTTGCAGGTCTTCGAGCTGAGCGCCGCTCAGCTTGCACACCTCGCCGCCCGGACCTTTCGACATGAGCGCCTGGCGGCCGCCGGCCTGCCAGGTCCGCCGCCAGCGGTTGGCCGACATCCGGCTGATCCGGAACTCGGCTGCCACCTCGGCGTCCGTCGCCCCTTGAGCAAAGAGGTCGGCTGCCTGCATCCTCACCTGTTCGCGGCGGGCGCGTGCCTGCGCGGTGAGTCCACCGCCATCTGCATATCTCACCCTGCCCGGTATAGCTCCGGGAGATGACGTCGGTCACTCTGCGATCAGGGGTTACTTACGTAACGTAACCCCCGCCTTCAACGCTCTCTAGACGAGTAAGTCCTATGTCCTGGGCCGGTGATCAGGCATAAGTAGAGGGCGTTCAAGATCATGTTGTGACGCAAGACCTGAACACCCTCTTGACCGCACTGTACGTGAAGATCGACGACGAGCTGAAGGGACCGCGATGGACCGGCCGGCCCCCGGTGCTGGCCGACTCCGAGTTGGTGTGCGTCGCGGTCGCTCAGTCGCTGCTCGGGTGGCCGTGTCAAGAACGAGTTCCAACACCTTGACGACCGTGTTGAACACCAATACCAGCGCTCTCATAGCGGCCTTCCGACTGTGCTCCTCCTTCGCAGCGACGGCTCTCCATATCAGGAAGGGAGCGGGGAGGAGGATCAGGGCCAGGATGCCCTTGAGCACCCAGATGGCAGCGGACATGACATCGTCTCCATGGCGAAGGGATGTCGCTCCACGTCCGAGAGCATCAGCATCCATTCCGCTGACGCGAGGCCCAATACCGTGACGTGCACGGCGTGCCATGTGGTGCGCTTTTCGAGCGAGCAGTCCACAACGCGCGGATGGTAATGCCCCCGGCAGGGCCTCGGCTCCGGGTGATCGTCCACGCGTAAGCCGAAGCCCTCTCATGGACGTTCTGTACTCACTGCGTCACGCCTGCGTCTCCACATGGCTCAACGCCGGCGTCCCCGCACCCCAGGTCGCCGAATGGGCCGGACACAGCGTCGACGTCCTCTTGTCGTCCAAATGAACGGCGGCATCGGGTCTGTTGGGCCGCGCAACACGACATAGGACCGTCTCCACGCTGTCGGGGGATCGACAGTGTCCAGTTCGTTATACGGTTCCAGGAGAAATGCTTCTTTTATCAGAATAACCTGCTGATCGGTTTTGACCGGCTGGTCGGGGGCGGATGCCGAGGAGCGTCGCGTGCCGTATTTCGAGACATTGCAAGCAGGAGACCCGCAGCAGGTAGGCCCCTACCGGATTCAGGCACGGCTGGGCACGGGGGGGATGGGCCGGGTCTATCTGGGCCGATCCAGAAGCGGCCGGGCGGTGGCGGTGAAGGTGATCCGGCCGGATCTGGCCGACGACCAGGATTTCCGGCGCCGCTTCGGCCGTGAGATAGCCCTGGCTCGTACCGTGAGCGGTTTCTTCACGGCGGCGGTGGTCGATGCCGACCCGGACGGCTCGCCGCCGTGGATGGCGACCGCTTATGTGCCGGGCATGTCATTAGGTGACGCGGTACGCGAGTATGGGCCGTGGCCGGAAGCGTCGGTACTGGCGCTGGGGGTGGGTTTGGCCGAGGCGCTGGAGTCGATCCATGCGGCCGGGGTGGTGCACCGGGATCTCAAACCATCGAATGTGCTGCTGGCCGCCGACGGACCCCGGTTGATAGATTTCGGCATCTCCGTGGCCACGGAAGCCAGCAGACTGACCCAGACCGGCATGGCCGTGGGCACGCCCGGGTTCATATCCCCGGAGCAACTGACAGGTGCGCCCGTGGGGGCCGCCAGTGATGTGTTCTGCCTGGCCGCGGTGCTGGTGTTCACCGCAACTGGGACTGGACCGTTTGGGACTGGATCCTGGCAGGGCCTGTGGTATCGCACCGTGAACCAGGAACCAGACCTGACGGCGCTTTCGCCCAGGCTTCGTGCAGTGGTGGCCCCGTGCCTGGCCAAACAGCCTGAACAACGCCCCACCGTGGCAGCCTTACTGGAGGAGTTAACCCCGAGTGTGGCCGACGGGCGGACCGTCGCCGAGATATTCACACAAACCACCTGGCTCCCCGAACCCGTGGCAGAGATCGCACGCACGCAGATCGCCCCGCCATGGATGACTCCGACGCCGATCGCGCCTACCCCAGCGGGCATTCTGCCGACGCCCAGCACACCCGCAGGTACGTCCCGCAGGCGGGCCCTGATTGCCCTTGCAACCATTGGAACCGCCATCGCCGGTCTCACCGGCTGGCAGTTCCTTGGCAACGGACGACAGCCCTGGTTCTTCATCACCGGCGACCGGGTGGACTCCTCCACGGCGGTTGCCGACCGACAGCTCTGGTCCTTCACCACTGGCGATCCAGTGACCTCGTCGCCGACGGTCGCCAACGGGGTCGTCTATGTCGGCAGCGACGACAACAAGCTGTATGCGCTGGACGCCGTCACAGGCCAGCAGCGCTGGTCGTTCACTACCGGCGGCGAAATCGGCTCGTCCCCGACGGTCGCCGAGGGAGCGGTCTACGTTGGCGACGACCGGAGCATGAAACTGTATGCGGTAGATACCGCCACAGGCCGGAAACGCTGGTCCTTTACCACCGACGGCCGAGTGCGCTCGTCCCCGGCGATCGCCGACGGGGTGGTCTACTTCGGCAGCTACGACAACGAGCTGTATGCGCTGGACGCCGTCACCGGCCGGAAACGCTGGTCCTTCAACACCGGCGACTATGTGTACTCGTCCCCGGTGGTCGCCAACGGGGTGGTCTACTTCGGGAGCAACGACAACAAGCTTTATGCAGTGGATACCGCCACAGGCCGGAAACACTGGTCCTTCAACACCGGCGGCGGGGTAAATTCGTCCCCGGCGATCGCCGACGGGATGGTCTATGTCGGCAGCGACGACAACAAGCTGTATGCGCTGGACGCCGACCATGGCCAGCAGCGCTGGTCGTTCACCACCGGCGGCGAAGTCATCTCGTCCCCGGCGATCGCCGACGGGGTGGTCTACTTCGGCAGCTACGACAAGAAGCTGTATGCGCTGGACGCCGCCACCGGCCGGAAACGTTGGTCCTTCAACACCGGCGACTATGTGAACTCGTCCCCGGTGGTCGCCAACGGGGTGGTCTACTTCGGGAGCAACGACAGCAAGCTTTATGCAGTGGATACCGTCACTGGACGGCAGCGCTGGTCGTTCACCACCGGCGACGGGGTGGTCTCGTCGCCGGCGGTCGCCAACGGGGCCGTCTATGTCGGCAGCATCGACAAAAAGCTGTACGCGAGAAGAATGTAGTTCCATTCTTAGAAAGCGCTTGGTAGTGCCCTCCGCAATCAGAGGCAGGGCGGGGCTGGACCCAGCAGGATTTTGTGGACGCCCACGCCCTCGATGGGATCGGCCTGGTGTGAAGCCTTGACCGACGGCAACCCACACATCGCTTACGCCAATGAGCCGCAAGCCGCACAGAGGCCGGGGCTCTGACAACCTCATCAACCCGGTCAACCAGTGCGGTGATCTACCTCAAGATCTTCCACGAAGCCAGAATGAAGATCTTCACATCCGCCCAGGCCAGGTCCCCGCTCATGGACGTCCCCTACTCCCTCCGACACGCCTGCGTCTCCACATGGCTCAACGCCGGCGTCCCCGCACCCCAGGGCCGGACACAGCGTTGACGCCCTCTTGCAGGTCTACGCGAAGCGCATCTACGGTCAGCAACACGACGCCATGCGCCGCATCTGGGAACCCACCCATTGATCCGAGTGCCCGCCGTTCGACCCCTCGCCTATACAACGACAAACACCGACACCTACGTTTACGCAGGTCACTGGGATTTACCCAGCTCAGCAAGCCTCCTCCCCACGCCTGTGGGGGTGAGCCGTCCGACACCACGCGGGCCAACCATGTCGGAAGCGACCGTGGTCTAGAAACCAATGACGCGTTCGTTCGCGCGCCGATCCCACACAGCTTGATCGAATGGGAACGCATTGGGAACGATCAACCGTAGCTCGCCGGTGTCAGCCGTGGACGGCCGGACACAACGAGAGAGGCCCGTCACCGCGTTTTCGCTGGTGACGGGCCTCTTCTGGCTCGTGTGGCAGGTGCAAGGTTCGAACTTGCGTAGGCTGAGCCGACGGTAGGCGGCACTCGGTCGACGACGTGGAGGGTGCAGCGGACGTCTTGGCGGAGTACATCGCCAAGTAGCATGCGGGCGCGGCGGGGCGGCGATAAGCCCCGTGCGGAGGGGTACGGGGCAGGTCCTTCCCCACCCCGTCGCGCCTCATCGCCTGGCAGGCGGTCAAGTTCATGCCCATGAGAGGGGCGCCCCCTTTCCCTCCCTCGGCTGCCTGCCGGGCCTTCTTCCTGCGTCCCTGTGGAATGTGTGGACGTACGGGCTGGGCCCAGTTACGCTCAAACTTGGTAAAACAACCTGTCGGGTGTTGGACGGTCAAAATGTCGCTAGAGTCCGTGCCGCCGAAGTATGCGCAGCTTGTGCAGGCCCTTCAACGGCGTATCGAGTCGGGAACCTACCAACCGGGCTCTCTCCTCCCCAGTGAACACCAGCTCATCGCGGAGTTCGGCGTCTCGCGGCCGACCGTGGTCGCCGCGCTGCGGGTGCTGCGCGAACAGGGCTGGATCGAGTCCCAGCAGGGCAAGGGCCGGTTCGTGCGCGGTCGTCCCGCGATGGCCGCAGTGGAGTCCAACCGACGTGGACAGGCGTACCTGACCAATCCCGAGACCGGCTCCCCCGGCGAACTGGTGGAGGCGGGCACGGTCGCGCTGCCCAACCGTGTGGCCACGCTGCTGGACGCGCAGCCCAAGAGCAGAGCGTTCCTGCGCCGGCGCCTGGTGACCCGTGACGGCGAACCAACCGAGCTGGTGTCGCTCTGGCTGCCCTTGGAGCTATCGGAAGGCACGGATCTGACCAGCGGTGAGCCGCTGCCGCAGGGCATCCGTGAGCATCTGCAGGCGCGCAAGGGCGTGCGCTTCGATCACATCGTGGAGCAGATCACCGCGCGCATGCCCACCGCAGGCGAGGCCAAGCAGCTCGGCATGCCGAAGAGCGTCCCGCTCTTGGCTGTGTTCGGGGCTGTCCGCGACGCCTCGGGCCGGCCTCTGGTGGTGGTGGAGGTGCTGCTTCCAGCCGATCGTCATGAGTTGGAAGACGCCTACCCTGTTACGTGATCACGTGGACGTCTATGAGCAGCTCACGTTCCAGTCGCTGGGAGTGAGGTCCGTGAACTCCACTGTGACGGCTCCACTGTTGTCACTGTCTTCACTGAAGTCCAGAGAGACCCATGCTTCATCTCTGCCGTCGACGCCCGCGATGGCGGCCTTGCTGTAATAGACGCGGATTTCCTTCTGCGACAACGCGGTCTGAAGCACCATTTGGACGCTGTACGCGCAGTAGTCTCCGTTGCCGCTGGTGTTCTTGCCGAAGGTGGCGTCGATGTCGCCCTTGATGCGAGTCTGTGGTGGCAGTGGATAGGCCAGCACTCGCTCTTGAAAGTCATCGAAACGGGCATCGTCCCGCCACATCGGGATCGCGATCAGCAAGAAAAGCCCGACCAGCGGGACAATCACCGCAGTGGCTAAGCAACCCACCAAGATCCTCACAAGTTCCTCCCGGAGACTCCCCATCGCACCTTCGCGGTGACTGTCTATCGGTTCGGCGACGCCGACGTCACCTTTACCAGGCCACTTGACCTAGCAAGTTTGAGCGATCTAATCTCAAAGCATCACTTGATAGGTCAAGTGTCTGTCATCCAAGAGAGGAGAGCCGTCATGGCTCTGCAAGGCCCCATCCCCGTCACCTTCGCCATGGTCTTCCCGCACGGCTGCTACATCGTCGGCGAGGTCGAGCCCGTCAAGGACTTCGACGCCTCCGCCGGCGGCCGGTTCGTGCAGGCCCGCGACAAGCAGACCGCAGAACTGGTCTGGCAGGTCGCGGTCATGGACGGTGACCCGACCCTCAAGCCCGCGCAGAAGACGGTGGCGGTCAAGATCCTGGCCCCGGTCCAGCCGGTGCCGCCGCAGCCGATGCCGGGTCTTCCGTTCACGCCGGTCGAGTTCGACGGCATCACGATCACGCCGTACGTCAACGCCGCCGGACGTCTCGCGTACTCGATCAAGGTCCGCGAGATGCACGCACCCCGCCACGCCAACCAACCCGCCCAGAGCAAGGCTTCGACCGGAAAGGACGCCGCCTAAATGACCCGTCGCCGTACCCCGCGCAACAGCGTGATCCGGCTGACCACCGGGCACGCCGCCCGCACCCTCAACCACCCGTTCGCCCGCCGTGAGCCCGTCTTGGCGCTCGACTTCGGGGCCACCTCCGTCCTGGTCACCACCAGCGGACCCGTGACGGCCGATGACCTGGAGTTCGCGCGGCAGCTCGCCCGTGAGGCTTACCGCTTCGCCCGCTCGCTGGAGCGCAGCTTCTACGGGCTGCCTGACGGCAAGGGGGTGGCTGCGTGAGGGAGCACACGCCCTACACCTACGTCACCGTGTCCCTGCGGCCGGAGTCCACGCCGCATGTTGGCGTCTCCTTCCACACCTCTGGCCTCAAGGTCCGTGCCGGGCTTCTGCTCAGCAGCCCGCGGCCGTACTTGGAGCTCTGCTCTTACGAGGCGAACGTGCACGTCTCCACCACCGGCGCCGGGCCGGTCACCGATGCCGATCTGGCCGTCGCCCGGGAGATTTTCACCGCTGCCGCTCGCTACCTGGCCGAGTGCGAGCAGCTGCACGCCGAACAGCCGGCCCAGGACGCCAGCGAACCGGCGGCCTGACATGAGGCGGGGCCGCTGGAAGCGGCAACTTCCGGCGGCCCCTCGGTTCTCCCCTGACTCCACATCACGAGAGGTTCCCAGCTTATGTTCAAGCGGCTGCCTGGCGACGAGGCCCGTAACCTCGTCTCCACCACGCCCGACACGGCCGTCGTCTTCCGCCCGGCCGTGGTCAAGACTCCCGCCATCATCACCATCATCGTCCTGGTCTGTCGCATGTTCGCCGGGCTGGTGCGTATCGTCTGGCGCCACCCGATCGCATCCGCCGTCCCGGTAGCTCTCGGCGCTGGCTGGTACGTCTACGGCTGGCCCGCTGCTGCGTCCCTTCTCGGCACGGTCGTCCTGGCCCTGGCCTCGTGGGCGTTCATCGACCACCCATCGTTCGCCTGTCTCATCGGCTACCGGCTGCTGGCCTGGTGGCGGCTCGTCTGGATCTACCGCCGTCACTGGCAACCCGTCATGATCGTCTCCGGACTCGGGCGTCACCTCCGGGGCCGCGACTACCTGCCCACGATCAGCAAGGTCACCTGCACCTCATGGGCCGACCTGGTGACCGTGCGCATGCTCAAAGGCCAGGCGGTCAAGGACTGGTCCGACCGCACCGACCACCTGGCCCAGGGCTTCGGCGCAACCTCGTGCCGGGTGGCGCTGTCTCAGGCCGGTCGGCTGACGCTGACCTTCCCGCGCAGCGATCCGCTCTCCGAACCTCTGCCCGCACTCGCCATACCGGAGGAGCCGACCGTGGGGCCGGTCGAGATCGGCAAAGGTGAAGATGGGCGGCCGTGGCGGCTCAAGGTGCACGGCACGCATGTGCTCGTCGCGGGGGCAACCGGGGCCGGCAAAGGGTCGATCATCTGGTCCGTCATCCGCTCGCTCCTGCCCGCCGCCAGAGCTGGCCTGGTCGAGTTGTGGGCGCTGGATCCGAAGCTGATGGAGCTGTCCTACGGGCGTGACCTGTTCGGCGCCCGGTACGCGGCCACGCCGGAAGAGTGCGCCGACCTGCTGGACGAGGCCGTCAGCGTCATGCAGAAGAGGGCGGCCCGCTTCGCCGGACTCCAGCGCTCCCACACCCCCACGGTGGAGGACCCGTTCGTCCTGGTCGTGGTCGATGAGGTGGCGTTCCTGACCGCCTACCAATCCGACCGGGGGCTCAGACAGCGGATCTCCTCGGCGCTGGCCACGCTCACCACGCAAGGCCGCGCGGTCGGCGTCGGCGTCCTGGCCGCGCTCCAGGACCCGCGCAAAGAGGTCATGAACATCCGCAACCTGTTCCCCGACAAGATCGCCCTCCGGCTCGATGAGTCGGAACAGGTGGACATGGTCCTCGGCGACGGCGCACGCGACCGGGGCGCCCTCGCTGACCACATCTCACCGGTTCCGGAGATCGGCGCGGGCGTCGGCTACGTCCGGCTGGAAGCCAGCCCTGAACCGGTCCGGGTGCGGGCCGCCTACGTCTCCGATCACCACATCCGCGCCATGGTCGACGCCTACGCCTCCTATGGGGAGGCCGCATGAAGATCTGCTTCCACGGCACCGCCGACGAGATCAGTCTCGTTGCGGGGCGTCCGCTGATGGTCCTGCTGACCGCCCGTGACCTGCCCCGCATGCGGGTCTTCGAGCTCTACCACCCGCGCATCCACGCCCATCCCTCTCACGAGCACTACCGGCTCTGCGCGCGACTGTCCGAGACCACCGACGAAGGGAGGACCGTATGACCCATCCGCACGACCGTGCTCTACCCCGAGCCGTCCGCCAAGCCATGCCGATGGCCCGGGACGTACTGCAAGAGGTCGCAAAGCTCCACGGCGTCTGCATCCGGCCCGTCCCACTGCGGCGGCTCGACATCGTCACGGGCAAGTCCGAGATCATCGACGTACCGTGCGGGGCAGTCCTCGACAGCAAGTGCCCGCCATGCGCCAAGCGCAACCGGCAACTCCGCATGGCCCAATGCCGCGAGGGCTGGCACCTGGAACAGGAACCGGCCGTCACGCCGGACGAGCCGAACGAGGAACAGCGCTGGCTGGTCGAGTTCCGCGCCGACATGCAGGCCAAGCGCGATGCGGCCGAACAGGCTGGCGACGACACGACCGACCTGGACGCCGTCCTCGCGGGCTTGGACGAGGAGATCAACGCTGCCGGGATGCGAGGCAGCGTGCTCGGCAGGACGGCTCCCAAGCGGACCCGATCGACCCGGCGTCGGCAGGACGCACCCGACCTGCCCAAGCGCAAGATGACCCACACCACCCTTGGACGCACCTTCCAAGCGCCGGATGGCAAGACCTACCGGCCGTCGCTGTTCGTCACACTCACCCTGCCCAGCTACGGCAAGGTCCGTGACGGCGTCCCGATCGATCCCGACACCTACGACTATCGGCGCGCCGCGCGGGACGCGCTGCACTTCTCCAAACTCGTGGACAGGTTCGTGCAGAACCTACGCCGGGTCGCGAGCTATGACGTGCAGTACTTCGCCGCCGTCGAACCGCAGAAGCGACTCTCCCCGCACCTGCACATGGCCATCCGCGGCACCCTGCCGCGCGCGGAGATCAAGCAGATCGCCGCCGCCACCTACCACCATGTGTGGTGGCCACAAGCAGACGAAGTGCGCTTCGACGGTGACCACCTGCCCGTCTGGGACGAGGAGGCCGGCTACCTCGACCCGGCAACCGGAGAGGTCCTGCCTACCTGGGACGAAGCCCTCGACCAGCTCGACACCGACGAGGACGCCGAACCCCTCCACGTCATCCGCTTCGGCGAACAGGTGGACGTGCAGGGTGTTCTCGCCGGCACCCCGGACGCCGATCAGTGCATCCGGTACCTGTCCAAGTATCTGACCAAGTCCATCGGCGACACCCTCGACGGCGGCCAGGCACAGCGGGAGCACGCCTCCCGCATGCTCGATGCCCTGCGCTACGAGCCCTGCTCACCGACGTGCTCCAACTGGCTGCGCTACGGCGTGCAGCCCAAGGGTGCCAAGGCGGGCATGGTTCCGGGCCGGTGCCGCTCCAAGGCGCACAAGCCCGAACACCTGGGCTACGCGGGCCGTCGCGTCCTGGTGTCTCGCAAGTGGTCGAACAAGACACTGGCCGAACACAAGCAGGACCGCCGTACCTGGGTCCTGGAAGCCCTCGGCCAGGCCGACGAACCCACCGACCCACACCGCTACATCTGGCGACCGGTCCCGGCGGGAGATGCCAACGTGCCGCCTCTCGCCGTCCGGCTCCTCCGGTCGGTCCACGAACGCCAACGCTGGCGAGCCCAACTCAGAGAGCTGGAAGCCAGAGCAGCGGGACAAGATCTTTCGGCAACCGAGGACACGGGGAGGGCCGCATGACCAAGCGAGACGAGCTACTTACCGTGGCCCAAGTCCTCGACGAACTCGGCGGAGTCTCCCGCCGCACCTTCTACCGCTGGCGCGAGATCGGCAAGGCGCCCGAGGGCATCCGCCTGCCCAACGGCGAACTCCGCATCTACCGCAGCGATCTCAACGCCTGGCTCGAATCCCTCCGGAGCGCCGCATGACGACCTCGTACGACGTGAAGTTCTTCGAAATCAGCCGTAATAAGTCCAGCAAGACACCTTCGTACGTCGTCCGCTGGTCGGTCGCCCGTAAGCGCTCCTCGAAGACCTACCGAACCAAGGCCCTGGCCGACAGCTTCCTGTCCGACCTGCGGCAGGCGGCCAAACGCGGTGAGGCGTTCGACGTAGAGTCCGGGCTGCCAACGTCCATGCTCAAGGCCAAGGATGCTCGAAGCGTCCTGGAGTTCGCGCAGGCGTTCATAGAGATGAAGTGGCCACACGCGGCGGCCAAGAGCCGAGACAGCATGTCCGACGCGCTCGCAACGGTCCTACCCGCACTGACCAAGGACCGCGTAGGGCGCCCGGACGCTCGCGAGCTTCGGACGGTCCTCCGCAAATGCCTCCTCCTGCCGGAGGACAAGCGGCCGGACGTCCCACAGCAGTACGCCTCTGCCGTGGCCTGGCTGAAGGCGGCCTCCCTCGACCTGGCAAGCCTGGAGGAGGCCAAGACAGTACGGCTCGCCCTCCACGCACTGACACTGTGCCTCGACGGCAAGGCGGCGGCTTCCACGACGATCGCCCGTAAGCGTGCCGTCTTCCATGCTCTGCTGGAATACGCGGTGGAGCTAGACGAGTAAGTCCTAAGTCCCTGCGGTGTGGAGTGCGGGAACCACGAAGGGTGTCGAGGATCAATGTGTGACGAAAGACCTCAACACCCTTCTCACCGCACTGTACGTGACGATCGACGACTGG